>CAZLDN010000023.1:0-49364 GCA_964558355.1 uncultured Candidatus Solibacter sp.
GGAAGTAACGAATGAAGCGCAAGCTCCATGTTCTCATTCAGTTCGAGGTTTGCGATAGGCACCGGTGCTATTTTTGCGGACCACAGGCCACAGCAGGGCCAGAACGCTTCCTGCGATGGCGGCTAGCGTTTTTGTTTCCTGGATCGTTACCGGAGTGAGTTCAGGATACCGACGGCCCGGCTGAGTACGGCCCAACGGTTGGCTTCGCCGTGGACTCCTGATTCGACGCAGATGGGGCCGTTGTAGCCGGTCTCACGCAACGCGGCCATGAAGTTCGGGATATTGACCGAACCTTCGCCGAGCAGGCGTTCGGCGCCGAGCGCGCCGGGCGTGGCCGGGTCGGGCCAATCGCCGTCCTTGCCGTGGACGCTGATGACGTGGTCGCGCAGCAGGCGGAAGGCGGCGACGGGTTCGCCCGAACCGTATAGGATCATGTTGGCCGGATCGAAGTTGATCTTGACGTTGGGCCGGTCGACGTCCTTGAAAAACTCAAGGAGTTGCGCGGCTGGTTCCTGGCCGGTCTCGAGGCAATAGGTCATTCCATGGGAGGCGGCGAAGTCGGCGATGCGGCGGACCATGTCGCGGACTCCGATGTAATCGGGATGTGACGCGTCGTGCGGAATGTAGCCGACATGGCAGCCGAAGCTCTTGACGCCAAGGGCAGCGCCGAATTCGATGACCTGCATGGTGCGGATTTCGCGCTCGGCGCGTGTGTCCCGAGGGATGAAGCCGACGGTGCGCTCGACGGTGGGGATGTCGTCGTAGGACTCGCCGGTATAGGCGGCAAAGACGGTCCAGAGATGGAAGTCCTCCGCGGCGAGAGCCTCGCGCCAGGCCTGTGTTGTAGCCTCATTGAGGACGACTGTGCCATCGACGCCGAGTTGGCCTGAGACGACCCCGCACTGTTTCACGGCCTGCAGTGCGGCCTGGGCATCGGGTTCGACCCAGAAGAAGATGCCGGCTTCGCGGTCTTTTAGAGTTGGCAAGGGACGGGTTCTCCTTTTTTGGAACGGGCTGCCTCGGCCGTCCGCGCTAAGCGGACAGCAGCGGCGGAGGATTCGGGGGTGCAGCGGTCGGGTTGGCGGCCGGTGCGGCAACATTCGACAAAGTACTCGATCTCAGCCTGATAGCCGTCGACGCTGGAGAGTTCGACTTCGGCCGCCGTGCCATCGGCGTCGAACCAGCGGACCGGGCGTCCTTCGGACGAGAAATCCATGGCGCCATTTTCGCCGACGACGGTGTATTCCATCGAGAACGGGTAGGCCTTGGGATGGTGCCAGCCGCCGGTTACGGTGACGGCGCCGGAGCCGGGGTATTCGAACTGGGAGGTGATGGCGTCGATGCCACGAGCGAGGTCTTCGTGGCCCCAGGAGCGGACTGCGTCGGGGATGCCGAAGCAGACAAGCATCATGTCGATGTCGTGGATGAGCAGGTCGAAGACACCGCCTCCGGAGAGCGACTTGTCGGCGAGCCAGCCCGACCATCCAGGCGCGGAGCAGCGGCGGCGGAACAGGGCGTGGTGAACGCGGCCGAACCTGCCGGCTTGGACGGCGCCGATCAGAGCTTTGTAGGCGGGGTGGAAGCGCAGGACTTGAGCCGACATGAGGATCCTGCCGGCTGCTTTGGCGGCGTCCATCATGCGAGTGGTTTCCGCTTCATCGAGCGCCATCGGCTTTTCGACCAGGACGTGCTTGCCGTGTTCGAGAGCTTCGATGGCGACTGGCGCATGGAGATTGGTGGGCAGGCAGAGATCGACGGCATCGGCGCCTTCCATGCGGACGCATTCGAACGGGTCTTCAAACTTGGCGGCGGCGGAGATGTCGAGCGCGGCGCCGGAGACGTCGAAGTTTCCGCCTATGTGGGAGAAATCGCCCGAGAGCGCCTTTGGGTCGATCGAGGCGACACCGGCGATTTCGACTCCTTCAATTCTGTTGTAGGCCTTCAGATGGGTGAGGCCCATGAAACCGAGACCAGCGACTGCAACTTTCATACGATGACCATGGTATCAATGCGGGGAGTGCGATTGAACGGCCCGCCGGCCGCACGTATCTGAAGGACAGTCCAGAGAACCAGGGCTGGAGGTTGAACTAACTGGTTCGAGCCGGCGGCGGAATCGGCTACAATACATTCAGTAAGGGAACGCGCCCGTAGCTCAGCTGGATAGAGCGTTTGCCTCCGGAGCAAAAGGCCGTAGGTTCGAATCCTACCGGGCGTACCACTTCCCCGATCGTTTTCTCTGGCAGGATCCATTCGAATCGCAGGTTGCTTTCCTTTGCCTGCGCTGACAACAATGCGAGCAGGAACCCGATCTCTTCTTTCGCGGCCCCGGGATCGGTGAAACTGGAGAGGTCGAATGCGCATCCACTGATTTTGAGACGAATTCGTCACATGAGATTGGGACGGGCTCGTCATGCCCCTGAACCATGTTTCCGCTGACTGGCTCATGCACTCTGCTTCTGATTAGCGCGCTGCTTTGCCCATGCTGGGGGCAGAGCGGCGAGATTGCGGATGCGGCAAACGACCCACCTGCCGCGCCCGCAATAGAATCCGTGGCCAAGTACGGCGAACCCTGGATCAAGCCCGACATTGAGAACGGCGTCGACTGGCGGGGGCTGTTCCGGTCGAGCTTTCTCTTCCTGGGGGTTGAGCATTCGTTCCGTATCGCCACCGAGCCGGGGACGCGGGAGGGCCTACGGCAGCCGTTCTTCAGCGGGTATGCGGCAGCGTTGTCGAGCCTTCGCGGATGGTCGGACGGGGATCCGTTCATTGTGAACTACGTGGGCCACCCGATGCAGGGCGCGGTGTCCGGGTTCATTTGGACCAACCATGACCGCGATTACCGCAAGGTGGAGTTTGGCGACGGGCCGGTGTATTGGAGGAGCCGGTTACGGGCAACGGCATACGCTGCAATCTATAGCGCGCAGTTTGAGGTGGGTCCATTCAGCGAAGCGACGATCGGGCAGGTCCAGAAGTACTACCCGCAACAGGGGTTCGTGGATCACGTGGCGACGCCGGTGATTGGCACGATGTGGATGGTGGGCGAAGACGCGTTGGACCGCTATGTGATCAAGCCGCTGGAGAAGCGAATCGGCAACCGTGCGGCGCTCCTCCTGTTGCGCAGCGGGCTGAATCCGGCGAGGTCGTTTGGCAATGTGATGAGCCTGCGAGTGCCGTGGGCGAGAGATACGCGTCCGGGGATCTTCACGGGCAAGTTGAAGAGTTTCCTGGATGCGCGGGAGCGCGGATTAATCGCCAAGCCACTGCCGGGCGCCGCGACCGTGCGGATGGGTGAATTTGGGGATGCGGTGGTGGAGATCTCGATGCATTACCGCCCGGTTTTCTATCAATTCAACGGCCGGCGTATCGCGTGTCAAGGCGGCGGCGGGGAAGCGGCGGTGCGGGTGAGGCCGTCGGTGCGGATGCTGCTGGACGTTTCGGGGTGCGACCTGACAGGGCTCGATAGCGGCTGGACCGGCGACACTCTCACCTATCAGACAGGACCGAGGTGGACACTGCGGGCGGGTGCCAGGTGGAGCCCGTTTCTTCAGTCGCAGATCGGCGGGATGCAGGTGACCAAGGAAACCCGCCGGCAGGGAAGCCATGATGACAGCACGGTGACGCAGTTGCAGAACAACCGCGTGGCGATGAGCGTGGGCGGCGGGATGGACGTCAGGTTGCATCCGGCGTTGGCGTTGCGGGTGGCGAGGCTCGAATATAAGCATGTCTGGGGTCCGGGCGAGGGGCCGTTGTCCTATAACAACGGATTCAGTTTCACGTTCGGGCTGGTGGTACGCGCAGGCTCGTGGTAGGACGGGCTGGCTTGACGCGACAGTGGGATGAGAGCGGATTCAAAAGAGGTAGAACTGTGCGACTCATATTTGGTTTGTCGCTCGCGAGCGGTCTTCTGATGGCGGACCAGGTTGTGTTGAAGAATGGCGACAGGATCGCGGGAAGGATCGTGAAGTCCGGCGCCAAGACGCTGGCGCTGAAACCGGCCTATGCGGGCGAGGTGACGATTGATCGGGCGCAGGTTGTATCCTTCGCGGCTGACGAATTGCTGCACGTGCAATTGAAGGACAGAACCGTTGTTGGGCAGGTGGCGCCAGCCGCGGAGGGCGCGGTCGAGATCAAGACCGGCGAAGGCGCGTCGTATAAGGCGCCGCTGGCGGACGTGTTGGCGCTCCGGACGGCTGGTGAGCAAAGGGCCTGGGAGCGGGAGCAGGAGCGGGTCAACAATCCGAGGCTGAACGATTTCTGGTCGGGTTTTGTCGCCCTGGATTTCGCCGGTTCCGCCGGCAACGCAAAGACGTCGCCGATTGCGACGGCGGCCGCAGCATCGCGCCAGGCAGGCAAGAACAGGATGGGGCTGTACTTCAGCCAGGTGTATGCATCACAGTCCAACGCAGAGCCGTTTGGGGCGACTGCGAACCGGATCTCGGGCTACCGGATCGACCGGGACGTGAACAACAAGTTGTTCGTCTTCGGCACGACCGACTTCGACTACGACAAGTTCATGGACCTGGACCTGCGGTCGGTGCTCGGCGGCGGTCTGGGTTATCACATCTGGAAGAGTGGCGGCGGCTTCCGAGACTTCAACGCCAGCGGCGGAGCACGAATCCCAGCGGGCGCGCGTTTGTTTGGCGAGCTTGAAGAAGTGAAGCGGGTGGGCTTCGGACTCAGGCGCGGCCGGGCGACCATCAAGCCCGTGTTTCACACGCTTCTGCTGGCCGACGGGGAGACAATTCCGGTCGAGGCGAAACTGATTGCTCTGGACAATGCACGAGAACCGGGGGAGAAGGACGGACGCATCCAGGGGATTCGGGCAACAAGCGTTTTCGGCCACGGGATGGTTGGCATCACGCGCAACATTTTCATTTGGGATCCGCTGATTCAGACCGTGCTGGCAGGAGCAGCGATGGCGACGCTGCGCTTCCCCAAGTCCGAGATTCACTTGCCCGCGGGGAGCGGGTTGTCAGCAGATGGTGGGCGAGGCGGGATCAGAACGCGCCGAGGTTCCGGAATAGACTCAAAGAACGTTCGGCGCAGATGCTCCAGCGGTAGCGAAGACGGGCAGTGGCGGCTCCGGCGGCGCCGAGTTGAAGGCGAAGCGAATCGGAGTCGAGCAGGCGGATGAGACCCGCGGCAATCGACTTGGTGCTGATCGGATCGACGTATTCACAGCCATCCGCGCCCACTTCAGGCAGCGACGACACATTCGATGTCAGCACGGCCGTGCCCGCGGCCATCGCCTGGGCGACAGGGAATCCGAAACCCTCATATAGCGAAGGATAGGCGGCGACGGTGGCGGCGCGCGTCAGGCCGGGAAGGTCTGCTTCGGCGACGTAGCCGAGCCAGCGAACACCAATGGACGACTGGCGCAGGCGCGCCACGATGCGTTCGGTGGCCCATCCAGCTGGACCGGCGAGGACGAGGTCGAAATCGCGCCGGTAGCGATCCGGTAGAGACGACCAGGCATCAAGCAGACGGGCGGTGTTCTTGCGCGGCTCGATCGTTCCGACAACGAGGACGAAGGGCTTGTCGAGCGAGTGCTTTCGGGCAGCGTCGCGGGCGGCTTGATCGGTGACGTCGAAGAAGGGCTCGCTGACGCCCGAGTGGATGGTCACAACACGATCCGGCGCGATGCCGAGATAGTTGATCGCGTCGCGCCTCGTGCTCTCGCTGACGGCGATGAGCGCATCGGCGCGCTTCCAGACGCGTTCGGCGAATTCCGAGTCGGCTCGGATGTTGTCCTGGGTGTGCATGGAGGGCATCGACCAGCATGTGAGGTCGTGCAGCGTCGAAGTCAACAGTTTGACGCGCGGGGCGCGGCGGACCTGATTTGTCGCGTGAAACAGCTTCGTGCGGCCGAGCCCCAGATTGATGAGGGGCAGGCCCAGGTAGTTTGTCGCATAGAGGGTGGCGAGACCCGCGAAGGTTTCCAAGACGCTCGCCATGCTGCTCTCATGATTGAGCGTTCCCGAGAAATCGACACGCGGAAAGGTGCGCACGGCATCCTTGCCAGCGGCGTCGATCAGCGCCCTGGTCCAATACCAGATGTACGCTTTCACACCGGCGCTGCGGAGCATCAGGGGCGACACATCGATGAGTAGACTCACGGCGCTGCACCCTCCGCTGGCGGATGGTTGACGAAGAGAGACTTACCGCCGCTCGCTTTGACCAAGTGCAGCGCGGCTGGTTGGACGATGGTTCTGATGCGCCCGGCGGAAGGCTCTTCGACCAGCAAATAGGCGCGTCCACTGCCGGTCCATAGGCTGGCGAAGCTGGCGTCGTCGAGGAAGACGTCCGGCGCGCCGGGCGCGTAGGAGCCGTATTCGAGATTATTGACACGGCCGTTGAGCAACAGGACACTGGACGGGCCGGCGTAGTAGAAGACGCTGGAGAACGTGTAGTACTGGTTGTCGAAAACAACCGTGCCGGGGCGCGCGGCGAGTTCTGACTTGAGCGCGGCGGCGAGCGGCTGAGAACTCAGGTAAGGATCGAAGGTGATCATGGCCATGCGTGCGGCGTTGAGCAACAACACTATCATGATGGCGAGTCCGATTTGTGTCTTCAACGCCCGCCAGCGCCACGCCGCGGCTGCGCCGCAAAGGAAGGCGAGTCCAGCAAGGATGAGTGGCGTGCGAAGGTAGGCGAAGGAGTGGAGCGTGAGGTCTCCCATGTGACCGAGCGAGAGGGTATAGAGGCCGGGATTCTGTGTAAGGGCGCGCGAGATGTCGCCGGGCGTGGGCAGGTTCCAGACGTTGGCGAGGATGAAGACAATGGCCGCGAGCGCCGCGGTGGCGATGGCGGCAGCGGCCTTCGCGCCCAAACGAACCCATGTCGAGCCCTCGGCGATGGCGCACCCGAGCAGGAGCGCGAGCGCCGGATATGCGGGCAGCGAATAGTATTCCTGCGTCGTGGAGAACGTGAAGAACACGAGGATGAAGCCGGCCCAGCAGAGCATGAGCAGGCGTGTGCGTGAGGCGCGATCGCTTTGGCGGTAGGTCAACTTGGCCAGACGCGGAAAGTATGCCGACCAGGGGAAAAACCAAAGCAGGTGGAAGAGCCAGAAGAGATAGCGCGGGACTGTGTTGTAGTCGCGCGGCCAGCGGCGATCGAGGAAGCGCAGGATGTGCTCGTTGAAGAAATAAAACCAGAAGAAGCCGCGGTACTTGCCGGGTCCGGAGTCCATCGAGAAGTCGAAGTAAGGCGGGTTCCCGATTGTGGCGAGGATGTGCCACGGGGCGGCGATCAGGAGGATGATGGCCGCACCGGAGAACGGGCGCAGCCGTTTCCATGTGGCGAGGTCAAAGAGATGGCCGGTGAGGGCGAGCCAGAGCAAACCCGCGCCAACCGGGAAGACGGCGGCGATCAGCCCTTTGAGGAGCAGCCCTACGGCGATCGACGCGGCCATGATGGCGGCCCAGAGCCGAGGGCGCGGTTCGCAGTCATCGAGTGTGCGCGCGAGCGCCCACATGGCGAGTGTAATTGTGGCCGTGAGGATGACGTCGGGGATGAGGATGCGGGTGAACAGGAAGAGTCCGATCGACGTTGCGATGGTCAGTCCCGCATAAAAGCCCTGCTTCTCGCCGAATGCCCAGCGGCCAAAGGCGAGGACGAGCCAGCAGAGCGCGAGAATCGAGGCGACGACGATGATGCGCGCGGCCCAGTCATGGACGCCGAAGATGGCGTAAGAGATGGCCATCATCCAATACTTGAGCGGCGACTTTTCGAGGTAAACGACGCCGTCAAGCCGCGCCGTGACCCAATCGCCGGAATCGAGCATGTTGCGAGCGATCTGCGCCTGGACGGCATCGACATCGTCCATGAGATGCGGCGGCGCCAGCAGCGTGGGCAGGTAAATCGCCGCGGCGAACAGCAAGACGATCAGCGCGTGACGGCGCATTCGATCTTCCATCTTCTCATCCATAGAAACAGAATCAGGAGGCCCCAGAGGCCGTAGCCGTGGCTGGCCCGTCGGCTGTGGTGCTCGGACTTGATGCGCTGGACAGCCGCCCAGTTGAAGACGCCGGTCGCGTTCACCGCCGCCTCGGAGACGGTCTCGTCGAGCAGCGATTTGAGGGGTCCGCGGAACCAGCGGTGCGCCGGAATGTCGAAGCCTTCCTTAGGACGGGTGAGGACGGCTTCGGGTAATTTGCCGCGCATGAGGTCGCGGAGAATGAATTTCAGCGTTTTGCCTTGGATCTTGAAATCCTCCGGCAACGACGCGGCGAACTCGACAAGGCGGTGGTCGAGGAACGGCGGGCGTACCTCAAGCGAATGGGCCATGCTCATGCGGTCGCACTTGTTCAAAATGTCGTCGGCGAGATAGTAACGCTGGTCAAGCCACAGGAAGCGGTTGACGTCTCCGCAGGAAAACGCTTCGGTGGGCAAGGTGTTGATCAGGCTGCCCGGATCGATCTGACGCGGGGCCGCGTATAGCGCGCGTTTCTGCGCCATGCTGAACGTGCCGTTCCAGAACAGGTGGGCCGATGCGGGCTTGAGCAGCGAGCCCTCCAGGAATCTTTTCGCCTTGTATTCGAGGCTGATCTTGTCGTCGGAGACCGGCCACATGGCGAGCAGCGCAAGACCGGCGCGGCGCATCCAGGCCGGTGCGCGGTTGGCATGGCGGTAGAGGTGGTCGGCGCGGTAGGTAAGGTAACCGCCAAAGAGTTCGTCGGCGCCTTCGCCGCTCAAAGCAACGGTGACATGACGGCGCGTCATCATCGAAAGAAACCAGACGGGCAGTGCGCCGGCATCGGCCGATGGCTCGTCGGAGAAATCGACCAGTTTCTGCACGGTCTCTTCGAGATCGGCTTCAGGGTTGAGGTCAAATTCGTGATGGTCCGTGCCATACTGCGCGGCTACCTGGCGGAAGAACTCGCTCTCGTCGTGCGAATGGCCTTTGAAAGAGATCGAGAAGGTCTTCAGGCGCGGGGCTTCCTGCGCTGCGTAGTGCAGCACAGTTGAGGAATCGAGGCCGCCCGAGGCCCATACGCCGAGCGGGACGTCGGAGATCAGATGCTCACGAACCGAGAGGGCGAGAAGTTCATCGAGACGGGCCTTAGCATCCTCGATTGTCCAGGACCGCGGCGCGAGCCGCAGATTCCAATATGCCGTGCGATGGATTTCGCCTGCGCGCCATTCGAGCATCTCGCCCGGATTGAGCTTCTCAATGCCTTCGACGAGCGTGTAGGGCGCGGGGACGTAGTTCAACGAGAGATAGTAGCCGAGACCATTGAGGTCGAGCCGGCGCGGAATTTCGGGGTGGGCGAAGAGGCTCTTGAGTTCACTGCCAAAGTAGATGTCGCGGCCGCGATGGTAGAGGTAAAGCGGCTTGATGCCCATGCGGTCGCGGGCCAGGACAAGGCGCTTAGTGGATTCAGTCCAGATCGCGATGGCGAACATACCGCGAAGACGCGAGAAGCACTCAACGTCCCATTGAATGAACGCCCGCAGGACAACTTCCGTATCGCACCGCGTATCGAAAGTATGGCCGAGCGCTTCGAGTTCGGCGCGTAGCGCCGCATGGTTGTAGATCTCGCCGTTATAGACGATGACGATGTCGCCGGCGTACATCGGTTGATGGCCCGAATCGACATCAATGATCGACAGGCGCGCGTTCCCGAGCGCCACGCCGGCCGATTCGTAAACGCCCTGGCCATCGGGGCCGCGATGGCTGATGGTCGAGATGACGCCGCGAATACGGCCGCGCTCGACGGGATGGTCCAGCGTCGTGAAACCTGCTATGCCGCACACAAGCATTCAGGATAGCCGATAGGGCTATGCTGGAATTCCGCCGATGCGGTGAATCAGCCGCGCCGTGGCATCGCAACAACTCTCCCGTCCAGGCCGAGCGCGGGCAGCGTGGACAGCGCGGCTATCGCGCAGACTGCCGTGGCGGGGACCAGCGCCGTTTCAGTGAGAGATCAGCCCTCAACGGTCACCTTGAACTTGAGCAACGCGGCCAGGGCATCGACGGCCATGCGGTGGTCGCCGTAGTAAGTGACGCGGTGCCAGCCGGCCTGCCAGTCTTCGGCGAGCTTGGCGGCGTCGCGGGGCACGGCGGCCAGTTTCGTCCTGCACGCCTTGTCCTCATCGATGTTGGCGACGGTCTTGGCCTGGTGCATGATGACTTCCTTGCGTCCGGGCAAGAACTCAAGCGATGTCGTCATCACGCCGAGCGGCATCAGCGAGCGCACGGCCGCTCCCTTGCGGTCTTCCGAGTGGCTGCGGATGTGGTATTCGTTGGCGGGCTTGTCCGGACCCCAGACCTTGCTCGGCGCGACGCAATGCGCGTAGATGATCTGGTTCGTCGCGGTGTCGAGAACGGGGTCGGAGATGTAACCGGGCTGGCCGGTGAGATTGGTCATCAGCAACATCGTTGAAGTTGAGGTGAGGTCCGCTTCGCAACCGCCGACGTTGCAGTCGTTGTTCAACTGAAAGAAGCCCAGGCAGGGATACGAGCGGAGTTGATTGGCGTAAAACAGATCCAGGCAATCGACGGTGATAACACGGGAGCGCTGCTGGTCGAGCATGTTCTTCATGGCGACATACATCCGGCCGCATTCGACGATCTCTTCGCGGGAAGGTTCGACAACTCGTTTGGCGCCCTTGATCCAAGACTGCGCCCATTGGCGGGCCTCGTCGAGCGATGCCTTGTCGTAGAACGCGCTCAGTTCATCGCCAGCGACCTTGATGACGTCGGCTCCATAGGCGGTCTTGATTTCGCCGGACAACCGCGAAGGGTCGCGTCGCGTGACGTCGAGGATGCGCGCGCCGTTGGCTCGCTGAACGGTGTCGAGCGCCCGCAGGGTCTGAATAACATCGCTAAAACGACTCGACGCGACGCCCGCCACCGGCAACCCTTTCTTGCGTGCCGGGCCATACGCCCCAAGAAACTCGCCCGTGCCGCCATACAGATGGTCGACCACGATGGTGGGTCTGCCGGAGAATGCGATCTCGCGACCGGCGCCGCCGCTGGGAATGCCGAGCAGGAAGACGAGGAATCCATCGGCGTTCTGGCCGGCTTCGAGAATTCGCTTCGAATCCTCGGCGCTCATGGCCGTGGCCGTGGTGAACTCGGCAAATGAGGAGGCTGCTTCGAGTCCGGCGAGGATCTCCTTCTTCTTCGACTCGTAGTCGAAGTTCACATACGGCCAGCCTTCCTTGTCCTTGGCCGCCTGCGTGAACACCACGCTCACCCTCGTCTTTCTACCGATGGGCGCGGGCGCCGCCATTGCACGCGGAGTCCTGGCCAGACAGGCCGCGGCGCAGCCGGCGCAGGCGGAGACGAAGCCGCGCCGCGATGGATTGGAGAGAACGGTCAATGAAGACATGGGACTCCTTTTCGGACCCACGTTATCCGAAGGCGCGCAAGTAATCAAGGGCCTCGGGCCTCGGGCCGGCGGGTGCTCAAGGTCGCGGTCGCGGACTCCGATCAGGTAAAGGATTCCGTCCAGGCCGAGCGAAGCCAGCGACTGGCCGGCCGAGGCGCGCACCCGCGGTTTGGCGCGGAAGGCGATGCCCAATCCGGCCAAGCGCAGCATCGGCGGCGAGTTCGTCGATCGCCACCTATCCGATGTCGAGCGTGCGCGCTCCATGACACGCCAGAATCGACGTCAGTGCGTGCGTGATACCTGGTTTGTCGTGGCCGCTGTTCTGAATCAGCGGCGCGGATGAATCACTCATATCTCAGGGTCTCCACGGGCTCGATCCTGGACGCTGAACGCGCCGGATGCAGCGTCGCCAACAGCGACACGCCAAGCGCCACGGCGGCGATCCACAGCGCGTCGGCAAGCCTGGGTTCGAATGGCACGAACGCAATTGAGTAAATCTCAGCGTCGAGTGGGAACCATCGATAATGGCCGGCGCACCAGGACAGCGCGTATCCGGCAACGAGCCCCAACACGACGCCGGCCGAGCCGATCATCAGCCCCTGCGCGACGAAGATGCGCGCGATCTGGGCGCGTTTGGCGCCCATGGAGATCAGCACCGCGATGTCGCGCCGCTTCTCCATCACAGCCATCACCAGCGCGGTCAGAATGTTCAACGCCGCCACCAGTTGGATGAGCGAGATGGTGACCAAACTGACAGTGCGCTCCATCTTCAGCGCGCCGAGAAGCTGGCGGTTCTGCTCCATCCAGTGCGTCGCGCCAAGCTTGGACCCAGCCGCTGCTTCGGCGGCGGCGGCGATCTCGGGACCACGATCGACATCGCTGATCTTTAACTCAATCGCATTGGCCACGTCGCCCACCGAAAACAGACGCTGAGCGCTTTCGAGCGACGTGATGGCGTAGGTGTTGTCGAGGTCATAGAAGCCGGTCTCGAAGATGCCAACGACGCGATAACGCACCTGCAAGGCGCGCGGTCCGAGCGGCGTGAGTTCACCTTGAGGAGTCACGACGGTGACCCAGGAGTTCAGCGTCATGCCGGTCCTGCGCGCGAGCGGCGCGCCGAGGACGACGGTCTTGGGTTCGCCGAGGCGATCGAGCGAACCTTCACGCATCGCATGACGCCACTCGACGGATTGTGGCAGCACGCCCTTCAGCGTCGCCTCTGCCGACTGTTGCGGCCCCGCGAGAAAGACCTTGCCATAGAGCGCCGGCGATGCGGAGACCACACCCGGCAGTGAGCGCAGCTTGCCCGTCAAAGCCTGCCAGTCCGGAATGCCCTCGCTAGGCTCCTTCTCCAAGAGGACGACATGCGGTGTCGCGCCGAGCAACGTCGTTTCGAGCGTTGAACGGAAGCCATTGTTGACGGCCAGCGCGATCACCAGGGCCATCACGCCCGCGGCCACGCCGGCCACCGAGATGACCGTGATGACGCCCAGCACAGCCTGCCTCCGCTTCGCCCGCAGATAGCGCGCCGCAACAAACAATTCGAAAGCGCGCATCAAAGCAGGTTACTCCTTCCCCGAGGCCGCGCGCAGCCAGTCCGCGATGCCGATCGGCCCCTCGGGCCGCAGCAGCGGGAACAGAATTACATCGCGGATCGACTTCGAGCCGGTCATCAGCATCGTCACACGGTCGATTCCGATGCCCTCGCCGGCGGTGGGCGGCATGCCATAGCAAAGCGCCCGGAGATAGTCCTCGTCCATCTGGTGCGCCTCTTCGTCGCCGCGCTCCTTCATGGCCAGTTGCATCTCGAAACGCTTGCGCTGCTCATCGGGATCGTTCAACTCGGTGAACGCGTTGCCGATCTCCATGCCGGCGGCGTAAATCTCGAAGCGATCGGTCATCGACGGCTCATCGGGATTCTGTTTCGCGAGCGGAGACACCTCGACCGGGTACTCATAAATGATGGTCGGCTGGACGAGCGCCTCTTCGCAATGACGCTCAAAAATGTCCACCAGCGCCTCGCCCGCCGTGGCTTTGTCGGAGTGGCGGCCGAGCCAGACAGGGTCGCGAACGTCGTCCATCGACGGGGTGTCCTTGCCCTTGTAAAACTCGCGGACCGCCTCTCGAATCGTGAAGCGGCGGACCTGGCCGAAGTCCAGTTTCGTGCCCAAGTATTCGACTTCTGGCGAGCCAGTGGCATCGATGGCGACATTCTTCAAAAGTTCACCGGAGAGCTGCATCAGGTCCTGGTAGTCGGCATAGGCCTGATAGAACTCGAGCATCGTGAACTCAGGATTGTGACGGGTCGAAACGCCTTCGTTGCGGAAATTGCGGTTGATCTCGAAGACGCGTTCCATGCCACCGGCGATCAGCCTCTTCAGGTACAACTCCGGCGCGATCCTCAGGTAAAGGTCGATATCGAGCGTGTTGTGGTGCGTCACGAACGGGCGCGCCGCCGCGCCGCCGTAGAGCGGCTGCATCATCGGCGTCTCGACTTCGATGAACGAGCGCGCCTCGAGCTGGCGGCGGAAGGATCCGACAACCCGCGCCCGCGTCTCGAACGCTTTCTGAACATCAGGATTCGCAATCAGGTCGAGATAGCGCTGGCGGTAGCGGATCTCGACATCCTCCAGCCCGTGATACTTCTCGGGCAGTCCGAGCAGGTTCTTCGACAGGAAGGTCATCGAATCGACATGGACGGAGAGTTCGCCCGTGCGGGTACGGAACATGTAGCCTTCCGCGCCAACGACGTCGCCCATGTCCACCAACTGGTAAAGCTGGAAGTCGCGCTCGGGCACGGCGTCCTTCTTCACGTAAATCTGCAAACGAGCCGTGCGCTGCTGCAGGTGCATGAATCCGGCCTTGCCCATGCGGCGCACGGTCATGATCCGGCCGGCGATCCGGACGCGCGGTTTTTCGGCGTCAAGCTCCTCGGCCGTCTTCGGGCCGTAGCGCGCGTGGAGGGCGTCGAGGGTGTCAGAAAAATCGAAGCGCTGCCCGTAGGCACGGTACCCGAGCGCTTCAATTTCGCGGATGCGCGTGAAGCGCTGGTCGAAGAGATCCTGTTCTAGGGACAAATGTTTGGCTCCTGGGGGAGAAAGACCATTATAAAATGGGCGTGCTTGAAGTCCCTGACAATTGTTATCCCGGCATACAACGAGCAGAGCCGCCTGCCGGCCTCTCTCAAGACGGTTCTGTCCTACCTCGACGGGCGGGATCTGGCTTTCGCCGAGGTCATCGCCGTCAACGACGGATCGCGCGACGCCACCGCGCAAGTGGTGCTGGACGCCGCCGCGGCCGACGCCCGCGTCCGCCTTGTCGAGAACCCTGGCAACCGCGGCAAAGGCTACGCCGTGCGCCACGGACTGCGCGAAGCCAAGGGCGATTGGGTTCTTTTCACCGATGCCGACCTGTCGGCCCCAATCGACGAATTCGGCAAACTCGCCGCCGCCGTTGAAGCGGGCGGCGCCGACGGCGCCATCGGATCGCGCGCCCTGGACAGACGCCTGATCGGCGTCCGCCAGCCGCTGTTTCGCGAGATGAGCGGGCGATTTTTCAACCTCGTCATGCGGCTGATCACCGGATTGCCCTACCGCGATACCCAGTGCGGCTTCAAGTTGGTCTCCCGCAAGGCCGCGTCGCTCATCGCCGCCAGGCAGCAGATCGAAGGATTCGGCTTCGATGTCGAAATCCTCTTCATCGCCAAGAAGCATGGCCTGCGGATCCTGGAGGTTCCGGTGCGGTGGAATAACGTCGAAGGGACAAAGGTGAGTCTGCTCAACGGTCTGGCGGCGTTTCTCGATCCGCTGGAAGTGCGGCGGAACGATTGGCGCGGACTGTACGATTAAGTACTGATTCATGCGAGAATAGGGACATGCCCTACTCCGAAGTGCTGATCACGCCCATGCGCGAGGATCTGACCCGCCACGGCGTCGTCGAAACCCGGACTCCCGCAGACGTCGATGGCCTCATTTCCGGCCGTCAGACGGTCCTGATGGTGACCAACTCCGTCTGCGGTTGCGCCGCCGGAAAGGCGCGCCCAGCCGTGGTGATGGCGATGCAGAGCGCCGTGAAGCCGGACGTCGCGGCAACGGTTTTCGCCGGCGGCGACATTGAGGCGGTCGCTCACCTGCGCGAACGTCATCTGCATGGCATCCCGCCGTCCTCTCCGTCGATGGCGCTTTTTCGCGAAGGCAAGCTTGTTTGGGCGCTGCACCGCTTCCAGATCGAGACGAGCACGGCGCCGGAAATCGCCGAAACCTTGAAGCAGGCCTTCGCCGAGCATTGCGCCCCTCAGCCGGCCTGAAAGCCGCCTTTCGATTCAGACCGAAGAGTCTGCTATGCGCTAAGATTGACATATGCGTAAACCCCTGCTGGCCGGCAATTGGAAAATGTACAAGACGCCGGCCGACACGAAAGCTTTTTTTGAGAAATTCATCCCGCTGGTGGCGGGTTCGGCCCACGCTGATGTGGCCATCTGCCCGCCGTTTGTCGCCATTGCCGCGGCGGTGGAAGGCGCTGCCGGAAGCCAGGTCGGCATCGGTGGCCAGGACTGCTGCTGGACCAACAAAGACGGCGCTTTCACGGGCGAAGTCAGCCCGGCGATGCTCAAGGCTGCCGGCTGCGAGTGGGTCATCATCGGCCACAGCGAACGCCGCCAATTCTTCGGCGAAACCGACGAGAGCGTCTGCAAGAAGACTGTCGCCGCGCTTGAATCGGGCGTCAAGCCCATCGTCTGCGTCGGCGAACTCCTGGAAGAGCGCGAATCCGGCCGCACCAACGACGTCCTGAAAACACAGTTCGACGGCGGCATTGCCCCGCTCACGGCCGAGCAGTTTGCCCAGATCGTCATCGCCTACGAACCCGTTTGGGCGATCGGCACTGGCAAAGTGGCCACTCCTGAAATCGCCGGGGACGCCCACAAGGCGATCCGCGGTCTGGTCGAAGCCAAGTTCGGCAAGGACGCCGCGGCCGCTGTCCGGATCCTCTACGGCGGTTCAGTCAAACCCGACAACGTGAAGGGTCTGATGGCCCAGCCTGACATCGATGGCGCATTGGTTGGCGGCGCAAGCCTCAAGCCCGAGGACTTCGCCGGCGTCGTGAATTTCTGATCCCGGACCTGGGACGAGAATAAGAAGACCCCGCCTGGTTGCCCGCACTTCCAGGCGGGGTTTTCTTTTGTCTGAACGTTGCCGCTAATCCGCTCAGTCGCCCGCGGCGGCGCGCGTGATCAGAAACAGTTTCCCGTCGCTGGTGTCGTCCGGCACCGAGCAACCCGGCGTGCAGAACCACTTCGGCGACGCAACCCTCGCCTCGGAAATCATCTTCCGGTAGTCCGCCAGCCGCGCCTTCTTGGCCTGTGTTTCGTCCAACCCGCCCATGAGGACGCCCGCATAGCTGCGCCGCGCTTCGGCCAAGGATACGCCGGTTTCAACCACCGAGTAGTTGATGATCGGGTCGCCCCATCCGCGCCAGAAACGGTCAAGCCAGACACCGTTCCCATGCAGGTGCAAAGTGTTCAGCGGCGCGCCCGGCACGGCGTCGAGCACCATCTTGTCGAACGGCGCGCTGAACTTGTCATACTGGGCGCGCGTCATCACCGAATCCTGCGCATTGGCGATGGCGAAGAATATTCCCTTCGCCCCCGTTTCCATGGCGCGCGTGGCGTGAGCCGCCTCGGACTTCGCAATCGCCTCCAGAGCGTCGAGCAGCGCCTGCGGACGCTCGGTCATCATCCGCTTCACTTCTTCTTTCGACGACAACTTCTCGGCGATGTTGTAGGGATTGAAGATCGTCTCGACGAAGTACTTCAAATCCTGAACGCCGTCGCGGATCATCCTTAGCGCTTCGATCTGCGCCGGGAAGGGATCGGCAAGCGGCTTCAACTCCCACCAGTTCGCGCCCGCGCCCTTCGGGTACGGGAAGTCGCTCATCACCTTGACCAGGTCCAGTCTGTAGACCTGCTGAAACCTCAACGTCGCCTTGGCGTGAAACTCGGGCGGCTTCTTTTCGAGTCCAAAATGATGCCAGAAGCTGAACGGCGCACGGTCGGGCGTGGCGCCTTTCAGCGCGGCATCCATGCGCTCACGCGGCTTCATGCGCGCCCTGGCGGAAAGCGGCGCGGCCGCCGCGGCGAGAAGAAACGCCCGGCGGTTCAAAGCAAATCCTCCGGCTTGTGCAGAGGCGGCTGTGTGATCTCGGCGCAGACCTTACGCGCCGGCAGCATCTTGCCAGGGTTCATCAGACCCGCCGGGTCGCACATGCGTTTGATCTTTCGCATCACTTCCAATGCCTCCTCGCGGAACTGTTTGTCCATCAGGGCGATCTTCTCGACGCCAATGCCATGTTCGCCGGTAATCGACCCGCCGACCTTGATGCAGTGTTCCAGGATGTCGAATCCCGCGCTCTGCGCGGCCTCCATGTCGCCCGGCTTGCGGGCGTCAAACAGGATCAGCGGATGCATGTTGCCGTCACCAGCGTGGAAGATGTTCCCAATCGTCAGCCCGCGCTTCTTGCTGATCCTGCCGATCTCGCGCAGCGTCGGCGCGATCTGCGTGCGCGGCACAACGCCGTCGTGGACGTAATAGAACGGGCTTACGCGGCCCACCGCGCCAAATGCGTTCTTGCGGCCTTTCCACAGCAGTTCGCGTTCGGCCGCGCTGCGCGCTTCCCTGACATCGCGCGCCCGGCAGGCGCGGCAGGCGGCCTTGATCTGCTCGGCCTGCTCTTCAACCGCCTCGGTCAAGCCTTCAAGTTCGATCAGCAGCACACCAGCCGCATCCAGCGGATAACCGGCATGAGTCGCCTCCTCCACCATGCGCAACAGCGTGCCATCCAGCATTTCAAGCGCCGCCGGCGTGATGCCGCGCGCCGTGATCTCCGACACCGTCAGACCGCAATCGTCCTCGGTGTCGTAGATGGCCAGTAGCGTCTTCACCGCTTCGGGCTTGCGCATCAGCCGGACGGTCACCTTGGTCACCAGTCCGAGCGTGCCTTCGCTACCCGTGAACAGACCCGGCAAATCATAGCCGGGCGTGTCGAATCCGCCCGCGCCGGTCTGGACAATACGCCCGTCGGGCATCACCATCTCGACGCCCAACACGTGATTCACCGTCACGCCATAGGCCAGAGTATGCGGACCCCCGGCGTTTTCGGCCACGTTGCCGCCGATCGTGCAGGCGCGCTGGCTCGACGGATCGGGTGCATAAAAGTAGCCCTCGCCCTGAACCGCCGCCGTCAGATCCAGATTCACCACGCCCGGTTCGACCACTGCGCGTTCATTCTCGTAATCGATGTCGATGATCCGCCGCATCCTGGAGAACGAAACGATGAGCCCGCCGCTGGTGGCGACCGCACCGCCGCTCAACCCCGTGCCCGCTCCCCTGCCCAGCAGCGGGAGTTTGTGCGCCGAGGCGATCCCGGCAATGGACGAAACCTCTTCGGCCGACTTCGGAAACAGCACCATCTCCGGACGCGCCTTGTCCACTCCGCCGTCGTATTCGTACAGGCGCAGATCCTCAGGCTTGTCGAGGAAGCCCTTCGGCCCAACGGTTTCCACCAGTCGCTGTCGCGCCCCGGCAGGGATCATGTTCGGCCTCCTTCCTCAGAGCAGCGACTCGATTTCTTTCAGCAGGTCTGGT
Organism: uncultured Candidatus Solibacter sp.; assembly: GCA_964558355.1. Taxonomy (GTDB): domain Bacteria; phylum Acidobacteriota; class Terriglobia; order Bryobacterales; family Bryobacteraceae; genus PNKE01. The sequence goes on from CAZLDN010000023.1 coordinate 18,980, forward strand.
GACGACCAGTCTCTTGGGCCAATGTACTTGCGCAGTACCTTGCCGTCCCGGCCAATCACATACGTCTCAGGAAACTTGAACGTCCCATAGTCGGCGCTGATCGCGGACGTGGAATCCAGAGCCGTTTCAAATACGACCCGCTCGCTTGCCAGGAACTGCCTGTAGGCCTGCTCCTTCTCGTCCACCGAAATCCCCAGCACGACGAGTCCCTTCGGACCGAGCGATTGAGCCATCTGGTTCATCGACGGCGTCTCTTCCTTGCAGGGAGGGCACCACGACGCCCAGAAATTCAGTAACAGCACCCGGCCGCCGAATTCCTTGGGCGTGACGCTCTTGCCGCTGGCCGTGGTCACGCTGAACGCCGGCGCGCTGTCGCCCACATTGGCCACCCGCTCGCGGATGCTGTCAAACACAAAGTAGCCCAAAACGGCCAGCACGGCCGCGGCGGCGATCTGCAAACCCTTGACGGTCTTATCAGTATTCATACTCTTCTTATAATTGTATCGGGAGACTGCCCCCGCGCATCCCTCGAATGGGGATTATCTTCGAATGCTCATCACCCGCAGGATCGGCTTTTCCGCTTCCCACCGCTGCGCCAGCCCGCACCTCGGGGAAGCCGAAAACCTCGCCGTCTACGGCGACGAGGCCAATCCTCGCGGCCACGGCCATAACTACACGCTCGAAGTCACACTCGAAGGCGAAGCCGACCCGGTCACGGGCATGGTCATCGACCTCAAGGAAGTCAAAAGCATCCTCGAAGCCGAAGTCGTTCTGCCCATGGACCACCGCCACCTCAACTACGAGGTGCCCCCATTTGACCAGGTCGTCCCGACCGTCGAAAACCTCGCCATCGAAATCTGGCGCCGCCTCGAACCGCGCTTCGCCGCCACTCCGGCCCGCCTGCGGAACGTCCGCATCCACGAAGGCGAAGACCTCTACGTCGACTACGAAGGGCAATCCTAGTGTCCCGGCGCCAGAGTTCGCCGAACAATCATCGTAGGGCGGACGCCCTCGTCCGCGCCGGACCCCCCGGTCCGGCTCCACTGGAGCGCCGTATCCTGCGCACCTCCCGGCGTGTGAGCCTTCGCGCGCAGCAAACTCAGGGTTCTCCGGTCCCGTTCCGGCGGCACTGCTTTTTTCTACGGACTTCCGGGACTGGACACTAGGCGATGCCCGCGATCCGCATCACCCGCCGCTACCGTTTTTCGTCGTCCCACCGGCTTCATTCGCCCATGCTGCCTGATGCCGAAAACCGAATGGTCTACGGCAAGTGCAACAACCCATACGGTCATGGCCACGACTACATGCTCGAAGTCACCGCGTCAGGCAAACCCGATCCCGTCACCGGCCGGCTCCTGCCGCTCACCCTTCTCGACGAACTGGTTCGCCGCGTCATCCTCACCCCCATGGACCGCCGCGACCTGAATTCTGAAATCGACGAATTCGCCGGCCTTGTGCCAACGACCGAGAACCTGGCGATCGTCGTTGCGCGCCGCCTCGAATCCGCCTGGCTCCACGCCCTGCCCGGAGCCGCCGCGCGCCTCGACAAGATTCGCATCCACGAGACAAAAAACAACATCTTTCAGATCAGCGTACTCAATCCTGCTCTCGGGGCTTCCAGTGAGTCCGAGGCTCTGTCGAGGCAATCTAAAGTGTTAGAACTACAATCCTTACCCGCGCGAACCGCGAACAAAGAGAGCGGGTTCCTATCCGCATCGCCGAAAGATTTTCACGCACAGGCCGCGAACGAAGAGAGCGGGTTCCTATCCGCATCGCCGAAAGATTTTCACGCGCAGGCCGCGAACGAAGTGAGCGGGTTCCTATCCGCGTTGTCGAAAGAGCAGGCCTCGGGGCAGAGAGTAACTGAACCATGAAACCCTCCAAATCCATCGCGGACACCGACGTAACCGCACGCCACGAAGGCGTCATCGCCGCCCACATGGAAGACATCCTGCGCGAACTCGGCGAGGATCCCTCGCGCCAGGGTCTGCTCGACACGCCAATGCGGTTCGAAAAGGCCCTGCGCTATCTCACTTCGGGCTATGAGGCCAACCTCGAGGAGATCGTCAACGGCGCCATCTTCGAGGAGCGTTGCGACGAGATGGTGCTGGTCAAGGACATCGAGTTTTTCTCGCTCTGCGAACACCACCTGCTGCCGTTCTACGGCAAGGCCCACGTCGCCTATATCCCGAACAACCGCATTATCGGCCTGTCGAAGATTCCGCGCATCGTCGACATGTTCGCCCGCCGTTTGCAGGTCCAGGAGCGGCTCACCAAGCAGGTGGCCGAATGTCTCCAGGATCTGCTCGACGCCCAGGGCGTCGGCGTCATCATCGAGGCTCGCCACTTCTGCATGATGATGCGCGGCGTCGAGAAACAGCACTCGGCCACCACCACCTCCTCCATGCTCGGCGTCCTCCGCCGCCGCAAGGAGACGCGCGACGAGTTCCTCTCCCTGGTCCGGCAGAATTCGCTCTACGCGTAAACCGCCGCCATTGCCCGCCCGTCCTGTTGCGTTAGGATGGTTTTGAATGAGGGAGCAACTGCGAAACTTCCAGGTCACCGACCCCTTCGGCCGGCAGTGGGACGTCGAATTCCGTTGGCTGCAAAACGCCATCTCGATCCGCCACGCCGACGCGGTGGATCTCAAGTACTACATTTCAAACGGCGATGAACGGCGCGAACTGGTCGTGGCGCTGCCGCATTCCGAACTGCTTCGCCTGGCCGCGGAACGCGGCCGTGAACTCAGCGACGCCTGGTGCCTGCGTCTCGGCGCACGCCAGGTGGAGTTTATGATCGCCACATGGGCCGGCATGGACAAGCCCGTGGCGACGGTCAGTTCAACCGATTTGGCGCGCTTCAACGCCGCGCTGGAATCCGCCGCCGCCGAGGCCCGCGAGTTGGCGGCGCGTACACGGTAATTTTTTCAATTGCCGCCATTGCATCCCTGTTCATGTTCGGCGACAATCCAGAGTTGAGGCTCCAGGCCATTCTCAAATGATCGAGGGTGAATCACATGCTGACTTGTCCTGAGTGCGATGCCGTTATCGATGTCGAGGAAACCGAACTGGACGAAGGCGAAGAACTGATGTGCGACGAGTGCGGCGCGCAGTTCATCGTCACCCAGCTCAATCCGCTCGAACTCGAGGCCGCCGACGATCTGGACAGCTTCGACGATGACGAGGACGATTTCGATGAGGATGAGGACGAAGACGAATCGGATGAGGAAGAAGAGGAGGAAGAGGACGGAGAGTGGCGTTAGCCGGCGGGTCTGGTTTCTATTCGCCCTGCCGGCGTTGATCGCCGGCTCCCTTTTCGCCCTCTCGATGTTCGCGGACGACGCCAAACCCAAGGCCGTCATCGCTGGGACCGTGTTCCGCGATCCCGGCTTCGCCTTCCCCCGCGCCGAGGCCACGCTCTCGCCGCTCGCCCTTCCCTCCGGCGTGAAAAAGTTCAAACCGCTGCGCCTCTTCACCGACGCCCGCGGCGAGTTTGCGTTCTATGTGCCGGCCGGTGAAGCCCGGTACCGGATCTCCGCCTCAGCCGCCGGGTTCTCGCCCGACGAGAAAACAGTGGCCATCGCCGCCGGCGGGCGGGTGGACGTTTACCTTACACTGAAACCGAACGCTCCCTGACGCATCCCTATCTTAAGGAGTTCAATATGAACCGGCGCCTTTTCTTCGCTTTGTGCTGTTTCTGCCTCACCCTGCCTCTGGACGCCCAATGGTCGAACAAGAAAAAGGACAAGGGCCGCGACACCAGCATCCGCGATCTGCAAGGCGTCGTCACCCTCCCCGACGGCGCTCCCGCGCGCGGAGCCGTCGTTAAGCTGAAAAACCTGAAGACCCTTCAGGTCACTTCCTTCATCACCCCCGCGGATGGAAAGTACGGCTTCCACAACCTGTCCAGCAACATCGACTACGAAGTCCGCGCCGACTTCAACGAACTGTCCAGCGACAAGCGCACCCTCAGCGTCTTCGACTCCCGCCTGGACGCCGTCATCAACCTGCCGCTCGCGGCAAAACCCACTGAAAAAGACAAGGAGAGTAGTCAATGAAATCACTCAGCCAGGCAGTACTCGCCCTCGCCGCTTGCGCGGCTCTGCTCCCCGCCTCCGAACCGCTCTCGCTCACCGCCACGGACGGCAAACCCGTTTCCATCCCGCTTGAAGGCAAAACCACCGCGCTCGTCTTCATCGCCACCGAGTGCCCCGTTTCAAACGACTACAACGGTCGCATGAAGGAGCTTTACGGCGAATATAAGGCAAAGGGAGTCGACTTCGTCTTCGTCAACTCGAACTCGTCCGAATCGGCCGCCGAAGTCGTGCAGCACGCCAAGGACAACGGTTTTACGTTCGCCGTCCACAAAGATCCGGACAACAAACTGGCCGACCGTTTCTCAGCCCAGGTAACGCCGGAAGTCTTCGTCTTCGACAAGTCAGGCAAGGTCGCCTACCATGGCTCGATCGACGATTCACGTGCAATCGAGCGCATTTCCAAGAGACCGCTGAAAGACGCACTCGACGCCATCCTCGCAGGCAAGGCCGCGCCAGTGGCGGAGTCCAAGGCCTTCGGCTGCACCATTAAGCGAGCCGGGAAGCAGTCGTGAAGTCTCGTATCCTACTGATTCTAATTGCAGGATCTCTGTTTGCCGCCGACCTGAAACCTGTCGGCGAAGCGACTTATCCCAAGATGGTCGCCGCTTCAAAGGGAAAGGTGGTCCTGGTGAACTTCTGGGCTACCTATTGCGTCCCTTGCCGCAAGGAGATGCCGGCCCTGGTCGCCATGCAGCAACGGCTGGCGGCCAAGGGTTTCCTATTGGTCACCGTCTCGGCCGACGAACCCGAGCAGGAGAAGGACGCCGCGGCATTTCTGGACAAAATGAAGGCGCCGGCGCCCGTTTACATTAAACGGGCCAAGGATGACGATAAGTTCATCAACTCGCTGGATCCGAAGTGGTCGGGCGCGCTCCCGGCTTCATTCCTTTACGACCGGCAGGGCCGGAAGGTGAAGTCCTACTTCGGCGAACTCAACCTCAAACAGCTCGAAGCCGACGTCGTCAAACTGTTCTAGACCAGTTTCACAGTTTTCGTGTACCGAAGTAGGGCGGACGCCCTCGTCCGCTGCCCGGCCCCCTGGCCGGGCATTTGGCGCGACCAGGGGGTCGCGCGCGGGTCAGGGGACCCGCCCTACTCGAATCGTCAGTCTACGTTAAGTCTGAAACTGCTCTAAGCCCAACTGATGGAATAGGTTACGAACAACCAAACCTCACCGGGGTGAAGGGTTCGTTTGGTCGTGGCCCAGGTTCACTCTTCCCCGGCCATCCCGCGTCCACTGCTCGCCGTTGGACTGCGGAACAGCGCGTTCAGGAAAGCAATATTTAATCCGTCCATGTAGGCGCGGAAGTTCGGATCGGACGTGAATCCGACCACCGTGCCCCGGCCCTCGCTCTGGACGACGACGAACGGCTTATAGGCAAGTTGCTTGCGATTCTCTTCCCACAGCACGCCTGACGCCAGGATCTGATCCGGACCGGCGTAGATGATCGGGTTGACCCCCTTATCCTTCTTCAGAGGCGCATAAATCGTACGGCCATTGTAAAGGACATGAAGGGTCTCGGGCAGGCCATGGCCGATCCAGTGCTCGGTATCGGGTTTGGCCCGGAGCAGAACTCCTGCCACGGAGTCCGGCAACTCCCGATCCGCCTGGATCGCTTTCGAGAATTCTTCCTCGCTCGTCAGGATCTTGCCCGGCACCGGCACGGCAGGAGTGGACGCGGGAGAAGGAGCCGCAACCGTCGCCGCCGGCGTCGCGGGAGGCTTGGCTGCATCGGCCGGCTTGGCGGCGTCAGCGGGCTTGGCGGGAGTCGCCGCTGCCACGGCGAGCGCTTCCTGCTGGAGTGCGAGCAGAGCCACCTGGGGGCTGGACAAGTACGACAGTGCGCCGCCAACGCCGATGAGCGTCCCGCCCGACCGTACCCAGGCCTTGATGCGTTCCGATGCCGGACCGAGCGCCGTGCTGTAGTTGCCAGCGGCGTCGGGCAGGATCAGAACCTGGAAGCGCGACAGGTCGGCCATGGCGAGAGCCTGTGTCCGAATCGCGGTCACCGGATAACAATAGAGCCGCTCGATGACGAAGCGCGTGGCGCCGGCCGCCAACGATGACGTCGGCGAATCCCAGGCCATGGCAATTGCGGGTTTTTTCAGGAACTGGGCGAAGTTGGACCCGTAGTCCATCCCTTCATCCACCCAGCTTGAATTGGACGAGACGACCTCGGCCCCACTCGATGCGGCAATCCGGGCAGTCTTTTCGTGGACCGTCGCATCGTTCTGCTTGACGCCCACAACCAGCGTTCCGGCCAGATATTTCTTTCCATTCTGCGTGAACGGCTTGCCGGCCGATGTCAGCTTCAGATCGGCCCGCAAGGCAGCGGCCAGAAATCGCCCGGCCGCCTGGCTCCCCCAGGGAATCAGGTAGGCAATCGAGGCGCGCGCCGGCGCCGTACCTTTGGGCTGATACGGTCCTGCGATGGTCTCGAAGCTGCCAGCGCTGGCCTCCGATGCCGCCACGCACTCGACGTTATAGAGCAGCGGCAGCGACCACGCCGTCACGTCGTAGATCTCGTCGCGCAGGTTCTTCCTGCGCCGCCGTTCCTGTTCCTTCACGAACGCCGGATCCATCTCGTTCTGCGTTTCGAGCAGCGTCCTCACCATGCGCTTACGCGGTTGAGCGGCGGTGACGACGTAGCTGCCGGCCGGATACTCCTTGCTTCCGTTGCGGAACGCCGCCGGTGCGCGCTTCACTTGAATACCCTGCTCGGCCAGCAGGTAGGCGAGTTTGTCCACCGCCGAAGCGTCGCCGCGGCGAGGGAGGATATACTCCTTCACCGCTTCCTTCTGCCCTTCCTCGATCGCCGTCTGGTTGTATTTCCAGAAGTTCTTCAGCAGCAGATCGCGGTTGACGGACGCCGTCTCGCAAGTGGCCACCGAGGCGACGAAGTGTTTCTTCACGCTCTCCTGAAAGGTGTAAAGCGAATCGTCCGACTTCCTGGCGATCAAGCCGCGGACCGAGGCGTTCTCATACGTCATGCCCATGCCGCCGTAAAACCAGGGCCATGAGGCGCCATAGCCTGGGTAGAACTCGTCGAAGACCTCGCGCGTGAAATACGTGTAGCCGAACTGGTCGAACCACTTGGCGTTGTTCTTGCCAAACAGCGTGGCCTGGTCCTTCTGGTCCTTGGTGAGATGCGGATTGTAGGGTTCCGCGCCGGGGGCGAAGAAATAGGTCGAGTCGGTCCCCATCTCGTGCAGGTCGACGAACACCAGCGGTAGCCACTGGTTCAGATAGGCGATGCGGCCGCGGGTTTCGGGCTGCGTGAGGGCGAACCAGTCGCGGTTCATGTCGAACAGGTAATGGTTGCTGCGGCCGCCGGGCCAGGGTTCCAGTCGTTCGGCCGAAACCCGGCTGGGATCGGGTTCAAGACCAGCACTGGTGCGGTAGTTGTGGACGAAACGGTCGCGGCCATCGGGATTCTGAAGCGGATCGATCAGGACGACGGCATTCTGACGGACATCGGCTGTCAGCTTGTCGTTCCGGGAGGCGATGAGATGGTAGGCAGTCAACATGGCGGCGTCGGGCGATGAAATCTCATTGCCGTGGACGCCATAGGAGAGGTCGATCACGACGGGCAGCGACGAGAGAAGTTTGGCCGCTTCCGCCGCGCTGGTCTTGCCCGGATCGGCCAGCTTTTTCATACCGGCCTTGATCTCCTCGATGCGGGCGATATTGGACTCCGAACCTACCGCCGCATAGATCAGCCTGCGCCCCTCCCAGGTCTTGCCATACTCGAAGACCTTGATGCGCGACGGAGCCGCCGCGGCCAGCGTCTCGAAGTAGCGGACGATATCGGCGTGGGTGGCGTGCTTCTCGCCGGTGGGGAAGCCGAGGACTTTTTCGGGACTCGGAATGGCCGGATCGTATTGAGCGCCAGGCCAGAATTCAACTTTCTGTGAGAACGCCGGCAAGGCCAGCAAGGCGAGAGCGAGAACTGCACTGCGCATATCACATCAGCATAGCGCGGCGATTCAAGCCTCAGCCCAGGATGCTGGCGACAGGCGACTTGCCTCCTGTTACCGGCCTGGCGTATCTAGCCTAATCGTTGGTCACGTCCGAAGTCGCCGAACGCGCTCGCAGCGGCACGTACAGCTTCTCCCACGACCTGTGCGCCGGATGGTTGGCGTAGGCTTCCATCGCCGCGGCGGATTCGAACTCCATCACGAAGGCATCGGTCATGCGGTGGTATTTTTCCTTGCCGTTAGCCAACTTCTCATACTGGTAGCCCTGGACCTTGGCCGGTTTGAGCCACACGTTTCTTATGCCCGGAATCTCGGCCGCCATCTTCTCGACGCCATCGAGAACTGCCTTCTTCTGGCCTTCGGCCGTGCCTTCGTTGTAGGTCAGCGTGACGACATGCACGACCGTCTTCGGTTTGCCGTACTTGTGCGCGGCAACGCCAAGTCCCGCGGCGAGCGCGAGCAGGGCGGCCGATCCCAAAACCAATTTCATCGTCATCTTCATCCGCATCCTCGTTCCTCCTCAATTGCATTCATGACCATCGCGCGATTCACAGAGCGGCGCGCCGGCCCGCATCCCGGACCACTCTTCACAGATGACAATCGAGTTGGCCGGGTTGCGAGGATCGAACCGTACGCTTGCCGCCCCCAACAGCAGCCCGCGGTTTTCAGGCAGCATCACGGTCAGCGCCGAAACATCCTGCGATGCCGAATACCACACGCCCCTCAGCTCGTATTGATAGTGAATGAAGTCGCCGTCCGCTTCGTTGACCACGCCCTCGATCGCCCGGCGAAAGGCATTGACAGCGAGCCTACGCCGTTTCTCGCGCTCTTCCGGCGTGACTCGCCGGCGAAAGGCGATCCAAAGCGCGACCGAGAAAAGCAGCCCGGACGCGACGAGGATCGCGGCAAGCTTGGGATTCCAGACGGGCGGCACGGATTAGCCTTTGCCGCGAGCCCGAAGACCGGCCCATCCGGCGGATTCTTGCTCGACAATCATCTCAACGTACATAAACGAACGGCCCAATCCTCATCCTGCGATAACCGGATTCTCAAGCGTCCCGACCCCGGTCACCTCGACGCTCACCGTGTCGCCGGCCTCGATCGGCCCCACTCCAGGCGGCGTGCCGGTGGCGATCAGATCGCCCGGCTCGAGCGTCATGAACTGGGTAACGTACTCAAGAATAGCATCGACGGGGAACAGCATCTCGCCCACTGAACCATCCTGCCTGACCTCCCCATTGACGCGGGTCACGACGCGAATCGAGCCGAACTCGACCTCCTCTTTCGGCACCCACCACGGCCCCACGGGACAGAACGTATCGAAGCCCTTGCCGCGCGTCCACTGGCCGTCTTTCTTCTGCAGGTCCCTCGCCGTGACGTCGTTGACGGCTGTGAATCCGGCCACCGAGCGCCATGCTTCGGCCCGCGAAAGGCGCCGGCTGCGGCGGCCTATCACCAACCCGAGTTCGCCCTCGAACGACAGGAGTTTCGAAAGTGCGGGAAAGACGACCGCCGCCCCATGCGCGTTGAGCGACGAAGGCGGCTTCAGAAAGATAATCGGCTCCTCGGGCACGGCGTTGCCAAGTTCCTTGGCGTGATCGGCGTAATTGCGTCCCACGCAGACAATCTTGGACGGCGACACGCAGGGCAGCAGACGGACAGACTTGAGCGGGATCTCGACGCCCTCGGGCGTGCGGATGAGATCGCCGCCGCCAAGGACGCCCCGCTCGACCGCCGCATGGCCGTCGGGCGTGACGACAGGGAGCATGGCATCACGCGTGAATCGAACGTATCTTGTCATGACCGGAGACCACCTTCATCAAACGCATTATCACTGATACAGGACTTCAGCCGGTTCGCAGGGCTTGCTTTCATTGCCGCTCACGTCAATCGCCGAGACGGCGTAGAGGTAGCGGTTGCCGGCGGCCACGGAGCGGTCGCTGAACGAGGCCGTGGTGACGGGCTCGCCCAGCCGCTGCAATTCGCCGCCGCCCAGAGCGCGCCAAACCTGGTAACCGCGCAAGTCAGATTCCGCGTTGCGGTCCCACGCGATTTCGACTCCGCCGATGCCCGCCTGCACAATTAAACCCGCTGGCGCCGCGGGCGCAAACGTATCAGCCGGCGTGATCGAAACCGGCGTTGAAAGCAGGCTCTCCGCCTCGCCGGCGCCCGCCGCCACGACGCGCTGGACCCGGTAAACATAGCTCGTCCCAAAAACCGCATCAGCGTCCAGATAGTTGGATTCCCCGGCGGGTCCAGCCAAGGTTTCCTTCTCTTCCGAAGCCGCTTTTCGATAGACCCTGACGGATCCCTCCCCGCCGGACTGCCATCGCAGCATTACGCCGGTCGCCGTGGCTTCGGCCGTCAGACCCGCGGGCGGCTGCGGCGGCGCAACGATCCGCAGCACGACTGGCGCGGACCAATCAGCCGGCCGCCTCCTTGGTCCAATCGACCGGACGGCGAAGACGACTTCCCTGCCCTCCCATCCCGCAACCGGGAGTTCGACGCGCGTCAACTCCGCCTTAATGGCGGGGACATCGATACGGCGCGCCGCAGCCGCCCAGCGGTTGACGTCGAAACTGCCCGCCACTGTGTTCTCCCCCGCTCGGAGTTCGATGGCCGACAGCGAGGGCAGGATCAGGCCGTCTGTTGAGTTAAGCGATGGCGTGAACTGAATCTCGATCCTGCCGGCTCTCTGAGCGGCGCCCAGATCGGTGATCGCAACAGGCATGTTCAACGCGGGAGGTAAAGGCGCGCCCACGTAGCCGCAACCGGCGAGGCCTGCAAGCAATGCGAGGGTGGACAACACGCTGGACGTCTGTTTCACAGGATGTAGCGGCTCAGGTCCTGGTCGACCACAATGTTCTCCAGCCTGCGACGGACGAAGGCGGCGTCCACCGAGACCTTCTTCTTCTTCAGGTCCGGCCCGTCGAAGGAGACCTCCTCGAGCACGTGTTCGAGAATCGTGTGCAACCGGCGGGCGCCGATGTTCTCCGTCGTGTCGTTAACCAGAACCGCCATGCGCGCCATCTCGGCGATGCCATCGGTGGTGAAGCTGAGCTGGATGCCTTCGGTCTCCATCAGGGCCGTGTACTGCTTGGTCAAAGCCGCCTTCGGCTCGGTGAGGATGCGGACGAAATCGTGTTCGGTGAGGGCTTTCAGCTCGACGCGAATCGGGAAGCGGCCCTGCAATTCGGGGATCATGTCCGACGGCTTGCTGACGTGAAACGCGCCGGCGGCGATGAACAGAATGTGATCGGTGCGGACGAAGCCGTAACGCGTGTTGACCGTCGTGCCTTCGACGATCGGCAGGATGTCGCGCTGCACGCCCTCGCGCGAAACATCGGGCCCGTGCCCGCCTTCGCGGCCGGCGATCTTGTCCACTTCATCGAGGAAGATGATGCCGTTGCGTTCGGCCCGCTCCACCGCCATGCGCGTCACCTGATCCATGTCGATGAGCTTCTGCTCTTCTTCCTGCACCAGGTACTCGAACGCCTCGGCGACGCGCATCGTGCGCTTGCGCGAACGGTTGCCGAAAAGTGCGGGCAGGAATTCGCGCAGATTCGTGTCCATCTCTTCGTTGCCGGTATTGGCGAGAACTTCGAAACTCGGAGGCCGTTCGCGGACGTCGATCTCCACCACCCGGTCGTCCAGCCGCCCGGCGCGCAGCTTCTCGCGCATCTTCTCGCGCGACTTCTCCGCCGTTTCGCTGGGCTCGTTGGACGGGGGCAGCAACACGTCGAGCAGCCGTTCCTCGGCGGAGGCTTCGGCGCGGTCGGCCACCTCGTCGAGCTTTTCCTCGCGGATCATGTCGATGGCGATTTCCACCAGGTCGCGGATCATCGACTCGACGTCGCGGCCGACATAGCCGACCTCCGTGAACTTGCTCGCCTCCACTTTCAGGAAGGGCGAGTTCGCCAGCCGCGCCAGGCGGCGCGCCAGTTCCGTCTTGCCCACGCCGGTCTGGCCGATCATGAGGATGTTCTTCGGCAACACCTCTTCGGCCATCTCCGGATCGAGCTTGCGGCGGCGGATCCGGTTGCGCAAGGCGATGGCGATGGCGCGCTTAGCTTCCGCCTGGCCGATGACATACTTTTCGAGTTCGGCCACAATCTGGCGCGGAGTCAGTTCGTCAAGCAGCGGCTCGTCGCGGTTCGAATCTCCGGGGAGGTAGATGACCATGGCTCAGGGCAGCTCCAGGTAGACGATGTTGTGGTTGGTGTAGATGCAGGCGTCGGCGGCGATCTTCATGGCCTTTTCCGAAATCTCGCGGGCGCCGAGGCGGGTATTCTCAAGCAACGCCGTCGCCGCGGCCTTGGCGAATCCGCCGCCGGATCCGATCGAGGCGCATTCGCCGTCGGGTTCGATCACGTCGCCCTGGCCGCTCAGAATGAAGATGTTCTTCGCGTCACCCACCAGCAGCAGAGCATCGAGATGGCGCAACACCTTGTCGTTCCGCCAGTCCTTCGCCAGTTCAACCACGGCGCGAGGCAGGTTGCCGTTATGCGCCTCCAGTTTGGCTTCGAAGCGCGCAAACAGCGCGAAAGCGTCGGCGGTGGACCCGGCGAAGCCGCCGACAATTTTGTCCTTGTAGAGTTTGCGCAGCTTGTTCGTCGTGGCTTTCAGAACTTCGCTGCCGAGCGTCACCTGGCCGTCGCCGGCCAGGACCAGCTTCCCGGCGCGCCGGACACAGAGAATGGTCGTTCCGTGCATACGCCCAGATCCTGCAATTGTCTGCATTTGCTCTTAGTCTACGATGCGCGCGGCGGGCGGACGTGGGTTCGCCACATCTTGCCGAACATGACGAACGCCACCGGCGGCCGCTGCCCAAGGATCGCCCGCACCACTTCGACGCCGAACCACAGGAAGTAGATCGCCGTCACGCCTTCATGAGTGTGCGAGACGAGCACGCGCCACAGTTCCGGCCCGGGATGAACCGGCGAGGCCAGAAATTGGATGAACCACAGCCCAAACAGCGCACTGGCCTCCCACCACAACATCTCCATGTTGATGAGGAAGATCATGCCGACAAGCGACTGCCCGATGGTGATCAGCAGTTCAAGCTCCTGCTGCGAATCGAATGGAATCGCCGATGCCGCGCCCCGGCTGATCGAAAAAATGATCGGCAGCATCGCCGCCAGCAGAGTCCACTGGTTGATGTTGGAGGAAACCATGTTCATCAGCGCCATTGGAGCGCGGTCGATGGTGCGCGCCCAGTAAAAGGCCGACACCTTTTCCGGGAATTCGCTGACAAACGGCGCCACCCACTGCACGAAGACAAAGCTGGACACGCCGATCATTGACGACACCGCCAGCAGGCTGCCCAGGAATGGCTCAGCCGTGAAGTAGATCAAACCTCCGCCGGCGGTGAACAATCCAATGATGGCCAGGTTCCGAATCGCCGGACGGGCCGTCACGATCGCCTTTGGCACCCTGTCCAGATCCTCGATGCCCTCGACGTCCTGTGGCGGCATCTTCGAGAGCGCCACCAGGTAGGCGACATAGATGCCGATCAGCACGGCAGCGTCAATCAGGCTGAGAGAGGCCTTATACCAGACCACAAACATGTACAGCAGCGGCACAAGCAAACCAACTACTTCGACGCAGTGCTCGTCGTGCAACTTGATCGTCCCGAGAGACTTCTTATACTTGCGGCGATAGAAGAACGCCGCGGTGAAGTAGATCATCGGCCAGCCCAGTCCGGTCAACAGCCGCAACGCGCCGGTCAGTCCCGCCAGCAGCAGCGGGACCTGCTGCTTCCAAGCCAGCACTGCTTCGACGGCGAACTCCGGTAACGTCTGGAGCCATGCCAGGATTGCCAGCGCGAAGCCCTGCGCCACATAGAATTGAGCCGCCTCCGCCGCCCAGGCGATGATGATCGCCGCAACCAGGATCGCCGGCGTCGCCCACAGCGCCGTCTCCGGTCCAACCTGCATCAGTTCGAGCGAAGCAAGCAGAGCGAAGCAGGATCCGGAAGCGATAGCGGCAGTGCGCAGAGGGACCGGTCGTGAGGCAGGATTGGGGCTAGAGGAAGGTGATTTCATCTGAGGACAGCTTGACGCGCGAGTGTTTCCGAAATGCGTCCGAACTTTTAGGATAATCGATCCTGCGGTGCGAGCCCCGGCTCTCCTCCCGTGCAAGTGCGCTGCGGGCGATCAACATCACCACCTGATGCATCGCGCGCAGTTCGGCCGCCGCCCGCGTGATGCGCGACCGCGGCGCCAGCGGAGCCCTCTGCAAACGAGCGATCAGCTTGTTCAACCCCTCGCCGGACCGAAGCAATCCCGCCTCCGTCCAACTCCACCACCTCAGATCGTCCTCGCCGATGTCGGGAACGAGAAACTCCGGCGGCGGGGCGGCCCGGTCATCCGCCACGCGCGCCTCGATCATCGTCCGTCCGGCGCGCGCCCCGTACACGATGCCTTCGAGCAGTGAATTGCTCGCCAACCGGTTCGCTCCATGGACGCCCGTGCATGCCGCCTCACCCGCCGCGTAGAGCCCTTCGATGTCTGTTCGTCCCCCCAGGTCCGTCACCACGCCACCCATCGCGTAATGCGCCGCCGGCAGCACCGGCGCGGGCATCTGATCCAAGTCGATGCCCTGCTTCAGGCACGTGTCATAGATGCGCGGAAACCGCTCCCGCACAAACGAACCGCGTCCCGAGATGTCGAGGTAGACGTGCCGCGACCCCTCCCGCCGCATCTCCTCGACGATCGAGCGGGACACGACGTCGCGCGGCGCAAGTTCCGCCATCGGATGGTATCGCTGCATGAACCGCTCACCCGAGGCGTTCAACAACGCGGCGCCTTCTCCCCGCAGCGCCTCCGAGAGCAGGAACCTCGGCGCACCCTCGATATGCAGCGCGGTGGGGTGGAATTGGATGAACTCCAGGTCGCCCACGGTGGCGCCGCAGCGCCAGGCCGCGGCGACGCCATCGCCTGTCGCCACGTCAGGATTTGTCGTGTCCCGATAGACCCGGCCCATCCCCCCCGTCGCCAGCAACACCGCCCGCGCGTGAATCGGAATCAGCTTGCCCGAGGCCTCGTCAAGCGCATAGGCGCCGGCCACGCGCCCGTCGGCCAGCATCAGATCCACGACCGCGGAAAAGCTCTTGAATTCGACGCCCGGGATCGACGCCGCCTTTTGATAGAGCGCGCGGGATATCTCGCGTCCAGTCGAGTCGCCGTGCGAGTGCAGCACCCGGCTGCGGCTGTGCGCCCCTTCTCGTGCGAATAAGAGCCTCGATCCGTCTCGGTCAAACTCCGCGCCCCAATCGATCAGTTCCTGAATCCGCTCCGGACCCTCTTCCACCAGCACCTTCACCGCCGCCGCATTGCACAACCCGTCGCCCGCCGCGATCGTGTCGGATTCGTGCAGGCTCACCTCGTCTTCGTCGCTCAGCGCCACCGCAATGCCGCCCTGCGCATATTCGGAAGACGACTCCCTCAGACTGTCCTTCGCCACCACCAGCACCCTGCCGTGCGGCGCCAATTCAATCGCCGCCCGCAGTCCCGCGACGCCCGCGCCAACCACGAGAAAGTCCGTCCGGAGGCTGTCTGCAAAGGATTCGATACCCCACATGGTACAACGATCATATGCCTTCTTTTGCCGTCACGACAGCCGCCGGGCGCTATGAAGCGCTTGTCGAACGCGGCTGTCTTGCCCGCATCTCCGAACACATTCCGCCGCGCGCCGGACGCATTTTCGCCGTCTCGACGGACGATGTCTGGGCGCTCCACGGACCCGCTTTCACCGCTGGGATGAAGGGCCGCGCCTTCCATCGCATCTCGTTCCCCGGCGGCGAGACCAACAAACGCCTCGCCTCTGTCGAGACCATGGCCGAAGAGATGGTCGCGCATGGCGGCGACAGGTCCAGCCTCGTCATCGCCTTTGGCGGCGGGATCGTCAACGACCTCGGCGGCTTCCTCGCAGCCATTTTCATGCGCGGCGTGCCCGTCATTCAGATCCCAACCACGCTGCTTTCCCAGGTCGACGCCGGAGTCGGAGGCAAGACCGGAGCCAATCTTGTCAGCGGCAAGAACCTCGTCGGCGCATTCCACCAGCCGCTGGCCGTTCTCACCGACCCCGACCTGCTCGCCACCCTGCCCGAGCGCGAATACCGCGCCGGCATTCAGGAAGTGGTCAAATGCGGCGTCATCCGCAGTGCGCCGCTGTTCGAACTGATGCAGGCAAACCCGGCGGGCGTCCTCGCAAGATCGCCCGCTGTCGTCGAACAGATGATCGCGGAGAGCGTCCGCATTAAGTGCGAAGTCGTGTCGGCCGACGAAAAGGAAGGCGGGTTGCGCAAGATCCTCAACTTCGGCCACACCGTCGGCCACGCCCTCGAAGCCGAAACGCAATACACGCATTTCCTCCATGGCGAAGCCGTTGGAATCGGCATGAGAGCGGCCGCCCATCTGTCTCATCTCACCGGCCGTCTGAGCGAATCCGATTGCCGCGCGATCATCGAGACCGTCAACCTCTACGGCCCGTTTCCTTCGCTCGGCTCATTGGACACCGGCAATGTCGCCTCGCATCTGGTGAAGGACAAGAAGACGCTCCAGGGTTCTGTCCACTTCGTCCTGGCCACGTCCATCGGCGCAACGGAAGTCGTCGCCGGCATCGACGAAGCAACAGTCAGGCAGGCCATCCGCCTCGCCCTGCAATGAGCATCCATCCAATTCAGCCTGAACAGGCGCGCGGCGCCACGCCTCCAGGCGCGACCACGGAAGACCAGGCCGCCGGCTACGTCCGCGCCATGTTCGGCCGCGTCGCCGGACGCTACGACCTGCTGAACCACCTGCTGTCATTCCAAACCGACCGCTACTGGCGCGCCCGCACCGTCAGCCGCGTCTCGCCCATTCTCGCGCGCCCCGATGCCCGCGTCATGGACCTCTGCTGCGGCACGGGCGACCTCATGCTCGCCCTCGAATCCCGCCGCGGCGGGCGCGTCTTTGGCAGCGACTTCTGCCACCCCATGCTGGTCGAAGCCGGCCGCAAAGCCACTGCCCGCAGGAGCCAGACGGTCCTGTTTGAAGCTGATGCCCTGCGCCTCCCGCTGGCCGGCGGCTCCTTCGATCTCATCACCGTCGCCTTCGGATTCCGCAACTTCGCCAACTACCGCAAGGGCCTCGTCGAACTCCGCCGTGTGCTGCGACCCGGCGGCCAACTCGCCATTCTGGAATTTTCCCAGCCGCCCAACCGTCTGTTCCGCACCCTATACAACTGGTATTCGAAGCGCGTCCTGCCGAAGCTCGGCGCACTCGTCTCCGGCTCCTCGGACGCATATACCTATCTCCCCGAATCGGTCAGTAAATTTCCTGGCCCGGATGACCTCGCCGCCGAGATGCGCCAATGCGGATTTGTCGAAGTCGAATACACCCGCATGACCTTCGGCATCGTCGCGCTGCACATCGGCACGGCCGCCGGCTGACGCCTACGGTTTCTCCTCGCCCGTCCTCGGACGGGGCTCCAGGACGACCGGCCCCACTCACGCCTCGCGGCTATGCGTGATGTTGGCGTTTGTGAAAGTGCGGCAGCTTGAGCGAATCGTAAATCGGCTCGCCCACGCCCCATGTGAACAGGACGATGAACAGCGACCCGACGATCATGTCGAACTGCGGTCCCTGCCAGCCCGGCACGGACGGCATCAGACCCAGTCCAAGAGCGACGACGATGGCGGCCGCGTGCCAATACCACCTCACCTGGCCGAAAAGATACATGCAGAGAGCCGCGAAGAGAAACGCGCCAAGGTACACGAGTGCGACGACCCAAGTCAGCAAGGACACGGCGGCATCGTTACCGCCCCCACCGTAACGCGCCCCAGTCCCCTGTTCCAAATCTTGCGGAGTAGACATGGCGGCATCCTTTCCGCCCCTACTGTAGCGCTACCGGCGCAGAATGCAAGCCCCAGTTGGGCAAGCCTCACGGCCTGTCACCAGACTTGACACCGGCTCGACCGTCAGGCCAGGAGGCCTGTCCTATTTGCCGAGTTTCAGACCCATCCGCTTCGCCACCCGCTTCAGGATGCCGGCCGACTGGTCCAACTGAGCCCTGCTGTGCGCCGAGGTCACGATGGTCCGGATCCTCGCCATGCCCTGCGGCACGGTTGGGAATCCGAGGCCGGTCGCCCACAGCCCTTCCTCGAACAGCGCTCGAGAATACTCCATCGCCGCCTTGGTGTCGCCGACGATGATGGGCACGATCGGCGTCTCGCTCAGGCCTGTATCAAAGCCTTCATCCTTCAAAAGTTGCTTGAAGTAATCGGTGTTATCCCAAAGCAAAGCCACGCGTTCCGGTTCGTTCATTAACAGGTCGAATGCTGCCAGACAGGCCGCCGTGACGGCCGGCGGATGCGAGGTTGAAAACAGGAATGGCCGCGCCCGGTGGTACAGAAAATCGATCAGGTCGCGCGACCCGCAGACGTAGCCGCCCAGCGCCCCGATCGCCTTCGACAGCGTCCCCACCTGAATCTGAACCCTTCCATGCAACCCGAAATGATCCACCGTTCCGCGGCCATTCGCGCCCAATACGCCCGAGCTATGGGCGTCGTCCACCATCATGATGGCGCCGTACTTTTCCGCCAGCGCCGTCAGTTTGTCCAGAGGGCCGATGTCGCCGTCCATCGAAAACACGCCATCGGTGATCAGAAGTTTGTTGCCGGGCACATCGGCGAGCGAAGCCAGAACCTCTTCGGCATGTTTCGTGTCCTTGTGGCGAAAGACATGAATCTTGGCGCGCGACAGGCGGCAGCCATCGATGATCGAGGCATGGTTCAGGGCGTCGGAGACGATGTGGTCGTTCGGCGCCAGGATAGCCGAAACGGTCCCGGCGTTGGCTGTGAAGCCGGACTGGAAGACGACGCACGCCTCGGTGTGCTTGAAGGCGGCGATCTTTTCTTCGAGTTCGAGGTGCATGGCCAGGGTCCCGGTGATGGTCCGGACCGCGCCTGAACCGACACCGAATTCGCGCACGGCTTTCTCGGCGGCTTCCTTGAGTTTGGGATGGTTGACAAGCCCCAGGTAGTTGTTCGAAGCCAGGTTAATCACCTCCCGGCCATCCACCTTGCAGACCGGCTCGCAGGCCGACTGCAACTGGCGCAGACGAATATAGCCGCCCGAGGATTTGATCTCGTCCAAGGCGGTGGTGACGAATGAAAGCGGGTTGGATTCGGACATCGACCATCAGTATAGCGGGCAGGCTATTGCTAACATGAAGATTCCCCCCATGAAGAAACTATTCCTCTCTCTCGCGCTGCTCTCGTGCGCCCCGTCCTTCGCGCAAGGCGAAAAAGAGACCGCCCTCGACCGCTACGTCAAGGCGCCGAATGCGGCCTACAAGTGGTCGCTCGTCAAGACGATCCCGGGCGACGGCGTCACCGCCTACGTCCTGGACATGACCTCGCAGACCTGGCTCACCAAGGACGAAGTGGACCGTCCCGAATGGAAGCACTGGGTGACGATCTACAAGCCCGATACGGTGAAACACTCCACCGCATTGCTGATGATCACCGGCGGCGGAAACGGCGGCAATCCGCCGGACAAGCAGGACGCGTTCAACGCACAGGCCGCCAGGAAGACTTCATCGGTAACGGTCGAACTGAGGATGATCCCCAACCAGCCGTTGTCGTTCCATGGCGAGTCGCGCAAACGGACGGAAGACTCGATGATCGCCTTCACCTGGGTCAAGCACATGGAGACGGGCGACGACCGTTGGCCTGCCCGCATGCCCATGACGAAGGGGGCGGTGAAGGCCATGGACGCGGTGACCGAGTTCATGAAATCGGAAGCTGGCGGCGGCCTGACGGTGGACAAGTACGTCGTCACCGGCGGAAGCAAGCGCGGCTGGACGACATGGACTACGGGCATCGTTGACAAGCGCGTCGTGGCCATCATGCCGGTGGTGATCGACCTGCTGAACATGGTCCCGTCCTTCGTCCACCACTGGCGCGCCTATGGATTCTGGGCGCCGGCGGTGAACGACTATGTCGAGCACGGCGTGATGGACAAGGTGGAAACGCCGGAGTTCAAGCGGCTGATGCAACTTGTCGAACCCTATGAATACAGGGGCAGGTTGACGATGCCGAAGTTCATGGTCAACTCAGCCGGCGACCAGTTCTTCCTGCCGGATTCGTCGCAGTTCTATTGGGACGATCTCAAGGGCGAGAAGTACCTGCGCTATGTCCCTAACAGCGACCACGGCGTGACGCGGCGCACGGACGCCGCCGACAGCCTGGTCACGTACTACGCCTCGATCATTAACAACTGGAAGCGGCCGGAGTTCGATTGGTCGATCGCCAAGGACGGCACGATCACCGTGAACTCGCAGGTGAAACCGTCGGCGGTCAAGCTGTGGCAGGCCAACAATCCGGACGCCCGCGATTTCCGGCTGGAACGGATCGGCCCGGCCTACAAGAGCACCGATCTAGCCGAGACGGCCCCGAACACCTGGGTGGTGAAGGCGCCGGTGGTTCAGAAGGGCTGGACGGCGTATTTCGTTGAACTGACATTCCCCGCGCCCGAAGAGATGATTTGGAAGTTCACCACCGGCGTGAAGGTGATGCCTGACGTCTACCCGTTCCCGGCGCCGAAGCTCACGCCGACAGCGAACTAACGCAGGATTCGGGCCGGACAGGCTCATAATGGTTTGTAGTCGTCGCAGCGGCCTCCAGGCATGAGGCCGCGAACGCAGAGAGCGGGTTGCCGGCCGCAACTTCTGGGGAGCCGCGAACGCAGAGAGCGGGTCTCCTCCCGCAATCTCGACGGGGCGCGTTGTCAGGCGCGACTGCCGGCGGAGGGAAATGAAGATTATGACCGCAAAGCTCATCTGCATGTTGTTGCTGGCGGCTGCGCTACCGGCCGCGCCCAGGACGCGCCAAGTCGGTCCCGGCCTCAAGTACTCGACGCCATGCAAGGCGATCGCGGCGGCCTCGGACGGTGACACGATCGAGATCGACGCCAAGGGCGACTACGCAGGCGACGTTTGCGCGGTTTGGAAGAACCGTCTGACGTTGCGCGGCGTCAACGGGCGCCCGAAATTGGACGCCGCCGGCCGCTCGGCCGAGGGCAAGGCCACGTGGGTGATAAAGGGCGGCGGCACGGTGGTGGAAAACATCGAGTTCACCGGCGCCGCGGTGGGCGACAAGAACGGCGCGGGCATCCGGTTGGAAGGCAAGAACCTGACGGTCAGGAACTCGTATTTTCACCACAATGAGAATGGAATCCTCACCAGTTGGGATGTGGGGACGGTCCAGGTGGAGCATAGCGAGTTCGGCTGGAATGGCCATGCCAACGGCCAGGCCCACAATATCTATGTTGGCGGGACGGATAAGTTTATCCTCCATGCCAGCTACATGCACCACTCTGTCGGAGGCAACCTGGTGAAGAGCCGGGCGGCGGTCAACATCATCACCTACAACCGGATCTCGCAGGAGACCGGCGACGGCAGCTACGAGTTGGATCTCTCGAATGGCGGCCAGGCGCTGGTGATGGGGAACGTGATTCAGCAGGGCGCGGAATCGGTGAACGAGCACATGATCACGTTCGGCATGGAAGGAGCGAGGCCCTCCTCGCGGATGCTGCTGGTGCACAACACAATCGTCAACATCCGCCCGAGCGGGCGATTCTTCCTGCATGCCCAGGGCACGACAATTGAAGCCCGCAATAACATCTTCGCCGGCAAGGCCGTACTCGGACTGAACGATCCGGCGCTGCCGGAAGGCAATGTCCTGGACCCCGAGATGCGGTTTGTCGACGCCTCGGCGCACAACTATGCGCTGGCCGCCGGTTCACCGGCGATCAACGCCGCCAAGGATCCGGGACTTTGGGAAGACAAGCCGGCCGTGCCGGAATGGCAATACGTCCACCCGCAATGCGTCCAGGCGCGAACCGCCGTGGCGGCAATGGATGCCGGGGCGTTCGAATACGGAGTGGCGCTGACGGGTCCGAAATGTGGAACCGCGCCGGCGCCGGTGGCGCGTCTGAGCGGGGTGCCGATGGACCGGGAAGAGGTGATGTCGGGCGAGGCGGCCGAGGGCTGGGTGACGCTGACATCGCCGGCTGACATGCCCGGACTGCCGGTGGCCATCGACAGCGATTCGCCCGCGGTGCAAATAAGCGGGACATTGCTGGTTCCTGGCGGCGAGATCGAGGCGAAGTTCCATGCGCCGACGCAGCGGGTGACCGAGCGTTCTGAAGCGCTGGTGAGGGCGCAGTTTGGCGACGAGCAACGGACGGCGAAGTTGATCCTGTTGCCGCCCGTGATTCAAATGGCGAAGCTCGCTTCGATCTCGGCCGGGACGCGGTTTGTCTCCGGAGGCCAGACCTTTGTGTTGACCCTTACTCTCGACGCGCCCGCCCGGCCGGGCGGGGCGAAAGTGACATTGACAACCTCCGGCGCTCCGCTGGCCCAAGCCCCCGGCGTGGTGATCGTCCCGGAGAACGCGCTGAGCGCAGAGGTCGAGATCGCAACCATGAGCGTGGAGGCTTCGCGGCCATTGGTGGTGACGGCTTCGGCCGAGTCGGGCGATCCGGTCAGGCTTGTCCTGTGGGTGATGCCGCCGGATTCGTCGCCGCGGACGCCACGCGGGCCCGCCGTCCAGGCGTAACCTGGGCCACAAGCCTGAGGCCGCGAACGAAGAGAGCGGGTTTCCAGGCGTGATTTTCGACAGCGCGGGTTTCCAGGCGTGATTTCAAAACATGTGATAGAACCCGTCGCGGCACTCGACCTTCATCGCCACGCCAAACAGAGATGCAAGCGCCGCCTGGGTCAAGATCTCTTCCTTCGGCCCGTCCAGCCAGACCCGCCCATCCTTCAGGCAGATCACGCGGCCGATCTCGGGGACGATGTCGGGCAAGTGGTGTGTGACCAGCAGCAGCCCGATGCCCTGGGCGGCGAGCTTACGCACGGCGTCGCGCAGTTCGAATTGAGAGCGGATATCAAGACTGTTGGCCGGTTCGTCAAGAAGCAGCGCCTTGGGTTCGTGGACGAGCGCCCTGGCGATGACGGCGCGCCGGACTTCGCCTGAAGACATTTCGGTCATCTGGCGCGTGGCGAGATGACCTATTTCAAGCAGGCCCATCAGTGACGCCGCTTTGTCGCGCATGGCGGCTGTGACGGGATGGTTCGGCCAGATGCCGATGGACGAAAAGAAACCCGACAGGACAGTCTCTTCAACTGTGTAGGGCTGGACGCAACGGTCGGCCAGGTCGTTGGTGACGATACCGAGCAGCGCCCGCAGGTCGAAGACGTTCCAGACGTCGCGGCCGAAAATCCGGAGCCGGCTGGGCGGCTGGTCGAGCGGGTAGCACTCGCGCGTGATCGCCTTGATAAGCGTGGACTTGCCGCTGCCATTCGGTCCGAGTATCGCGGCGTGTTCGCCGGGCTGGATCGACAGCGTGACCCCGCGCAGCGCAATGTTGCCGCTGCGGGCGATGTGGACGTTTTCGAACTCGATGAGGGGTGGGAGCACTTGATCCAATGTAGCCGCCTGAAGGCGGGAAAAACCAGTCGCGGGAGATGCGCCAAGTCCGCAATAAGTTGAACCAAGCGGTGCGGTTTGGCGTACTCTTTCGATGAGAGACGCCAATGGACCCTCTGACGCTTCTGGGAACCGCCCTCGGCCTGGGCTTCGCCGCTGGTTTGCGGCTGTATGCGACGGTGCTGGCGCTTGGCCTGGCCGTGCGCTATGACCTGTTGACACTTCCCTCGGCTTTGAAACCGCTGGAGACGCTGGCCCACCCGGTGGTGATCGGGGTGGCGGCGGTGATGTATATCGCCGAGTTTGTCAGCGACAAGATCTCATGGTTCGACAGCATGTGGGACGCCGTGCACACCTTCATCCGTCCCGTTGGCGCGGCGGCTCTGGGCTTCGCCGCCTTTTCTCAGGTCGATCCCCTGGCCCGGACGGTGCTGGTGCTGATTTGCGGCGGGGTGGCGCTCACTTCCCATGCCTCAAAGGCGGCTACACGGCTCGCGGTCAATCAAAGTCCGGAGCCGTTTTCGAACTGGGGATTGAGCCTGGCGGGCGATGCGGCCGCGCCGGCGCTGGTCTGGTTGACGATGACTCATCCGCTCGTCGTGGCGGTCCTGGTGGTGGTGGCGCTGGTTGTCGCGGTGTGGCTGGCGCGGAAGATACTGCGGCTGCTAGGCGATGGGTTCGCCGCCTTCAGGCGCATCTTCGCCTAACCGGCGGGTTCGGAGCCGTACCGCTCCGTGTCCGGATTGCCGACCACGACCACGCCGCCCTCGGTCACCAGGTAGCCCGAATCGCGGCTGGCCTCGAAATCGCTTCCAACGACTGCGCCTTCCTCGATGTGAACGCCGGAATCGACGATGGCGTTGCTGATTCTGGCATACCGGCCAACCGTTGCGCCGGGCAGCAGAATCGAGTTCTCAATCTCGCAGTAACTGTTCACGCGCACGCCAGGCGAGAGGACGGACCGGCTGACACGCCCGCCGGAAATGATGACGCCGGGCGAGACGATCGAGTCGGTCGCAACGCCCATCCGGCGGCCTTCCTGGGCGAATACGAACTTGGCTGGCGGCGATTGCGGCATCCGCGTACGGACGGGCCAGCGGGCATCGTAGAGGTTGAACTCGGGGTTGACGCTCACCAGATCCATGTTGGCCTCGAAATAGGCGTCCAGTGTGCCGACGTCGCGCCAGTAGAGGGCGGTCTTGTCGTTCAGGTCGTGGAAGTCGTAAGCGGCCACGGGGCAGGCGCCGATCAGGCGAGGCAGGACGTCGTGGCCGAAGTCGTGGGTGGAATCGGGATCGGCGGCGTCGGCGCGCAGGGCGTCGAGCAGGACGCTGGTCCGGAAGAGGTAGATCCCCATCGAGGCGCTGACCATGGCCGGGTTGAAGGCGGATGGACAAGGATTGCCGTGTGCGGGTTTTTCCTCGAAGCCCTGGCAGAGCAGGGTTCCTGGGTTGATGTCGAGGACGCCGAATCGGCTGGCCTCGGACGCGGGGACCTGGATGGTCGCAATGGTGGCCGCGGCGCCGGCGGAGCGGTGCCAGTCCATCATCTCCTGATAGTCCATCTTGTAAATGTGGTCGCCCGATAGGATGAGGACCATCTCCGGTTGGTCCTGTTCGATGGACTCGATGTTCTGATAGACCGCGTCGGCGGTACCCAGATACCAATCGGAATGAATGCGTTTCATCGGCGGCAGAATTTCAAGATACTCGCCCAGTTCGCGGCCGAAGATATTCCAGCCTTCGCGCAAGTGGCGGTGCAGCACTAGCGACTTGTACTGAGTCATCACCAGGATGCGGCGCAGGCCGGAATTGACGATGTTCGAAAGCGTGAAATCGACGATCCGGTAGTGGCCGCCGAACGGCACCGCGGGCTTGGCGATGGAACTGGTCAGGGGAAGGAGACGTTCGCCGGCGCCGCCAGCGAGCAGGATGGTGAGTACGTCCTTCATTCACCTCCAGCATACGCTCTGGTCGGGAGTCCCCATGGCCCCGTGGGCCGCCGATTGCGATGAAAGTCGCGCAGCAGCGCCCCAAGGCATGAGGCCGCGAACGAAGAGAGCGGGTTCCGGACCGAACCCTCGAACGAGCGAACCGCCCGGCGCGGCTTTCAACGGAGCGTTACCGGCCGGCGTGGGCGGATGAGTGGACGGGCGGATTGACGGCTTCAAGCTGCTGACTTGCCTGCATGCCATGAGATGAACCGGCGGCGGGCCGGACCCTTCCCGCAACGGCTTGCCCGGCTGAGCGCCGGGCGGCCTGACCCGGAGCGTCTTCGGTGAAGTAAGCCAGGGCCGAGGCCAGCAGCATCGCGATCAGGATCGGTTTCATCTCAGCTTCTCTAACATGAAAGACGCATCATGGAGGCGGAAGGTTGACGGCGGGGATGTCTGTTTACGCCGGCGTCTCGGGCAGCTTCCCGTAAATGTGGCCCAGGCGGTTGATGCCGTCGAAGGCGGCGGTCTTGTAGCATTCGGCCAGGGTCGGATAGTTGAACACGGCTTCGACGAAGTAATCCACCTTGCCGCCGAAGGCCAGTACGGCCTGGCCGATGTGAACCAGTTCGCTGGCCCCCTCGCCGATGATGTGAACTCCGAGCAGTTTGCGCGACTCGCATTCGAACAGCAGTTTCAACAGCCCGGTCGTGTCCCCGATAATCTGGCCGCGGGCGATCTCACGGTAGCGCGCCTTGCCGACCTCATAGGGGATGCCCGCATGTGTGAGTTCTTCTTCGGTCTTGCCCACCATCGAGATCTCGGGAATGGTGTAAATACCATAGGGAAACAGTCCCGGAACCGATGAGGCCTCGAGGCCGAAAGCGTAACAGGCGGCCACGCGGCCTTGCTCCATCGAGGTGGATGCCAGCGACGGGAAACCGATCACGTCGCCGACAGCGTAAATGTCGGGCGACGAGGTCCTGTAGGACGCGTCCACGGCGATGCGGCCGCGGTCATCGCACTCCAGGCCCGCCTTCTCGAGGTCGAGCGCCGCCGTGTTGCCCGTCCGGCCGATTGAATACAGCGCCTTGTCCGAGACGATCTGCTTGCCGGAATCGAGGTGGATCCGGACCTTGTCGCCGCTTTCGTCTTCAACCAGGTCCACCCCGGCAACCGATTCGGTGAGCCGCATCGTCACGCGGTTTTCCCGCAGATGATAAGCCAGCGTGTCCACGATCTCGCCGTCGACAAAGGGCAGCAGCCGGTCGCGCTTGTCGACAATGGTGACGCGGGTGCCAAGCGTGGCGAAAATCGAGGCGTATTCGCAGCCGATGACGCCCGCGCCGATCACGGTCAGAGTCCTCGGCAACTCGTCAAGCGACAGGATATCGTCCGAAATCAGCACGCGCCGGCCGTCGAAGGGTATGTGCGGATCGCGCGTGGCTTCGGTGCCGGTGGCGATCATGATCTTCCGCGCCGTCACGCGCCGCTCGCCCGCGCCGTCCACCGAATCGAGCATCAGCGCATTCGGTCCCGTGAACCGGGCCTTGGCCGTGAGCACCTCGACGCGGTTCCGCAACAACTGGTGGCGGGTGACGTCGATCTCGTGGCGGATGACGGATTCAACGCGATGCAGAAGGTCCTGCATCGTGATGCGGTGCTTCGCCGTGTAGGACAGGCCGTAAGACTCGCGCTCGCGGTAGCCCGACAGGTCAAGGACGGCCTCGCGCAGCGTTTTCGAGGGGATCGTGCCGGTGTTGACCGAAACGCCTCCCAGCACCGACTTGCGCTCGACCACGGCCACGCTGCGGCCCAACTTGGCGGCCTGGATCGCGGCCTTCTGGCCCGCCGGGCCGGAACCGATCACAAGTAGGTCGTAGTCGAAATTGTGTTGGTTGAATCCCATCGCCGAATTGACCAGAGCGCCCTTTGGCCGCCTCACCCGTCACATTGATTCTAACAGGCGATTCCGCCAGTCACGGCAGCCGGTACGGTCCGGCCCGCGCGCCAGCGCTCGTATCGGGCGCCGAAGCGACCCGCCGCTCAAAACGCGGCCGGCTTGCTACTCTTCGATTTCAACGCGCACGGGCTGCTCGATCAGCTTCGGCTCCTTGCCTCTGGTCAGCAGCATCAGCTTGTAGCGGACACCCACGACGACCTTGGGCGGAATCTTGCACTTGATCGTTGTATCTGTCTGTTCGATCATGGGCGTCTTGATGTCAGTCGTGCCATCGGTGAAATACAACTCAACGACGTGCGCTTTACCGATATTCTCACCCGTGATGAGGATCTCAGTCCCGACCTTCCCGCTCATCGGCTCTACCGTTGTGAATCGCGGGATGACTTCCTGGCCCGTCAGCGGCGGAGTCGCGGCGAACACGATGAGAAATGAAACGAGGATGAGTTTGTAGGACAACCGCATCTGAAATTACTCCCGTTCTGATCCTAGGCAACCCACGGCTGGAATGCAAGCGGTTCGGTCAGGATTCGGCGGCGGCGCGGCGCCGCGGCCGCGGCTAACGATTGGTTTCGGGCAGGTGCAAGCCCTTGTGGATGGCGTACAACGCCAGTTCCAGGCGGTCGCTGACGCCGAGTTTGTCGAAGATGTTGTGCAGATGGTTTTTTACAGTCTGCTCGCTGATGAACATCTTCTCCGCCATTTCCTTGTTCTTGTAGCCCTGCGCCACAAAACCGACGATCTCGCGTTCCCGGTTGCTCAACGGCGAGCGTTCCCTGACGCGCCCAACGCCGCCGCCCGCGCCGCCGTCCAAAGGCGAAGCGAACTGCCGCATCACCGCCGCCGTCGTATTCGAATCCAGCCAGATCTCCCCCCCATGGACCTTGCGAATGCTCTTCACGATGAGGTCGGCCGACGTCTGTTTCAACACGATCCCCGAGCAGCCCAACTTCATCGCCTGAACGAACTCGTTCTTGTCCTCCGACGCCGTTAGGATGATCACCCGCGCCTTCGACCCTGTGTGCTGGAGCGTCTGCAACGCCCCCAGGCCATCGAGGTTCGGCATCCGCAAGTCGAGCAGGATCACGTCCGGCTGCGATTCGCTGGCCTTGTCGAGCAGATCGCGGCCATCACAGGCCTCGCCCACCACGTCGATATCATCCTCTAGGAGCAATAGCTTGCGAAGCCCTTCGCGGACGATCGGGTGGTCGTCGGCGATCATCACTTTGATCTTGCGCGGAGCCGCTGCGCGCTCGCTTGACGCCATTGCCTCGTTCTCATCGGGAACTTGAATCGCCGGGTTAGCCATGGTACCCCCTATATCCTCGTCTTTGATTCTAAAGGCAGTTCCAGTACCCGGCAATCTGAGGTAACACTTAGACGGCTCGTCTGGATTACCGTAGGTCCGTCTAAGTAGTTTACCTCTGCCCCTTACTCCGGTGGCTACCCGAACCGCCCGTCACCTGTTTGAGCGTAGTCTCCCGGAGACGGACGATGCGATGGATTCCACCGCCCCAGCCACCTCCTGGGGCGGCAACCGCTCGGACCAGATCATCCTGCCGCTATGAACGTCCGTGAGCCTGACCGTCCCGCCGAGAGACGAGGCCCCGCCGGGCCAATCGCCTTCCACCATCACATCCACGCCGAGAATCCGCGCCGTCCAGTGGTCGGGCACCCGAATGTAGCGGTAGCGCCGCACCGTGGCCGGCGAAATCACCCGCAGATGGGGATAGGCGGAAAGCTCCGCGGCGAGGACATCGGAAAAGCCGGCCGGTTCGCTCATGAACGGCATGACGACCACGTCGGCCCGGCCCTGGCCGTCTGGAAGCCACTTCGACGGACGGTAGAACTGCCAATAAATCAACAAGATAGCGATCAATCCGCCCAGCGCTGCCAACATCAAGACCCGCTTCCAGGAGTTCGTTTGGTCGTGAACCGGCTCGCCGGCAACCAGCCGGTAGCCGCGGCGCGGGACAGTCTGGATGTAGGTTTCGGAGGCGGCTTCCTCGCCCAGCGCCTTTCGCAATTGAGATATGTTGCGGGCGAGCCCGATCTCCTCGACCACCGTATCCGGCCACACCGCCTTGATCAAATCGGCCTTGGCCACCACCTGGCCGCGATGGAGCGCCAAAACATGCAGCGTTTCCGGGTCTTTGGCGGCAGGTCC
Organism: uncultured Candidatus Solibacter sp.; assembly: GCA_964558355.1. Classification (GTDB taxonomy): domain Bacteria; phylum Acidobacteriota; class Terriglobia; order Bryobacterales; family Bryobacteraceae; genus PNKE01. Next base: position 48,592 of record CAZLDN010000023.1, read on the forward strand.
ACGGGTTCGCCGCCGCGAAAGAGTTGTTTGTGGCCGGAATCGTAGAGGAACGGGCCGAACTTGATCTGATGTTGGCTCTCCGGCGGGAATGTCATCTTGGCGTCACCACGCCCGGTGTCCTGGATCGAACGCCCGGCCGGTCAGCACGTGGCCCGCCGCGGCCCGTGTGGCGCAACAGCGCCCGAAAGCAAGAACACTATCATGGAGGGCGAAAGCCGCATGCATGAACTTCCGGTCCGCCGTCGTCATCATTACCCTTATAGCGGCGTCGAACGCTCAAGACAACTTGTCGCTTCCGGCCGCGCTCGATACCGCACTCGGCACGCATCCTGAAATACAGGCCATGCGGTCCCAGATTGATCGGGCGCGCGGCGCCCGCCGTCAGGCCGGACTGGCGCCAAATCCCCAGTTGATCTTGCAGACCGAGAACATCCGGCGCTCGACTTCGAGCAACCCGTTCAGTTTCTCGCAGCAGACCGACAACTTCGTCTATCTTCAGCAGCAGTTCGAGCCTGGAACCAAACGGACCCGCCGCGTGGACGCCGCACAGGCGGCCATGGCCGTTCTGGAGCAGGATCTCGAATCGGCGCGCCTCGGGATCGCGGCACGCGTCAAGGATGCTTACTGGGCCGCCGCCGGCGCGCAGCAGGTTCTTGATCTGGCCAAGGGCCAAGGGGGCCAAGGGGTCTGCCAAGGGGCCAAGGGGGCGCCAGGGGGGCGGCCTTATAGCTGGTATGGGCGTGTTTTAAGTGAAGCGCGTTTTCCACAGCCGC
>CAZLDN010000024.1:0-49162 GCA_964558355.1 uncultured Candidatus Solibacter sp.
GGGTGCCGGACTATTCACAGTGCTAACGCCGATGAGCGGCGGTTGCAAGGGCGGTAAAGGATGATTTCCACAGATGAACGCCGGCGGCGGCTGTGGAAAACGCGCTTCACTCAAAACACGCCCATACCAGCTATAAGTCTGACCCCTTGGCCCAGCCGCCAACCCGGCCAGCGCCGGCACACTGGGCCGTTCGGCAAGCCAACGACGGAAAACTTGGCGATTGGTGCTGTTTCTTGTTGACAGGAGGTGGGAAAGGGTACATTCTGCATAACGAGATGCATTCTTATCTCCAGAATGTCCTGCTCCTAATCGTACCCGCTCGAACCGGGCGATGTTCGACGTGCCCCCAAACCAAAGGAACGCGCAGCGAGACGGAGCAGACTACTGACGATTCAACGATAAGAAACTCTTTTTTGCTTGACAGAATTGCCAATGGAGGCTACCCAATATGAGAAGCTCTGTCCGTCTCAGTGTGCTGGCTGTACTGCTCACTCTGTTGTTACCCGCGGTCCTTCCGGCGCAGACCTACTACGGCACCATCCGTGGGACCGTCGTCGATGCGTCCGGATCGGTCAGTCCCGGTGTCGAGGTCACCATCACCAACAGAGACACGAACATCCGCGTCGTCGTGATCAGCAACGAGGTCGGCAACTACGTGGCGCCCAACCTGATCCCGGGCCGGTATCACGTCTCGGCGGAGAAGCCTGGGTTCAAGGCATTCATCGCCGAAGACGTGCAGCTCGCCGCTACTGCCGACCGGCGGGTGGACGTGAAACTGGAGGTTGGAGCCGTCACGGAGTCAGTCACCGTCACCGCCGGCGCGCAGTTGATTGAGACCGAGCGCGGTACCTTGTCCGATGTGAAGCCAATCGAGGTCTTCGCGGTCATGCCGGTGGTTTCGAATTACCGGTCGATCTGGCGCATGCTCTCGCTTTCGCCAGGCGTGAACGGCAGCATGTATGCCGGCAACGGTTCGGGCAACACCACCTACTCCATCGACGGCATCCCCATCCGCGACGGGTGGTCGGGCGGTGGATTCGGCCCGGCGCTCACTTACCTTGACTCCTACCGCGAGTTCCGCGTCGACCTGGTCAGCGTCAACGCCAGCGGCGGCACCTCTTCGAATGTGGCCGTTGTCTCAGAGAGCGGGACGAATACCATCAACGGCGAAGCCTGGCTGCACTACAATGCCATCGGCTTCGCCGCCAGGCCGTTTTTCTCCCCGAGACGGGCGACCGGCCCGCCCATCTTCCGTCCGAACGTGAAAATCGGCGGCCCGGTCCAGCTTGGACCCCTGTACAACGGGAAGGACCGTACGTTCTGGCATTTTAGCTGGCAGGGGATTCGCGGCAGCCAGATCCCGAGCGTGACCGATCTCGTGGTTCCGACAGCGGCGTTCAGGAACGGCAATTTCTCATCGCTTTCCACTCAGATCAAAGATCCACTCTCCAACACGCCGTTTTCGAACAACACGATCCCGGCGGCGCGGATCAGCAGTGTTTCAAAGTACTACCAAGAGACGTTCTACCCGCTTCCCAACAACGGAGTGGACCGCTACGCGGACATCTCTGTTTCGCCCAACGTCAGCGACCAGTACACCGCCCGCGGCGATCATCGATTGTCCAACGCCAACTCGATGTTCGCCAGGTTCATGTACCAGAACTATGCGTTCGAACGCTGGGACGGCGGCTATAACCCCAAGATCGGCATATACAACCAGTGGCGGCACCAGTACCACCTTGTGCTTTCAGACACCCACATCGTGTCGCCCTCGATGGTGAACGAATTCCGGTTCGGTTGGGCCGAGGACCATAGCGAGTACGGCGGGCCGCTGCGCGGCCTCGACGTAGTGAAGGCGGCCGGCCTGAACCTGAAGGACCTGCAGGACTACAAGGGGCTGCCGCGAATGAACATCACCGGGTTTAGCCCCATTTACCAGGGCGACGAGAGCGGCTGGCGGTGGTTCAACTACCACGTCAATGAGACGCTCCATTACACCCGCGGCCGGCACAACTTCCGCTTCGGCCTCGAGTACGCGCGCTTCAAAGGGACGAACTGGGCCACCTCGCCGAGTCTAACGTTCGGCACCTACGGCTTCATCGGCAGGTTCTCTGGAAACCCCTATGCGGATTTCCTGCTGGGCATCCCCGACGGCAGTTCGCGCCGCACATCGCTGGGTGTCGTTTTCCCCATCCGAGTGAACTGGGAAGGATTCTTCACGGACGATTTCAAGGTGAACCGGAAGTTGTCCTTAAACTACGGCCTGCGCTATTCGCTGCTGAGTCCGGGCGCTGTGGATCGGGATGTGATAGCGAACTTCATCCCGCACTACAACGCGCTCGTGGTGCCGACAACGGCGTCCAAGGCACTGATCCATCCTGGCTTCCCGAAGAACGTCCCGATTGCGGTCGGCTCCGACCTTGGGTTGGGCAGGAGCCTGCTGGCGCTCGACAAGAACAACTTCGCCCCGCGCTTCGGGTTTGCCTGGCGTCCGGGTCTGTCGGAGGACTTCGTCATCCGCGGCGGCGTCGGCACCTACTACGTCGCCATCCAGCCGTACGTGTCAGACGGTGGCGGCGCACCTTTCGAGCTGGCCGAGAACTTCACCAACTCCACCACGAACGGCGTGCCGGCCTTCCAGTTCCCAACCCCGTTCCCGGCGGCGGGCTACGTGCTGGGTGGCACCAGCGTGTCGGGAATGACGACGAACCTGCGGACCCCCTACTCTTCGCAATACAACCTGACCATGGAGAAGCAGGCTTTCGACATGGGCCTCTCCATCTCGTACATCTCGACCCTGTCGCGGAAGAACCCCTGGTCCCGCAACCTCAACCAGGTTCCAGCCGATACCAGGTCCTACCTGGAAAAGCGTGCGCTGGTGCCGTTCCCGTACGTCGATTCGGCGAGTTTAAAGGAGAACGGCGGCAGCCACAGCTACCACGGCGGCATCGTGAAAGCCGAGCGTAGAATGAAGAACGGCTTCTATTACCAGGCGCACCTGACCTGGGCCAAGAATATGGGTGACGACTGGGTTTCACCTGAGGACGTTTACGACCGACGCAGCGCGCGGTCGCAGGGCGGATCGACGCCGCGCTGGCGCGCCGTCGTCATCAGCATTTACGAACTGCCCTTTGGGCGGGGCCGGAAGTTCGGCAGTTCCGTGCCCTCTGTGCTGAATCACATCCTTGGGGACTGGACCGTCGCCGGCACCTACGTCTGGAATACCGGAGCCTACTTCACCCCGGCGTTCTCCGGCGTGGATCCCTCCAACACCAACAGGCGCAGCGGGCGGCCCGACCGCATCGCCGATGGCAACCTGCCCTCCGACGAGCGGACACTGTTGAAGTGGTTCGACACGACAGCCTTTTTGACGCCTGCCGCCGGCATCGGCCGCTTCGGCAACTCTGGCAACCATATCCTGGAGGGCCCCAGCCTGAGCGTCTTCCACTTCGGGGCGTTCAAGGAAGTCGCCATACACGAACGGGTCCGGTTGAAGCTAGAGATGACCTCGACCAATTTCTTCAACCATCCAAACTTCAACAATCCCGGGGCCACCATCGCTACCAGCAGCTACGGCAGGATCACCGGTACTATCTCCACAGATGGCAACCGGGACTTCCAACTCACTGCCCGCGTGATCTTCTGATCGAAGGCACGCCGCGCCATTGCCTGTCCCACCCAAATGGGTGGGACAGGCCGACAGATTGGCCAGCCCCCCGGCCGTTGGCTCCCTTTGGGTCCGTGGCTGCCGCCCGCAGGGATTCCCTGCGGATTCCTCTCCGACCGGCGGAGAATCAATGGCTCAGAGGCGGTTCTTGAGAGTGCCTCGGTTTCCACTTGAATCGTTTTCTTCCCGGCCGCCCGGCAGCTTGCGGCGATCGCCTTGATGAACCAGTTCTATGCCGTCTCCTCCACCAGGGACCGGTCGTCGCGGATCTACGACATCACGGGCGTGGAACTGGCGTCGTCGGGACGATTCCAGCCGTGGGCCGCCGCCGCGTTGCCCATCGGCAAGCGGCTGTTCGAGATCGACTTCCATGTGCGGAAAGCGCGGGAAATCCAGCGCAAGTACGGCGACAGGGTCGAGTTGAGGTGGTACCACGACGACGACTGGTTCACGCTGGCGTCGCTCGATCCCGAACTGACGGTGGAGGATCTGATCGCCGAGTTTGGCCTGACTCCGCTGGACGCCTACCGGAGCCGCGCCGCCAAGATGATCGACGCGGCCAGGAGCAAGAGCGAGAGATAGCCCGGGTCCGGCTGCCGACGGCGTATTCCGCGACCGGCGGGTCCGGCCTGGAGTTTGGACAGCTCCGGCAAACGGGCCGTGGCTTGCCCTCTGGGCCTTCTATGTGAGACAGCTTGAAGGGAAGTGGCCCGTTTCACACAATGGCGGGCACTGGCGGGGAGAATGAAAAGAACATGAACGCGAACCAACCGGGACAACGCGATCACACCATTCAACTGATTGACAAGGTGGCTTGCCTGATTGAGGTGCTGAGACATCACCCGGATGGCTTGACCCTCGACGAAATCGCCACCCGTTCGCCCTACGTCAAGAGCACGGTCCACCGTATCCTGCAAAGCCTGAAGAAGCACAGCTTCGTGGAGCAGGACGGGCCGGGCGGGCCCTACCGGCTCGGCTTTCAGTTTCAACTCATCGCCCGCGGCCTGAACGGCCGCACCGGCATCGTGCAACTGGCGCGCCCATTCCTATCTCAACTGGTGGCCGCTTGGCGCGAGACCGCCTATCTAGCCGTCGTCCGGGGCGGCAGCGCGGTCTTCCTCGATGTGGAGGAGACCGATCGCGATCTGCGGCTGGTCGGGCCGATGTCGGCCGAAGTCCACTTCCATGCCACGGCGGCTGGAAAGGCCATCGCCGCCTTCATGCCGGATGAATCGCGCGGGGCGCTGCTGGCGGCGCTGAGTCCGGAACGGTTGACGGGCAGGACTCACATCTCACTTGAGGAGATCGAAGACGACTGGCGCAGAATCCGCCAGCGGGGCTACGCGTTGAACGACGAAGAGACGATTCCCGGCGCCGTGTTTGTCGCCGCTCCATTGTTCGATGCCCGCGGCACGCCGTGCGGCAGCCTGTCGGTGGGCATACCGAAGTCGAGGTGCTCGGACGAGTTGATCGAACAGATGGCGCCGGATTTGATCGAGGTTTGCCGGCAATTGACGGTCAGGATTGAAGCCGCTGGACTGGTCTTCCCCGCCTGTGCGCCGTGTCGCCAGCAGCACGGCCCGATTCTCGCCTGAGGCGGGCCGCTTGCCGGGCGCGACAACGGCCGCCGGCCAACCAACATTTCACGCCCTGGAACGGCGCACAGGCGCCTGGGAAGACGGGCCGGAGATCGCGCTCCCAGGAAGTAATTATCCTCCGGCAGAGCCGGAGGAACTCTCATCGGATGAGTTGAAGGCCGCTTCGGCGGGCTTCATTGATCTCACGCCACGCGTTCTTTCTCTGAGGGGCGTTGGGCGGTTTCACGGCTGAGGAGACTTCAAGACTTCAGGACAGCCTGGTCGTCCCGGATTTCGGAATTGACGGATTTGATTACGCGAAGTCCGAAGAACCGGATACCCGCCGCCGCAAGCGGCGCGGCTGGCGGCATGGTGATCTCGTGCGGGGGGGCTGATGCGGCGGTGGATCTGGAGCCGGGCGATTCCATCGAAGGTGCCACTCCTCTGTCCCATCCGCCCCTGCTTCCGTAAACCTTGTGTCCTGGCTCGCCATCCGGTTTGCCGGTTCGGGCCATCCCGAATTGCAGCTTCGAAACTTCCGCCGCAACTGACCCGCAAGTCAACGGCGGCGCTTGAGCAACGGCTTCAGGACGGGTGCAATCGTATCGGCCATGCGGATGAAGCCGAGATCGGTCGCGTGCGTCCCATCCACCGTTGCTTCGCCGTCGGAGCCGTAGAGCTTACCCGCGGGCACGTAGTAGAGGTTCTTGTCGCCTTCCTTGCGGAGCTTGTCATGGACGGTTCGGAGGATTCGGTTCTTCTCGGCGATGAGCATGCGGCGCTGTTCGGAGAACTGGACATCGGCATAGATGGCGTTCTCGACGAGGACGATCGGCGTCTTGGGGTGAGACTTGCGGAGGACGCGGAGGAAGGGCTCGACGCGCTCGCGGGCCTCCTCGACGCTGAGATTGGGCAGGCTGTCATAGACGTAAACGGCGGGGTCGAGTTCGGCGAAGAGCGTGGCGATTTCGGGCTCGGACTTGCCATTGCCGGAGAAGCCGAAATTGATGGTAGGCCAATCGAGACGGCGTCCCACGATGGAGGGGTACGCCATGCCTGGGCGCGAAGCGCATCCGCCCTGAAGGATCGAACTGCCATAGAAGACCACCGGGCGGACATCGGTCGAACGGGCGGGAGCGGACTCGATGGTTGCCTCCGGCGGAACCCCGATCTCCACCGACGTGACTCCGTTGTAGAGCGGCAGGTAGAGCATATACTCGCGGCTTCCGCCGGGCCAGTTCTTCAGCAGGACCTGTTCATTGGTGGTCTTCTCGGGGCGGCCGTTGGCAACCCAATGCCAGCCGGTGGGGAGCTTCACATAGAGATCGAGACCGCTCACGCCGGTGGCGGGCATATGCGGCATGGCGAGCCGCTCCTTGCGTAGAGTCCAGCGGGCGTGAATGGTGGCGGCGTTGGTCGCGAAGCGAACGGCGAGACCCGCTGAATCGCGGGAGAGATCCCAGACAGGCTTGCGGACGGAGGTTTCGGCGCGGGCGGGGAACCGGTCGAAGGGGTCCTGCGTGTCTTTCCAACCCTGGCCTTCGACTCGAAGATCGCGGACATCTTTCCAATGAATGGATGATCCGGGCTGCTGCGCCAGTAGCGGGAGAAAGAGCGCCAAAGAGAGCAGGAGGCGCATCGGAACGGGTCCCGGATCGATGAGCAGCTTCTTGCGTGAGTCTGTTCCGGTAATCATGTGAGGCATTCGAGTCTCCTGGCGTGGAAGTGGCGCAAACTGATTCATCGCGTGTACGTTCCGAATCAAGCTCTAGCCGTCCGCACCGTTGCCGAGTATATCGCGGCGAAGGGCCATGGACACTCGATGCTGGGCGTGAAACCGGCGCGCCGGCTTCGGGGGCGGTGTGACAGAATGTGTTATTCGGAAGATGGGCGGATCGCCGGACGTCCCACTCAACACGGGTGCGGTATCGCCTCTTCACTCCCGGGAACAGCCGCGATGAATCTCCAAGCAGTAGCGAGACGGGCCCGGGTTTCAACAGCAACGGTTTCCCGGGTGCTCAACGGGATCGATGTGGTGAGCGGCGCGACCAGGGCTCGGGCCCTGAAGGTAGCCGCGGCTCTCGACTACCACCCCAACCTCCGTGCCCGTACGCTCGCCGGCGGCAAGAGCCGTACCATCGGATGATCGCCTCCAACCTCGAGAATCCCTTCTTTCTCGATATCTACACGGCCCTCGAAGCGAGCGCCCACGTACGCGGCAATGAAGTCGTTGTCGCCAACACGGGCTACGATCCGGGGCAATTGGTGCGCAGCATCGGCCTGATGATCGGCCGCCGTGTTGCGGGCCTCGCCGTTGTCGTCCCGGAGATGGACCCGGGCTGATTGCCCAACTCACGAGAGCGAGCATCCCGGCGGTCTTCCATGACGTCGGACTGGCGGCCGGCAGAATCTCCAACATCCGGGTCAATTACCGCAGCGGGATCCAGAAAGTGGTGGCGCACCTTCACTCGCTCGGCCAGCGCCGGCTCGCCTTTGCCGAACACCACTCGACTCTCGGCCCCACCAGCGAGCGCGAAACCGCCTTCCTCGCCGCCGCCGCCCAGTGTTCTCCCGCCGCCAGCCACTTCATCGCCAATGCCGCCGACAGCCTTTCCGGCGGCCGTCAGGCTACCCGCGAGATCCTCTCCTCCGGCTTCTCGCCAACAGCCATCATCTGCGTCAACGACTTCATGGCCGTTGGCGTCCTGCGCGAACTCCAGGACCAGGGATTGCGCGTCCCGGAAGACATCTCGGTCACAGGGTTCGACAACATCCAGCTGGCCGAATACCTCTCGCCCTCGCTCACCACCGTCCACATCCCCAGGGCGGAGATTGGCCGTTTGGCCTTCGACATCCTCATCCTAGACGCCTCGAACGGCGCTCCACAACCAAACGAAACCCTCATCAATCCCGAGCTGGTCGTCCGCGAGTCCACCGGGCCGGCCTGAGCCAGCCAAGCCACCCTCCAGGAGAGTCCTCCTGGCCTTTGACCCGCCGCTAACGATGGAAGCCCCCGGGCGCCCGAAGCCGCGAAGGCAGAGAGCGGGTGCCGGGCACGACAATCGAGGGATCGGACGAAACCTGCTCTCTTCGTTCGCAGCCTCAGGTCCAGAAGGTGCGCCACAAAGGTGGCCGCGAACGAAGAGAGCGGGTCCCCGGCGCGACTTTCAGTTGGGTGGCAACACAGAAACGCTTTATTTCTGTAACTTATACGTGGTTCAAAATGAAAGACCGGCCCTCCTCGCGATCGAGGAGAGCCGGTCCTAGGTTCGTTTGGTCAAGCCCTTTTGGCTGGACCATCTGGGTGAAGGTTAAAAGTAGTACTTCAACCCAAATTGAATGTTGCGAGGCGACTGCACCTGGCTGCCGATCACGCCGAAGCTGGCCGGAGCCGAAATGGTAGCCCCCGGAGGCGCCCACGACACCGTGTTCAGAGCGTTGAAGAACTCCGCCCGGAAGTCGATGTACTGGCGTTCGGTCACCCGAAACTTCTTTCCGATCGAGAAGTCCAGGTTGAAGAAGCCCGGTCCGCGCTCGGTACCGATCGAAGCGTTGCCGAAGCTGCCGTCGGCCGGTTGGCCGTAGGCGCAAGCGCCATTGTCCACGCCGGCCGTGCAGAAGACCGCCGCGCGCGCGGTCGTGTCGGTCGGCAGGCCGAACCAGTTATCCACCGTCCGCGCCGATTCATTCACAACCAGTTCGCGGTAGCGGGTAGCGCGCACGTTGCCGCGGACGGCCTGGCCAGTCCGATCCAAGCCCGTCCTGACCGTCATCGGGACGCCGGTACGAGTTGCCATCGAGTAGTTCAGGCTCCATCCGCCGAGCACGAGGTCAGCCGCAGTGGGGAGATCCGTGCCAAACGACTTGCCCTTACCCACGGGCAGCTCGTATGTGCCGCCGATGGTGAAGTTGTGGCGCATATCGAAGAACGCCGGACCGCGGTTGCCCTTGCGGTCGTAAGCATTCTGCCAGTAAGCGCCCTCGCTCGCGGTGAAGCCGCTGCCGTAATAGCCAAGATTGTCGGTCAACGTCTTGCTGTAGGTGTAGGCGGCGATAAACTCCAGCCCGCTGCCCATCCGCCTGCGGGCGGTAGTCTGCAGCGAGTGGTAATCCATCGTGGCCGAGGCCTCGGTCAACGCGACGTTGCCGAGGTTCGGCAACACGTTGATCAGGGGACGGCGAAGGTTCAGGTTTGTCCAGGTCGAGTACGCACCCGTGCCCGGCAGCGGCTGGTTCGCTTCATGCGGAGCCACCAGGTGGGTGCCCTTTTGTGAAACATAGCCCGCCGAGAACGACGTCGCGTTGTCCATCTGGTACTCGAGCGTAAAGTTGATCTGGGATGTGGTCTGCGGGCGCAGATTCAGATCCCACGCACGGCCCTGCAACTGTGGGGTCGACGTGGTAGCAGGCCGCGCCATGTCCAGGGTAATGTTCTGCGTCACGACATCGGCGAAACCGCTGGTGATCGAACCCGGCGTCCGCGAATCGTAGGTGAAGTTGGTCTCGACAAAGTACGGCGGATTCAGCGGCAGGCGAAGGTTCGCGCCCGTGCCTTCCATGAAACTCATGTAGGCGTAGCCGCTGCGGACGACCAGCTTATTGTTGAACATCGGCGGCGTCCAGGCGAATCCGATGCGAGGCATGTACTGCTTCGAGTAACCGTTGTATAGAGCGCGGCTGGCCCCGTTCTTGCCCGGATACAGCAGCGCGCCGGTGAACGTATTGATGTTCACCTGGCGATCGGCCACTTCGTAGAGCGGCTGCATGTACTCCCAGCGCAAACCCAGGTTGATCGTGAACGCCGGTCTGTCCTTCCAGCCGTCTAAAAGTAATCCTTCAAGCCGGGATGCATCCGACTGGGCGGCTAGACCCGACGGCCTGACCCAACGACGCATGATCGTCGTTGGGTCAGGCGCCGTGATCTAGAAGTGAATACGGCCGGTGTACTGGACTTCACGGCCGTAATTGCCGCCCGAGATGCCCGTGCTCTTGCCGAATAACGAACTGGTGACGCCCAAGGTCGGCTGGCTCGGTATGAACGAGTTCGACAGGTTGTAGAACTCCATGCGCAACTCGAACTTGACGCGCTCGGTGATCGGGAAATATTTCACCGCCGTGGCGTCCCACTGCCAGAAGCCGAAACCGCGCAACCCATCGTAGTACCACGGGTTTGTGCGCGGGGTATAGGGCGCGAGTTGAGAGAACTTCGAGGTATCGAAGTACTTGTCCCTTGTCGGATTATCGATCGTCGGATCGCCGGTTGCATTCATGGCGCCAAAGGTCAGCAGCGGTCCGTTGTTCCACATGAAGATTTGGCTGGTGGCCCATCCCCCGACGAAGGCGTCAAGCAGCCGGTTGGCGCTGCCAAGAAACTGCCGGCCCTTGCCGAAGGGCAGTTCGTAGGTGCCGGCCAGCCGGATGTGGTGCCGCGGTTCGCGGGTGTCTATCATCGTGAACTTGTTGTTGAAGGTGGCGATGGCGTCGAACCATTCGCTGCGTGTCTCCTTGCTGTAGTTGTAACCGAAGACGAACGAGAGGCCCTTGGACATGGACTTTTCGGCCTTGAACTGCAGCGAGTAGTAACGGGTGGCCTTGTCGCGCAGGAAGCGCTCGGTGAGCACTCCGTATTGCGGATAGGTCCTCAGCAGGCTGTTTACGCTGACTTTTTTCTGCGTGCGCAACGCTCCGGGCATCTTGTCCGCCGGCAGGAGCATGTAGAACGGGTTGTCCACCAGGACGTCCACTGCGCCCTTGAGTGTGTAGGCGTAGTTCGGGTCCACTTGGTTTGAGCCCCAAACGTAGTCGCCGCCCCACATGCTGGCGTCCTGGGCGTTGTGGCTCTGGTTGGTGAAGAAGGTCGTGTCGGTGACGATTTGGAACGGCAACTGGCGCTGCAGGCTCACGTTTATGCGGTCGTTGATCGGATGGATCATGTCTTGCGGAAAATAGGTGGCGGCCTGGCCCAGGTTCAGGTAGCGGCCCAGGCTCTTCCCAACGGGCAGTTGGAGCGGGTTGTCCGCCGTGAAGGGATTGTCGATGGTTGCCCGCGGAACACCCTGGAGCGGACCCAGAGCGGAGGTGGACCGCGAGAATCCGTCCTTCGGCCACCGGGTCGTTTCCGGGAAGATGGTCACCCAGGGTACCGAGTAGCGGGCGTAGCCGACGCGCAGCGACGTGATGTCGTTGATGCGGATGGCCGCCCCGATGCGCGGCAGAAACACCTTCTTCTGCGAGTCGAACACGCCTGGGTGACTATCGTCGGTGTAGATCCAGGCGCCGTTGTACTTGAACTGGCCTTTATAGATGGAGGTTACCTCGGAGGGCATCTTCACGACGCCGCCCTGGAGTTCCGGAATCGGGTTGTTCAAGTCGAGGGTCCGCGAGTACATGCGGCTGTACTCGGAGGGTGCGGTCTCCAGTTCGTATCGCAGGCCCAGGTTCAGGGTGATGCGGCGGCTCAGCTTGATGTCGTCCTGGAAGAAGAAGCCCCACATCTGCTGGTGGGAGTCCACCATGGGGTTGAAAGCCGCATTACCGCCGTTGACCACGCCCAGCAGGGCGGACGCAAACATGTTGCCGCTCTGCGCGGCGTTGAACTTCAGATAATCAGCGCCAGTGTCAACCGCATTGAAGTTAAACGAGCCAGGCCCGGGGGACCCGTTCTGATCGTATTGGTAACGCAATTGCCATCCGGCCTTCATGTGGTGGATGCCGGTGTCGTGGGTCACGTTGAGGTTGCCGTTGTGGGATCGTCCACGGACCAGCCACCAGCCCCCCATACCCGTGCTGAGCGCTCCGTTGCCGCTGAAGTTGAAACGCGGGTAGTACACGCCGGGCAAGGTGCCGGTAACGGGCTTGTACCAGCCGTTCGGCCATATGTTGGCCCACACGCTGTCCGGTACCTGCGCCCAACCGGAGTTATAGTCGTCCTCGAGGTAAACCGCGCCGTAGCGCATGTTCACCGTGGTCTTGGGGCTTACCATCCACAGGAAGTCGATGGCTGGTTGCAGGGCGTCCATCAAGCCGCCATTGTCGGACTGCACCGCGATCGAGTTGCCCCAGTTATCGTTGTCCAAACGCGTTTCGTACTTCGAGAAGCGGGCGTACATACGCATCTTCTCGTTGATGTTGTAATCGCCGCGCGTCGAAATGTTCCAGTACTTCAACCACCAGGGATAGGAGGCCTTGACATTGTTGATGCCGGTGAGATCGTCGCCGGGGTTGTTGGGCTTCCACAGATCGTTCAGGATCTTACGGCCGGACGCGTTGATCCGGGCGCCTGGTATGACGTTGCCGGGGAACGGAGTGCGGCTGGACGTGCCAGTCGCCGGGTTGAATATGGTCGTGTATGGATCGTGGATGACCCGCTGGCTGCCGTCCTTGGCGAGGGACTTCGAGAAGTCGCCAGCCCGCTCAAGATCCGTGGGCGCGGTGGTAAATTTAGATTGGGGTTGGGTGTTCTTCCATTGCTCGTAGGCCGAGTGGAAGAACAGCTTGTTCTTTAGAATCGGACCGCCGACGGTTCCGCCCCAGATGTGGTTCTTCACCACGCTCTTGCCGCGGGAGATGCGGTTGGTCATGGCGTTGAGAGCGGGATTGCGGCCGAAGTAGTAGCCGCTGCCATGAAACTCGTTCGTGCCGGACTTCATGGACACATTCAAAGTGCCGCCGGCGGAGAAGCCGAATTCCGCATCCAGCGCGTTCTGCTGCACCGCCACTTCCTGCACCGCGTCCATCGAGGGCATGTAGGATCCGCGCGCCGAAACGCCGAGCGAGACGCCATCCAGCAGCATGTCGTTCTTGCCGCCCGTCGATCCGCCGATATTCAAGCCGTTCGAGGACCACATATAGAACGGGTTGCGGTGCGCCACGTCCCAATACTTATTGATCACGGCTGGGTTAAGCATCGCCAGGGTGAACGGGTTGCGCGCCAGGACAGGGATATCCCGGAGCATATTGCCCTGCACCGTCGTGGTCATGGTCGCGGTGTTGAACTGAACCGCGGCCGCTTCCGCGGAAACGGTGACGGTCTCGGTCATGCCCCCGACCGTGAGTTTCGCGTCGAGAGTCACGTCTCCGCGCGTCAGGACGCTGATGTTGGGCTGCTCGTACTTATGGAATCCGGACATCTCCACTGTAAGGGTGTAGATGCCGGGCTGCACATAATCGAAGAGATAGCGCCCGCTGGCATCGGTCTGTTTGCCGCTCTCGGTGCCGGTATTCACGCCTCTGAGCGTCACCTTTGCACCGACAACCGACGCCTGGCTGGGGTCGGTGACCGTCCCCTGAATCCTGGCGCGGTACTCCTGCGCGCTCGCGCCCCCTACCATCACCATTGAGAGAAGCGCAAGTGTGCGCAGAATCGGCCCGGAAACTCCTTTAAAACCGCTCATTCCTACCTCCTTGTTGTTACGGCCGGATCTCTTGGCACTCCCTAAGTTGACTCCAATACATTGTCTGGAGGCTACCTCAGGCGACTACTACATGAAGCTATCTTTAGATGACATCTGCCGCCATGTCAAGCCTATTGTGCGGCCTCAGCGGCTTCGGGAAACTACGCCACATTGCCAGCGGTCGCCGTTGCGTGGCGTTTTCGGCGGGAAACCGGGACGCCCTGGCGCAGGAGAGCGGAAACGCGGGGATCTTTGACGTAACACTTGGGCCTTCTGCCTTGCCCTGCTGGCTCTACTCTGGCCGGCGTTTACGGACATCGCGGCATTGGTCTTCATCGGACTCAGCGCTGTCTCCGTCTATTGGCTGGCCGCTGCGAAACGCTGACTCCCCGGCCCACGGGCCTGCATCCAATTACAATCGGAAGCAGACCCGCCATGTTCAACTTCGAATTCTATAACCCGACCAAGATCCTTTTCGGCAAGGGCCAAATCGCCTCGATTGCCAAGGAAGTGCCCGCCGGAGCCAAAGTTCTGTTGACTGCCGGGGGGGGCAGCATCAAGTCCAACGGCGTCTATCAGCAGACGATCGACGCCCTGACCGGCCGCACGATCGTCGAGTTCTGGGGCATTGAGCCCAACCCCGAATACGCCACCCTGATGAAGGCCGTCGATCTCGCCCGGCGCGAAAAGATCGACTTCATTCTCGCCGTCGGCGGCGGTTCCGTTCTCGACGGGTCCAAGTTCATCGCCGCAGCCATCCCCTTCCAGGGCGAACCCTGGGACCTCCTGGCCAAGGGCGCCGCCGTTACCTCCGCCACGCCGCTCGCCTCGATCCTGACGCTGCCTGCAACTGGCTCCGAATCGAATACTTTCGCCGTCGTCAGCCGCCGCGAGACCGGTGAAAAGCTGGCCTTCGGTTCCGTTCACCTTTACCCGAAGTTCGCCGTCCTCGATCCCGAAACCACCTTCTCCCTGCCCCCGCGTCAGGTGTCCAATGGTGTCGTCGATGCCTTCTGCCATGTCTGCGAGCAGTACATGACCTTTCCGGCCGAAGCCCACATCCAGGACCGTTTTGCCGAATCGATCCTGAAGACCCTCATCGAAATCGGGCCCAGGACCCTCGCCAACCCGGCCAATTACGACGACCGCGCCACGTTCGTCTGGTCGGCGACACTCGCGCTGAACGGGTTGATCGGCGCGGGCGTGCCGCAGGACTGGTCCACCCACATGATCGGTCACGAACTGACGGCCCTCTACAATATCGACCACGCCCGCACCTTGGCCGTCGTCATGCCGCACCTGTTCCGCGTCCAGTCGGCGCGGAAAGAGGCGAAGCTGCTGCAGTTCGCCGAGCGCATCTGGGGCATCACATCCGGATCCACGGCTGAGCGCATTGAAGCGGCCATCGGAAAGACAGAGGAGTTCTTCGAGGCGATGGGACTGCCGACGCGCCTCTCGCGCTATGAGAACATTCAGCCGGAAACGCCTTCCCTTGTCGCCGGGAAGCTCAAGGGCCGAGGCTTCGTCAAGCTTGGCGAGAAGGGCGAAGTCGGCCCCGATCAGGTGGTTGAAATCCTCACGCGCAGCCTGGCTGCGTGATCAGCTTGTGTGATCGTGGACGATCTTCCAGCCCTTTGGGGTTCTGACAAAGACCAGCGAGAAGCGGCCTGAGGCATTGCCTCCGCCCGCTTCCGTTCGGGTCAGGGCGAAGCCGCCGATCACCACGGCCGAGTCCGGCGTCACCAGCCGGATCTCGTCGATTGTGAACTTTAACCGGCCCATCTTCCCGGGTGTCGAATACGCCTTCCTGTACCGTTCCAGAACGGCGGCGTAGCCGCGCGTCACGCTCGTCTTACCCTGGAACGTGATGCCGGCCGAGTCGAGATAGCCGGTCATGAACAGCTCAATATCAGCCCTGTTCCAGGCCTCCATCTGCAAGTCCAGGACGCTCTGAATCTCTTCCTTCGGGCCGGCCGCGGCCAGCAGGAGCAGTACCGGTACCGCCAGGCTCATCATTTGGATCTCACTCCGATAGTCCCCATCATCGCAGCAATCAACGGTCCGCCGAAGAGCTCGAATCGCGCCGATGCCAGAGGCCGCGAACGAAGAAAGCGGGTTTCATCACCCTGTCTTCTCTGGACAGTCATCCGCAGACACCACGCCCGGGATCCGTAACATTTGTATCGACACGCTCCCAAGTTACAGTTGGGCTTGGAAACCAGCTCGGTTCGGTGCAAAATGGAGCGGGACACTCCCATGCCGATCAGATTTGCGCTCTTCCTCTGTCTCCTTGCCGGCTCCTCCTGCACCCTCCACCAGTCCCGCGAAGCCCGAGAGGCCGCCCGCGAGGCCCGCGAATCCGCTCGTCAAGCTGCCAGGGAAGCCAGCGACGCTGCCCGCGATGCCGCCAGGGAAGCACGCGAGGAAGCCCGAAAAGCCGCTGACGAGGTTCGCCAGGCCACCCGTGAAGCTGCCCGCGACATCCGCAAAGCCACCCGCGAAGCCGTCCGCGACGACCGCCGCGAACGAGAGACCACCGACGTTCAGTAGTCCTTCCCCCAGAAGTCGGCTATTGTCCGCAGGCAATCTTCACGATTTCAATGTGAGTATTCTTGGTAGGGATTAAGGTGATGGGTTATACTGAACAGCAAAGTACCCCATCATGCCCGACTTCGTTCTTGCCCATCTTCGCGCCCTCGAAGCCGAGAGTCTTCACATTCTCCGCGAAACTGCCGCCCAGTTCCGCAAGCCCGTCCTTCTTTATTCCATCGGCAAGGACTCCTCGGTCCTAGTCCACCTCGCCCGCAAGGCTTTCTATCCTGGCTCTATCCCATTTCCTCTCTTGCACATAGACACGACATACGAATACCCTGAGATGATTGAGTTCCGCGACCGTTTCACCGCCGAAATCGGCGCCGAGCTCCGCGTTCACACTAACCTTCGCGCCATCGACCAGGGCGCCAATCCCTACTCTCTCGGCACGTCAAAGTGCTGTAGCCTCCTCCGCACGCGGGCCCTCGTCGAAGGTCTCGAAGCCGGCGGCTACGACGCCGCCCTCGGCGGCGCGCGCCGCGATGAAGAGAAATCCCGGGCCAAGGAGCGCGTCTTCTCCTTCCGCGACCGCGACGGACGATGGGACCCGCGCAACCAGCGCCCCGAGCTCTGGAACATTTACAACGGCAAGGTGGATCCCGGCGAGAGCATTCGTGTCTTCCCGCTGTCGAACTGGACCGAAATGGACGTCTGGCGCTACATCGAACTCGAATCCATCCCCATCGTCCCGCTCTATTTCGCCAAAGCCCGCCAGGTCCTGGTTCGCGGCAACACCATCATCCCCCTCGAAACCAACGTCAAGCTCCTACCCGGAGAACAGCCGCAAACCGTCGTCTGCCGGATGCGAACGCTTGGCTGCACCCCTTGCAGCGGCGCCATCCGTTCGGAAGCCGACACGATCGGCAAGATCATCGACGAACTCGCCGCCATGCGCCGGTCCGAACGCGAGAACCGCGTGATCGACCATGACCAGGAAGGTTCAATGGAATTGAAGAAGCGCGAGGGCTACTTCTAATGGCCCTACCTCTTTTTCACTTCGCCGCTCCGGTTGGCGAAAAGCCGCTCCTCCGCATCTCCACCGCCGGGTCGGTCGACGATGGCAAGTCCACCCTGATCGGCCGGCTCCTGCTGGATTCGAAGCAGGTCTGGGAAGACCACCTTGACGAAATCGGCCGCAGCAACGTCAACCGGGCCTCCCGCGGACCCGACCTATCGCTTCTCACCGACGGTCTCCGAGCCGAACGCGAACAGGGCATCACCATCGACGTCGCTTACCGATACTTCTCGACGCCGCGCCGGAAGTTCATCGTCGCCGACACCCCCGGCCACGAACAGTACACGCGCAACATGGCCACCGGGGCGTCAACGGCTGAAGTTGCGATCATTCTGATCGACGCCCGCAAGGGCGTGCTCGCCCAGTCGCACCGCCACGCCTTCATCGCCTGGCTGTTGGGAGTGCGCCGTCTCATCTTCGCCATCAACAAGATGGACCTGGTCGATTTCTCGCGTGACGTCTTTGAAAACATCCGCGCCCAGGCTGCGCCCCTGCTCGCGCACCTGGGCGGCGCGCACGCCGACTTCCTGCCCGTCAGCGCCCTCGACGGCGACAACGTGGTCGAAAGGTCTTCACGCACCCCCTGGTACGAGGGATCCAGCCTGCTCGACCTCATCGAGACTCTTCATCCGCCACCACCCACATCCCACTTCCGCTTCCCTGTCCAACTTGTCATCCGCCCCCATCTCGACTTCCGCGGCTACGCCGGACAGATCGCCAGCGGCACGGTTCGTCCCGGCGACGAAATTGTCGCCCTCCCTTCCGGCCGCACCACCCGCGTGAAACGCATCGTCACCTTCGACGGCGACCTGGAAGAAGCCTTCGCCCCGCTGTCGGTCACCCTCGAGCTCGAAGACGAACTCGACATCGCCCGCGGCGACATCATCGCCCACGCGGCGACGCCGCCTCATCTCGCCCGCCGCGTTGTCGCCAACGTCGTCTGGATGAACGAACACCCGCTCTCCGCGGGCGCGACCTGGCTCCTCCAGCAGGGTCCCCGCACCGTGCCGGCCCGCGTCATCCGCATCCTTCACCGCCTGGATGTCGAAAGCCTTGGCCAGAATGCCGCGAGTTCGCTGCGGTTGAACGATATCGGCCAGGTCGAAATCGAAACCGCCGAACCCCTGGTCTTCGACTCCTATCGCGACAATCGCTCGACCGGCGGCTTCATCCTCGTCGACCCCATCACCAACCTCACGATGGCCGCGGGCCTTGTCGAACACGCCGCTCGTGCCACGGAACGCCACAAGTCCAAACTGGCCTTCGAATCCGCCGCCATCACTCCCGCCGAGCGCGCATCGCTTTATGGGCATCAGCCTGCCCGCGTCGATCTGTCCGCCCGGCCCACGCTCGCGCCCCTGACCGAACGAACTCTGCTCGAACGGGGATCCCATGTCTTTGTCCGCCTCGCACCCGATGTCCCTGTTGACCCGCTGCTCGCCGCCGGCCTGATTGTTCTCGACACGCAACCCGGCCCCGCTGCCGTCACCGGCGCAGCCGGCCTCTCGCCCGACGATGACGAAGCCGTCCTCGAACTCGTCGAGCGGCTCCGCCGCGCCAGTGTTTTCCTCGATCATGACGCCGTCCAGCCCGGCGAAGGAATTTGATCCCATGCCCGACATTCTCACTTCGGCCCAATCCATCATCGCCGAGGCCTTCGCCTCCGGCGCGCCAGCCTGCGTAACTTGCAGTTTCCAGTCCGAGGATGTCGCACTGGTCCACCTCCTGATAGCACAGCGACCCTCGACCGATGTCCTCTTTCTCGACACCGGCTACCATTTCCCCGAACTCTACGAATACCGTGACCAGATCGCCGCCCGGTTCGGCATCAAAGTCCGTAACCTCACGCCGGCCCAGTCTGTCCCAGAGCAGGAGTCGCAGTTCGGCATCCTTAATCAGACCGACCCATCGCGCTGCTGTCATCTGCGCAAAGTCGAACCGCTGATGGCAGGTCTAGCTCCCTACAAGCTCTGGTTCACGGGGCTGCGCCGCGAGCAGTCGCCTACTCGCGCCAACCTCCAGCCGGTTGAATCGCACAGCTTCCCCAACGGGCTCTCGATCACCAAGCTTAGCCCCCTTTTCGATTGGTCCATGCGCGACGTCGAAGCCTATCTCGCCGCCAACGACATCCCCCGGCTGTCCCTATATGACGACGGCTACACCAGCATCGGCTGCGCCCCTTGTACGGCCAAGCCTGACCCATCCAGCCATGCCCGTTCAGGCCGCTGGGGCGGCCGGAAGCTCGAATGCGGCCTGCATACGGTTTCGGAGAAGAACGGCTGATTCGCCTCCCGTTGGTACAATTTGAGTTAGCTCAACTGAGCACTTCAAGGCTCCCGGAATGCGCACTCTATTTCTGAACCCACCATCATTCGAGGGCTTTGACGGCGGCGCCAGTTCCCGCTGGCCGGCCACTCGCGAGATCGAATCCTACTGGTATCCGGTCTGGCTCTGTTACCCGGCAGGCATGTTGAAGGACTCCAAGGTCGTTGACGCGCCGCCCCACAAGATCTCCATCCAGCAGACCGTCGACATGGCCAGGGACTTCGAACTCCTGGTCCTGTTCACGTCCACCCCCGGCCTCGCCGTCGATATCCGAATTGCCGGGATGATGAAGGACGTTAATCCAAAGCTCAAGGTCTGCTTCGTCGGCCCGCCTGTCACGGTCGAGCCGGAGAAGATCTTGAAGTCTTCCACTGCGATCGACTTCGTCGTCCGCCGCGAGTTCGACCACCAGATCGTGGACTTCGCCAATGGCAAACCGCTTTCGGAGATCCCCGGCGTCAGTTACCGCGTGAACGGCGAAGTCGTCCACAGCCCCGAAGGCGGCTACATCGAAGACCTCGATTCGCTCCCCTGGGTCACCAAGATCTATAAGCGTGACCTGGACTTCCGCCGCTATAACGTCCCGTTCCTCAAGAACCCCTTCATCTCGCTCTACACCTCGCGCGGCTGCCCGGCCCTTTGCACCTTCTGCCTCTGGCCGCAGACCCATTCCGGCCACCGCTGGCGTCTGCGCTCCGCCGATGACGTCGTAAACGAAGTCGCCTGGGCCAAGGAAAACTTCCCCGGCCTGAAGGAGATCTTCTTCGACGACGATACCTTCAATTACAAAGGCAAGCGCACAATCGAACTCTGCGAGAAACTCGGCCCGCTCGGCGTCACCTGGTCCTGCACGTCGCGCGTCACCACCGACTACGAGACGCTGAAGGCGATGAAAGAGTCGGGCGCGCGGCTCATGATTGTCGGCTATGAATCGGGTGACGCCCAGATCCTCAAGAACATCAAGAAGGGCGCGACTCTTGACATGGCCCGCCGCTTCACCGAGAACGCCCATAAGCTCGGCCTGACCATCCACGGCGACTTTATCGTCGGCCTGCCCGGAGAAACGCGCCAGTCGCTGCGCAACACGGTCGATTTCGCCAAGTC
This sequence comes from uncultured Candidatus Solibacter sp., assembly GCA_964558355.1. Taxonomy (GTDB): domain Bacteria; phylum Acidobacteriota; class Terriglobia; order Bryobacterales; family Bryobacteraceae; genus PNKE01. The sequence goes on from CAZLDN010000024.1 coordinate 20,674, forward strand.
GCTCGACACCGAGACTATTCAGGTCTCGATCGCCCACCCCTATCCCGGCACTGAGTTTTACGACTACGCCAAGGAAAACGATCTGATCCAACTGGACGCTTCCATGACAGACGACACCGGCCACCAGTTACCCACCGTCGTCTACCCGGGGCTCGACCGCGCCGAACTGGTCGATTGGGTCGAGCGCTTTTACGGCGAGTATTACTTCCGCCCCAAGGCCGCCTGGCGGGTGGTCCGCAAGGCCATCTTCAACAACGAGGAGCGCCGCCGCCTCTACAAGGAAGCCCGCGAATACCTCGCCCTTCGCAAGAAACGCAAGCAGTTCGTCGCCGACGAGCGCCAAGCCTCCGCCGGCGTCGCCAGCGGCGACTAGATGTACACGTGCACACTGTGGGACAGGCCTCCCGGCCTGTCACTGGAGTTTGGGAATAGGCCTCCCGGCCTGTTGTCGCCTGCACGGCTCTGCGCACGCCAACCCGCCAGGAGTGCCAGATGAGGACGCGGACGTTCCTCCTGCTGGCCCTTGTCATCGTCTGCAATGTCGCGGGCAACTTCGCTCTCAGCCTCGGCATGAAGAGCGCGCCGGCCACGGCGTCGCCCATCGCCGCCCTGCTCCACCCCGCCGTCATCGCCGGCATCGCCCTGTTGATCGCCTGGACCCTGCTGCGCATGAAACTTCTTGGACTAGCCGACTTAAGCTTCGTCCTGCCGATCACCGCCATCGGCTACGCCCTCAATGTCGCCGCCGGAGCCATCCTGTTGGGCGAACACGTCAGTCCGGCGCGCTGGGCCGGCGCGGTGCTCATCGCCGCAGGCGCCGCCCTCACTTCTCTCACGCCGCCCGCCGGCCAGGAGCCTAGCCCATGAAGGGGCTCCTTGTTGCCGCCGTCGTCGCCGCCACCGTCTTCTGCGACCTCCTGCAAAGCCACGGCATGCGCCGCGGAGGACGCGCCTGGAAACTGCCTCTTTCCATCGTCTTCATGGCCGCGTCGTTCTTCGCGTTCACCCAACTGCTGAAGATCGCCGACCTGAGCTTCGCCGTCCCCGCCACGGCCCTCAGCCTGGTCATCGAGACCATCCTCGCTGGCATCATCCTCCGCGAACGGGTCACGTCCCGCCGCTGGACTGGCGCATTCCTGGTGACCGCCGGCGTCTTCCTCATCTCCCAATGACCCCTCTGCCGTACCCCATCGCCGCCCTCATCCCGATTGGTTACCAACTCGCCTCTCTCATTGCCTCCCTCCGTTTTCTCCTTCGCCGTACGCCGACTCCGCGTTCCACCGCGCCCATCTCCATCCTCAAACCCATCCGCGGGCTCGACGAGGACTTCGAAGACGCCATCCGTTCTCACGCCCTCCAGGACTACCCCGAATTCGAAATCCTCTTTGGCGTGCAAACTCTCGATGACCCGGCCGTTCCCGCTATCCGGCGCCTCATCGCGGCGCATCCCGATGCTGCCATCCGCCTCATCCACGCCCAGACCAAGACTCCGAACGGCAAGGTTGGCGTCCTGATCGACCTGTCACGCGAGGCCCGTTTTCCCGTTTTTCTGGTCAACGACAGCGATGTCACCGTCCCGCTGGATTATCTCCGCCGCGTCGTCGCGCCATTGATTGACGACCCCAAGATCGGCCTCGTCACCTGCCTTTACCGCGCCGCTTCGTCGTCGATTGCGGGGCGATGGGAAGCCTTCGGCATCGCCACCGATTTCATCCCGTCCACGCTCGTCGCGCCCATGGTTGGCGTCCGGGAATTCGGACTTGGCTCGACGCTCTGCTTCCGCCGAAGTGATCTCGACTCGATCGGCGGCTTCGAGGCGATTTCTTCCTACATCGCCGACGATTACCATCTCGCCCGCCGCATCGTCGCCCTCGGCAAACGCGCTCACTTGAGCGAAACCGTCGTCGAGACCCATCTCTCCGATCCGTCCATCGGAGCCGTCTGGCGTCATCAGGTGCGCTGGGCGCGCACGATCCGGGTCTCCCGTGGCGATGGCTATGCCGGACTTCCCGTCACCCACGCCGGTGTCTGGATGCTCGCGTTTCTCGTTCTCGGCCAACCCTTACTCGCTGCCCTTTGCTGGCTGGCCCGATCGCTCGCCGCTTGCGCCGCCGGTATCGTCCTGCGCTACAAGCCTGCCATCGCCTTGTGCTGGCTCGCCCCATTCTGGGATCTTTGGGCCTTCACGGTCTGGGTCGCCGGATGGGCTGGTAATACGGTTGAATGGCGAAGCACCCGCTATGAACTCTCCCGCGACGGCCTTATGACGCCGCTGGACCGGTAGACTAGCGGCCCGCTGCGCTGAGGGCGGCCAGCAATTCGCCTTCCTCATCCGGGGGGACCGTTCTGAGGTCGATCACGAGCCTTCCATTCTCGATGCGGGCGATGACGGGGGGCGTGGACTGGCGGAGGCGGCGTTCCATGGCGGCGGCATTGCCGGAGATGGCGACGAGCCAGGTCTTGAGGGGCTGCTCGGGAGTTGATCCGCCGCCGATGAGGGATTCGCCTTCGACGAGTTCGGCGTCGGGATGGTCCCATTGGCGCAACAGGCGGTCGGCCCGCTGGTGGATCTCCTCGGGGCTGGTGCGGATCATGCGCAGGGCGGGAATTGCGTCCCAGCGTTCGAGCAGGAGGTTGCGGAGAGTCTCCTCCATCGCCGCGATGACGAGTTTGTCGAGACGGAGGGCGCGGAACATGGGGTTGGCGCGCAACCGCTGAATGATCTCGGCGCGGCCGGCGAGGATGCCGGCTTGGGGTCCGCCGAGGAGTTTGTCGCCGCTGAAGGAGATGATATCGGCGCCGGCCCTGAAGCTATCCTGGGCCAGGGGTTCGTTGACGCCAAAGTCGCGGAGGTTCACGACGCAGCCGCTGCCGAGATCTTCGTAGAGCGGGATGCCATGCTCGCGTGCGAGCGCGGCGAGTTCATCGAGAGTGGGCCGGCCGGTGAAACCCTGGATGCGGAAGTTCGAAGGGTGGACGCGCATCAACAGGCGGGTCTGGCTGGTGATGGCGCGGCGGTAGTCCTCGATGGTGGTCCTGTTGGTGGTGCCGGCTTCGACGAGGCGGGCGCCGCTGCGGGCCATGATGTCCGGGATGCGGAAGCCGTCGCCGATTTCAATCAGTTCGCCGCGGCTGACGATGACTTCGCCACCGGCGGCGAGTTCGTGCAGGGCGAGCCAGACGGCTGCGGCGCCGTTATTGACCATGACGGCGGGATAGCCGAGGATGCGTTCGAGGAGGCGGGCCGTGTGCGAGTCGCGCTTGCCTCGGCGTCCGGCGGCGATATCGTATTCGAGATTCGAGTAGGGGCCGGGCGCAGTCGCGCCGGTGAGCGGGGCGCGGCCAAGGTTGGTGTGAAGAACGACGCCGGTGGCGTTGATGACGCGGCGGAGCGTTGGCTGGGCGAGCAGTTCAAGCGAAGCCTTGACGGAGTGGGCCAACGCCAGGGGCGCCGGCTGGCCGGCGCGGATAGCGGCGCGGGACTCGTCGAGGGCGCGCCGGCATTCATCGACGATGAGCCGGCGCGGGAAACGGACTTCGAGATTGGCCAACGACGTGGCCAGTTCATCGACCGACGGTAGTTGCCGGAATTGTTCTTCGCTGGCCACGCCCTTGGAACCTAATTCAACGGGAAGAGCTTGCGAAGGGCTTCAACGCTTGGGCGCTGGCCGTATTCGCAGAGTTCGAATGCCTCGACGTAGCGGACCTTGGCGGCGGCGGCTTCGCCGATCTCCTCGACAAGGGTCTTGCGGACGGCGTCCGTGATGGGCTGGATGCGCATGGTGCTCAGCAGTTTCTTGCGTTCCGCAGGATCGGCCGGGATCTGAGCCAGTCTGTGGTCCACCCAGGGCAGCCATTCATAGAACTGCGAAACGTGGGCGTCCATGCCGTTGACTTTGGTCTCCCAAACGTCATCAAGCGGCACGGCAACGTCAGGGCGGAAGGGCGCGGGTTTCTGGAAACCGTCCTGGTAGTAAAGGAAGATAGGGTTTCGTTCAAGCGGCGGAGTGTCGGAGACGATGTTCGGCACGACGACCATATAAGCGGCATCCTGGACGAGGACACCGGTGTAGCGGTGGTCGGGATGATAGTCGTTGGGCCGCGGCGAGATGACGATATCGGCCTTCCACTTGCGGATGGCGCGGATGATCTGGCGGCGGACTTCGAGCGACGGCATGAGTTCGCCGTCGTGGTTGTCAAGGACCTCATACTCGGCGATGCCGAGGCGGCGGGCCGATTCCTGGGTCTCGAGGAAGCGGCGCTTGGCGAGAGTCGCGCCGCCAAGGGTCTGGTGGCCGGCGTCGCCATTGGTGACTGAGAGGAATTTGACGGCGTGGCCGGCCTTGGCCAGTTTGGCGGCCGTGCCGCCGAACTTGATGTCGCAATCGTCGGGGTGCGCACCGATGGCGATAATGCGAAGCTTCGGCGCCTGCGCGAAGGCGAGTGCGGCGAAGAGAGAGAACAGCGTGATGGCGCGTTTCATGCTTGATGAAATTCCTTCCGGGTGTGGGAGTGATCCTGCCTGTGGATTTTACCTTATTTGGATGCCCGGGCCGATTCGCGGCGGTGTTCCTGGTGGTGTTCGCGGGCGCGGTGAAGGATGTGCTGGATGTTGAGTCCGGTGAGCATCAGGGCGACGCTGCCGCCGATGAGCAGCGGCACGGTGATGACGACGAACATGACCGCGCTGACGCCCTTGGCTGCCTGCGCTTCGACGCCCAGTAGGCGGGTGAGGGCGATGAAGCTGAAGAAATGGAAGACGCCGACGTTGCCGGGCAAAGCCGGCACGACCGTGCCGAGGCGCAGGACGATTAGAACAACGGCGGCGGACGTCCAGGGCAGATCGAGGCCGTAGCCCTCGAGCATGGCGTGGATTGGGAGGATCTGAAGGAAAAGATAGACGAAACTCGCGGCGACCGCGCGCGGGAACGATTTGGACCGGCCCATGGCGTGGAGGCCTTCGACAACGGTTCTGAGGACGCCGGACCAGCGGTGGCGGGTGGTGACGTGGCGGGCGAAGCGGCGGTTGAGGACGGCGAAAAGAACCAGCGCGCCGAGTATGCCAACGAGGGTGGCCAGGCCCCAGGCCGCGGCTTCGACCTGCGCGGGCACATTCACCGTGAGAGCGACAACGGCAAAACCGGCGATCAGCCACACTCCGTCGATGAGGCGCTCGATGAGAGCGGAAGAGAGGACCAGCGGAAACGGCAGGCGGCTCCAGATGGATTGGAGGTAGCAACGAATAAGTTCGCCGCTGCGAAAAGGCAGGACTTCGTTGGCGAACAAACCGATATAGACGGCGCGGACGCTTCGTCCAAGGGGAACCATCAGAACGGGTTCGAGCAGGATGTTCCAGCGCCATGCCTGGCAAACATAGACAAAGACATCGCTGGCCACGGCCACGGCGATCCAGGCCCAGTGGATGTTGCGCAGCCGGGGGAGTTCGGACTTCCAGTCGAAGTCGTGATAGACCCAGAGCAGGCAGGCGATTGACAGGGCGTAAACCAGGCCGTTCAGGACGTGCGTGCGTGTGAGCTTGCCGTTAGCCGCGGCGGGTGGTGTGCTCCCCATCTTGTTCCATCTTAGCGGGGCGGGAGGGGGAGCGACGTGAAGGTCGGGCGGCGAGGGTGCGTTTCATTGCGGCGGGGCATGACGCGCGCCGGCCGCCACGAAGGCATCGGACTCGTTCGCGGGGTGCCGGAGGGTATGCATGAACATGTCATTCATTGCAAGATAGGGGCATGAGACAGTTTGTCCTGGGACTCCTGCTGGCCTTATCAGCGCAGGCGCAGTCGCAAACGGTCGAGGTTGCCGCCCCGGACCGGTGGAAAGACTCCGGCATCGACGTGCAGGCCGGCGACCTGGTGAAGTTCGAGGCCTCGGGCAAGTTGAAGTTCGCCGATTCGGCGACGGAGGCGACTCCGGAGGGCTTGCGGCGAGGCTGGTTGGATCTGATACGCGCCATGCAATTGAACGAGGCCGGACGCGGGGCGTTGATCGGCAGGGTTGGCGATTCGGCGGCGGCCAGACCTTTCCTGATCGGTGAACGGCGGGAGGCGCGGATGGTGGTGAGCGGACGCCTCTTTCTGGGCGTGAACCAGCCGGAGTCGTCGGCGAAGGGAGAGGGCCTCTATAGCGTAAAGGTCGAGATTGTCGCGAAAGCCGGCATGGCGCAGCAGAACTACGACGGGCCGCTACCCCAGATCACCAAAGAGCAGTGGGCGCGGATTCCGCCTAGGGCGGTGGATGCCGCGGGTACGGAAGGCGACCGTGTGAACTTCATCATCTTCGGCGGCGAGGAGCAGGTTAAGAGTGCGCTGCTCTCGATGGGGTGGGTGATCGTGGACAGGTCGGTGAAAGACACGCTGATTCGCGGCGGCCTGGGGGTGCTGTCGCGCGAGGCGTACCTGACGATGCCGATGTCGGGATTGCTGATGTTCGGGCGTCCGCAGGACTATGGATTCGCGCATTCAGACCCGATCAAGACGATCATGGCGCGCCATCACTTCCGCATCTGGAAGGCTCCATTCAAAGCCGGGGAGACGACGGTTTGGGTGGGCGCGGGCACGCATGATGTCGGGTTCGACCGTGACCAGCGCAACGGCAAAGTGACGCATAAGATCGATCCGGATACCAACCTCGAGCGCGACTACATCGGCGAATCGCTCAAGAACTCCGGCCACGTTGTGAAGCTCGACTATTACACGCCTGAGAACCCAATCATGGCGGCCAAGACTGCGCACGGGCAGGAGTTTACTTCTGATGGGCGGATTCTTCTGATCACGATGGCACCGGAATCGGCGGGCCTGGTCAGCCAGTTCGGCGATGTGTTCTGCTCGGTTCTGGCGCGGGTGAACCCGGATACGGGCGAGTGGGGCAAGTGCGGCGATTGGCTGCAGGGCGGGGGTAAGACGGACCTGAAACTGGAGTTGCCGTCACGCGACTACCGGCTGCTGGTGATTCCCGGCATCATGAGCAGTTGCGTTTCCGACACGCCGGCGTGGGAAGAGGGACGCAAACATCTGACGGAAAAGTACGGCATCACGGCCGAGATCGTTCCGGTGCCGAATGATTCGGCCGAAGACAACGGCAAGTTGATCGCAGAGTATTTGAAGGAAAGAATGGCGGGCGAGGACAAGCGCAAGTACATCGTCATCGGTTACTCGAAGGGGACGCCGGACATGCAGGAGGCCCTGGCGCGGTATGAGGACGCGCACAAGGCGGTGGCGGCGTTTGCGTCCGTGGCCGGAGCGTCCGGCGGATCGCCGATCGCGGATTCGCTGCCGATGCGGATCGGCAAGTACATGGAGTATTCGAAGAAGGCGTCCTGCAAAGGCGATCTGGCGGCGGGTATGAACTCCCTGAAGCGTGAGGCGCGGCAAAAGTTCCTTTCGTCTTATCCCCACCCGTTTGTGCCTACTTATTCGCTGGCGGCAGTGGCCAGCCAGAAGAACGTTCCGGCCCAGAACAAGGCCACAGTTATGATGCTCAACACCTATGACAAGGAGCACGACGGGCAGGTGCTGAAGCGCGATGCGGTCATCCCTGAGTCGAAAATGCTGGGCGTTGCCGTTTCCGACCACCTTGGGATCGCGCTGAACTTCGAAAAGGGCAAACAGAAGCAGCCCATCTATCCGAGGGCGGCCGTTCTCGAAGCGGTCCTCCGGACGGTGTTGGCGGACCTTGGGGCCAAGCCGGCCACGACGCCTCCAACCCCGGCGGAGACCAAGACGGAGACGAAGCCAGAGGCGCGAAGAACCCGTGGAGCCAGAAGTAAGGGTGTGGACGAGGACGAGAGAGCGGGGAATTGCTGCGCCCGTGTTGGCGCAAGTCGCCAGGCAACCTACGGGCTGACCGGAACTATCTTTGAACTTGCGACTCCGTGACCGAGGATCTCCGTGGAGGCGAATGCTTGGAGGAGGTGGTGAGCCGGGTGGCGAGGATGGCTGGGGTCTGATTCTCTCAAGTGCGCCGGTGCGTGGCCGAAAAGCGGAGTATGGACGCGCTCGAGGAGAATGCGGAGAAGCTGATGGATGTCCTGCGAACGGCGGATGATGCCGGCATGGCCAGCGAGGACTGGGTTGTGTTTGTGGGGCCGCAGGGCGGCTACCAGATGATCGCCGACTATGATGGGAGCCTGGAATCGCTGACATGGGACAAAGGCGCGACACAGGCGTGGCGGGTGACACGCCGTGGCGGGCGATTGAAGGTGGTGGGCAAGGCGCTTGGAGGCGATTGCGAGATTGAAGGAACCGCGCGCAGCCAAAGTTTTAAGTGGATGCTGCCGCACTCGGCGCTCTACCAAGTTCTATAGCGGGAAAAACAAGGCCGGCCGCCGGGGAGCGTCGGTCTTGCCGCCACTTGATCGACCTCAGCGACCCGCAGGCTTGGCGTCCTTGAGGTAGCGGTCGAACCAGGCCTGAGTCTCCCAGAGAACGTGTTCCAGGGACTCCTTGGCGGCGTAACCGTGGGACTCGTGCGGCAGGAACACCAGGCGCACCGTGCCGCCGTTGCCGCGGACGGCCTGATAGAGCCGGTCGGACTGAACGGGAAACGTGCCCGGGTTATTGTCGGCTTCGCCATGGATCAGCAGGATGGGTTCATTGATCTTGTCGGCCCAGGTGAACGGGGACATCTTCATGTACACGTCGCGGGCCTCCCAGAACGTCCGGCGCTCGCTCTGAAAGCCGAACGGCGTCAGCGTGCGGTTGTAAGCGCCGGAACGGGCGACACCGGTTCGGAACAGGTCGCAATGGGCGAGGAGGTTGGCGGTCATGAAACCGCCGTAGGAGTGGCCGGTGACGCCGACGCGGTTCGGGTCGGTCACGCCCATCTCGACGGCCGTGTCGATAGCGGCTTTGGCGCTGGCTACGAGCTGCTCGACGTAGGTGTTGTTGACGGTTTCGGGGTCGCCGACGATGGGGATGGTGGCATTGTTCAGGATGGCGTAGCCGTTCAGCAGCAGGAATAGATGCGAGGCGCCGCGCATCTGGACGAAACGCTGCGTCGAACCGCCAATCTGGCCGGCCGTGTCAGCGTCGTTGTATTCAAGCGGATAGGCATAAAGGATGGTGGGCAGGCGGGCACCTTCCTCGTAGCCAGGGGGGAGGAAAAGCGTGAAACTGAGTTGGACTCCGTCGGGGCGCTTATAAGTGACCAACTGCTGTTTGATCTGGCGAAGCTGGGGCGTGGGATCGGTGAAGTTGGTGATGGGGGTTCGCGTGTCGCCGCCGGCGACGCGCACCATCAGGTTCGGGGGAGTGAGCGGATCTTCATAGGAGGTGACGAAGCGGGAGCCGTCGTCGGCCAGCAGGCCGACAACCGATTCGTAACCTTTTTCTCCGGCCTGGAAGATGCGTTCGGTGGTCCAGGTCTTGATGTTCATACGGTCGAGGAACGGCCGGTCGCCCTTGGGGGTTGCACCTTCGCCCGAGAGAAAGACATAGTCGCCGGATTGGTGAATGATCGACGCGCCGTCGGGCAGGCGCTTTGTGAGGGGACGTCCCGGGTTGCCGTAGCGGTCCTGCATGGACCGGCTCCAGACGGTCTTGGGCGTGGCGCCGCGGTCATCAAGGAAGATGCGGGTGACGGTGAGCCAGCGGCCGTTGCGGTCGTAGTCGTTGACCAGCGCAAGGCCGCCTTCGCCGTGCATGACGCCCATGGCCCTATGGACGGTCCTGGTGACTTCGACAGACGTAGTGAACGGCGCCTTGGCCATCATGAGCTTGTCGCGATTGGGGACCTTGTTCTTGGGATCGCCGTTATCGAGAGCCTCCCACCAGAGCAGGGTAGCGGGTTCGTTTGGCCGCCAGGAGATGTTGCGTGGACCCGTCGCGACGCCTTCTATGGGCACGGTGTCGAGGAGACCGCGCCTGTGGACGGTGAAGATGGCCTTGCCCGCGCGGTCCCAAACCAGGGTCTCTCGCGGGAACGACGAGAAACTGTGGACATAGGAGTAAGGACGCTGAACGATGCCGATGAGCAGGTGCTTGCCGTCGGGGGCTGGCTCGGCGGCGGCGAGAATGGCCGGTTCGCCGACGGGAGCGAGTCTCAGCGTGGCGAAGTCGACGGCGGCGAGCTGGGCGGTGCAGTAGTAATCAAAAAGCAACTCGTCGTAGGGGCTGGTCAGCATGTCCTGATAGGTGCGGATCGGGCCGGAGCGGCCGGCGCTTTCCTGGACGTTGGGACCGGAGGGAGCCGGCGGGGGTTTGGGGACTGGGCCGCGGGCGGCGGGAACCAGGCGAACCAACAGCTCGCGGCTGCCGGACCACCATGCGATGGGATCGCCGATCGTGTCGTTGAGGCGAACGCCCGGAACCCGGCGCAGCGCGGCGGATTGAATCGAGCCGAGATAGAGATCGATGCTTGATGGGGTCGAATTTGCGATGGCGAAGCGTTTGCCGTCCGGGCTCCATTCAGGCGCGCCAAGACGTGCGCCGGGCGGGACGGCGATGCGGGTTTGCTTGCCGGTATCGATATTGAGAACCGTCATGCCGGTGAAGACCATGCCGGGAGCGTGCGGGCCGTTGTTGGCCGGGTTGATGCGTAGGCCGGCGATGCGGTGGACCGGAGCGGCAAGCTCGTCTATGCCGGGGTAGAGCCGGCGGTCCATCAGGAGGATGTGGGTCTTGTCTGGGCTGATCGAGGTGAATGGAGAGGCTGGGGCGTGGAGAACATCGAGGATCTCCTTCGCCGGTTTCTGGTATTTAACCTCAGCCGTCAGATTGAGGCAGCAGGCGGCGGCCACCGTGATGAAGTAGAGGATTCGGCGCATGATTTTTCCTTTGAGAACTCCCGCTTTTTCTGAGTCTATTCGATTCCCTTTGATGGCTGGAACGTGAGCGTTGAATCAGCCGGCACTTCGCCGAAGAGGAATGGGCGGGCGCGGCCGGCGGAGAAGTCGTCCCATTCATCTTTGTAGTGGCGGGAGAAACCTGAGACGAGGTGGCCGGACTGGCCAGTGGGCAGGATGAGCAGCGACTTGTCCCAATCCGACGTGTCGGCGACGAAGCGAAGCGAGGGCAGGATGCGCTCGCCCGCCTGTTTGACGCTTTGGGAACTCCCGCTGACGCCGGCCGGTCCGACGCTAAAGTAAGGGGCGATCCAGGAGATGCGGCTGGCAACCGGGTGAGCGGCGAGGGCGCGGTTCTCCATGCCCCAGTCCCATTTGGACGGGGTCTTGCCGAACTGGCGGCGGGCTTCGTCGACAGCATCGGCGAGCGCTGAAACGAGCATTCCGTCCCAGTTCTTGAACCAGCCGGGGGGCTTCGTCCGGATCAGGTTGAGAACGGCCGCGGTCGAACCGCGGAAAGAGAGCTTGGGTGTGGCCTCACCCGTGGCCTTTTCGGCGAGACGGCGGCGAATCTGGCGGTAGAAGAACTCGGCGAGGACTGGCGCGGGTTGGCCGATTTCCATCTGCCCGTTCCAGCCATTCAGGATCGTGACATCGCCGGCGAGCGAGCCGCCTTTGGCCTTGGCGACACGGAGAGCTTCCAGGGCGACGGCATGATGGAGGCCGGAGTAGACGTCCTTTTGGATGGCGAGGAGATCGGCGGCGGTCCATTTCTTGGGGGCGGCAAGCAGGTGGCGAATCTGGCGGGAGCGGAAGGGGGCGGCGAAGTTGCCGTTGACGGCGTAGGTCGTGGGCGTGGTGAATGGATCCTGGTTGGCGGAGACGACGCGTCCGGAGGGCGGGTCGAACGCGGTTGGAAGCTGGTCGAAGGGGACAAGCCCTGACCATTCGAACCCACCGCCGGGGCCGTCGAGCGGGGCATCGCCATTGAAGCCTTTGCGGAAGGGAAGACGGCCAGCGGCCTGGTGTCCGATGTGCCCGTCGCGGGAGGCGAAGATCCAGTTGAACCCGGGTCCGGCGTAGCCCGACAGGACGCCGCGGAATTCCTCCCAGTTCCTGGCCTGGTTGAGGGCGAGGATGGGGATGCCATAGGGTTGTGGTTCGGCGGCGGTCCATTTCAGCGAATAGGTCTGCCCGCCTGCGGTGACGAAGATGGGTCCGTGGTTGGTGATCCAAGTGAGAGTCTCGACCCCGCGCTCACCCCTGATCGCGATCCGGTCGCGCTGAGGGGTGGCCTGGAGGACTTGGCCCTTGTGTTCGTAGCGGCCTGAACGGAGGTCGATGCGCTCGGTGTAGAGGTCCATCGCATCGAATTCAAGGCTGGTGACACTCCAGGCGATATTCTCGTTGTGGCCGATGGCGACACCGGGGAATCCAACGTAGGCCGCGCCGGCGACATCCAGGCCAGGCGCTTTGATGTGGATAGGAAACCAGGGCGAGGGGATGCCGAATTCGAGGTGGGGGTCGCCGGCCAGCAGCGGCTTGCCGGAGGCGGTGTGTTGACCGGAAATGGCGAAAGCGTTGGAGCCTTCGACGGCGTCGGGACCGAAGTGAACCGGGAAGAGTTGGCGGACCAGATCCGGATTGCCGGTGGAGAGGATGCGTCCCTTCTGCAAGTCGGATTCCCAGGAGTTGGTCAAGGTACGATCCATTTGGAGGATGGCAAGCAGCGAGTCGGCGATACGCCAAGGGCGAGGCTGATAGCCCATGACGGTGAACTCCCAACTGAGGCGGCCGCGATGGGTGTCGATGAAGTGGTTGACGCCGCGGGCGAAGGCGGCGAGGGCGCGCCTCTGGTCAGGCGGCAGCAGCGCGGCCTGCAAGTCGGCGATGCGGCCAAGCCGGAGTTTGCGGGCGTTGGCATCGAGTTCGAGCGCGCCCCGGCCGGCGATCTCGCTGAGTTCACCTGAAGCGACCCGGCGGAGCATGTCCATCTGCCAGAGCCGCTCCTGCGCGGTGACGTAGCCCTGGGCGAACACGGCGTCGTCGAAGGTGGAGGCGGTGATGTGAGGGCGGTAAAATTTGTCGCGGACAATGGTGACGCGCGCGGAGACGGGCGCGGCGAGATCGCTGGATGTCGTGGGACTTGGCCGGTAAAGGAACCACCAGAGGGCGGCAAGAAGAGAGACGGCGGCAACGACGATGAGGACGTTGACTGCCCGTAACACGCGACTCAAATGCATCTCTACAATTGTATGAGGCTGTCCTAGGCGGCCGTTTCAAGATGGACTCTTTGAGTTACGGTTACCGTTTCCTGCTGATGTTCGCCATCATCGGCGCGAACGGGTTCTTTGCCGGCGCCGAAGCGGCATTGATTTCCTCGCGTGTGTCGAGGCTGAAGGGGATGGCGGAGCGCAACGTGGTGGGGGCCTCGGCGGCGCTGAGCTTGCTGGCCCGGCCGGAGCGCCTGTTGGCTGTGGTTCAGGTGGGCGTGACGTTGACGTCTTTGGCGCTGGGGTGGGTGGGGGAAGACACGCTATACAGGCTGCTGGAGTCATGGTTCAACTTCTCGCCGAGTCCGGTGGTGGCGGCGGTGATGGACGGGGCCGCGGTTGGGTCGGCGTTTCTGTTGATGACGTTCATGCACGTCGTGCTGGGCGAGGTGGTTCCAAAGAATCTGGCGATCGGGAAGGCGGAGAGGTTCGCGGTGCTTGTCTCGCCGGCGCTGCTCGTGTTCTTCAAGGCCGCGCAACCGTTCGTCTGGATCATTGAGCGTGCATCGACTATCCTGTCCAGGGCGATCGGGGCGCGCGGAGACGCGGAGTCGGGAGCGCATTCGACCGAGGAACTGAAGTTCGTGATGGCGGCGGCGCACTCGGCGGGCCACTTGTCGGAGTTCGAGCGGGACGCGACCGGCCGGTTGCTGGAGTTGCAGGAGTACGCCGCACGCGAAGCGATGGTGCCCCGGAACGCGCTGTCGATGGTGCCGGTGGACGCGGATCTGGATGAAGTGCTGGCGGCGTTCAGAGAGTCGGGCTATTCGCGGCTGCCGGTGTTCGAGAAATCGCGCGAGCACATTCTGGGGATCGTCCATGTCAAGGATGTACTGGCGTATTGGACTGAACGGCGGCAATCGAACACGAAGCGCAGGCAGGTGGCGCAGTTTGACCTGCGGACGATTCTGCGGCGCGTCCCGGTCATCCCGGAGACCAAACCATTGAGCCAGTTGCTGGACGAGTTGCGGGTGAGGCGGGCGCAGGTGGCTTTCGTGGTGGACGAGTTCGGCACCATCGCCGGCATGATCACGATGGAAGACGTGCTGGAGCAGATCTTCGGCGAAATCGAGGACGAGTTCGACCCCGTCTACCAACTCCCGTCTCTGGACGCCATGTCCGTGGAAGTGGAGGGCACCATCCCAATCCGCGATCTGGACACGCAGTATGGAATCGAGTTGCCCGACGACCACGAATTCGAGACGCTGGCCGGATTCCTGCTCTATGAGTTGGGCCGGATCCCGAAGCAGGCAGATATGGTCGAACACGATGCGCGGCGCTACACCGTGCTGGAGATGGTTCACAACCGCATCGCCAAGGTCCGCATCGACCGCCTGACCGTGCCGGAAGAGGACGACGCCGATCAGTAGGGGCTGATGTGGTGCGGCGAGAGGTCCGCGCTCTTGCCGGTTATCTTCTCGACCTCGCGTTTCAACGGGCCGACCGCCTTGTCGAAAATCATCTTGTAGGCGCCGCAGAACCAATCGAGGTCGGAGAACTCACCCCTGCGGCCGTGGCGCGATTTGGGGCAACCGCCGTGGCAGATGGACTGATACTTGCAGACCTGGCATTCGGGGTGAGCGACGGTCTTCTTGGCGGCGAAGTTGTAGCGGCGGGCGCGGCGGGCAATCTCCTGCCACGAGTCGATCTCCATGTTTCCGAGACGCCAGTGCTTTTCGACGAAGAAGTCGCAGGGGTAGACATCGCCGTTGTATTCGACGACAACGTAGCTGTCGCAGGTCTCGTGCATCGTGCAACTGCCGGGCTTCTGTCCGGCGACGGCCTCGGCGAGGTTGTCGAGAAAGCGCACACGAACCGTGCGGCGGTCGGGCCACCAGAGGTCGAAGATTTCGCAAAGGAACCGTCCATACTCCTCGGCGTTGACGGTGAACGGCATGGGCGATCCGTCCGGATTGAATTCCGACAGCGGGATGAACTGCAGGTAGCTGACGCCTAGGCTCTTGAAGAACTTGTAGATCTCTTTGGGCTTGTGGACATTTGCCTGGCTCAGGACGCAGAGGACGTTGAAGTCGACCTTCTCCTTCTGCATCAGTTCAAGCGACTGCATGACGCGCTTCCATGTCCCGTGTCCGGCCTTGTTGAAGCGGTGCGCGTCGTTGATCTCCTCGGGGCCGTCGATGGAGAGCCCGATCAGCCAACTGTACTCGCGAAAGAGGTCGCACCACTCCTTGTCGATGAGAACGCCGTTGGTCTGGAGCGCGTTTGACACTGATTGGCCGTCGCGGCCATAACGCTTCTGGAACTCGACCAGTTTCTGATAGAACTTGACGCCGGCCAGTGTGGGTTCACCGCCCTGAAAAGCGAACGTTGACTGAGGGTAGGAGTAGAAAAGATAGGTGTCGACCAGCCGCTCCAAAGTGTCCATGGGCATGAGGCGGGCGGGCAGATCCTTGTAAGGGTCGGCGTCGCGGTCGAGGTAGAAACAATACTGGCAATCGAGGTTGCAGACAGCCGATGCGGGCTTGATCAGGAGCGACGAGATCCGCGGCGCCGGGCCCGGGATCGTGGCCATGGAAGGGCCGGTATCGATGCTGTCTACAATGCGAAATGGGTTCCCAGCCGTCATACTTTGGGAGTGTAGCATCATGAGCTTGCCCAATCCGAAAACGCTCGCCGGTGAAGTGGACGGGAAATTGCGCGCTCTGGCCGACCCAGTATTCGCGAAAGGCCAGCGGCGGTTCTTCAAGCACGAGATCTCGACCTACGGCGTTAGGACGGACAGGCTGCATGAGGCTGCGCGAGAGGTCTACAAAATCGTCAAACCGTGGCCGGTGGAGGCTCGCGACGAGTTCATGGAGCGGCTGTGGAAGATGAAAGGGCTGGAGGCCGCGGCGCTGGGAATCTACGTCTACAGGCGATTCGCGAAGTCGTGCGGGGAACACGAGTTCAGGCTGTTCGAGAGTTGGGTGGACCGCTATGTAGACAACTGGGCGACATGCGACGGCGTGGCGTCGTGGTTGCTCGCGGCATCCATCGCGAATTGCCCGGAACTGGCCTCCGTGTTGCCCGGTTGGACCGCATCGCCGAACCGCTGGAAAAAGAGGGCAGCGGCAGTCGCTCTGATCCAGGAAGCGAAGGCGGGCCGGCGGACCGATATAATCTTCACTGTCGCTGGCAAACTGCTTGAGGTGCGCGACGACATGGTGGAAAAAGGCGTTGGATGGCTTCTGAAAGAGACATATCCGAAGCGTCCGGGCGAGACGCTCGGGTTCCTGATGGCGAGGCGCGGCGAGGCGTCGCGGCTGACGCTGCGCTATGCGGCCGAAAAGATGACGGCCGCGGACCGGCAAGAGTTGTTGTCCTAGCGGCGGCGCTCTGCTGCGCGTTGTGGGGCCAGGACACGCCGGCGCCGAAGCCATCTGAGTTCGAATGGAGGGTCGAATCCCGGATCCGGTACGAATCGCGCAATGGGATGAGCTTCGGCAAGGACGTGGACACGTCCATGGCGATTCTGCGGCACCGGTTGGGCTTGACGTGGCGGCCATCGGAGTGGGTGAAGATCTCGGCGATGGCGCAGGACTGCCGCGTACCGCTCTACGGCCGGCCGGCGCCGGGTTCGTTGAGGGACCCCCTTGACTTGGCTGAAGGCTACGCGGAGATCTCCGATCCAAGCGGCAGCGGGATGGCGCTTTCGGCCGGCAGGCGGAGGATCAACTATGGCGATGCGCGGCTGATCGGGTCGCCTGAGTGGGCCAACACGACCCGCACATGGGATCACGCGCGCTTGTCTTGGCGGACAGCGAAGCTCAACGTGGACGGACTGTTTCTTTCGCCCGTAGACATCAACGTCAATGGGTTCAACAGGCCGCGCCTGGACCGGCGGGTATGGGGCGTTTACGCTACCCTCCCATCTGCGGCGAAGCGTCTGACGACCGAATTCTATGCCCTGCGGCATGACCCGGGATTCGCCGGGAACCTGCGGACAAACTCCTTTGGCGCTCGTTTGGCCGGCAAACTTGATGGCGGATGGAGCTACGGGATGGAAGGCGTGGGCCAGACGGGGAACGCGGGCACGAAGGACCACCGGGCAGCGGCTTGGTTCGCGTCGTTGTCGAAGAGCCTCGATGCGGCGGGACGGCCGTTGAAGATGTCGGGCGAGTCCAAGTATGCGTCGGGCACAAAGGATCCGTGGGATGCCTCAAGGTCGGCGACATTCGACTTACTGTATGGGGCCGTGCACGACAGATTCGGGCACGAGGACGTGCTGGGCTGGCGGAACATCCGCAATATCAAGGCTCAGGCCGACTATGCGATTCACCGGAAGCTCACGTTGACGTTGATGTTCGATGACTCGTGGCTGGCGTCGCCGAAGGACTATCTGTATGGCCCCACCGGCGTGCCGATCGCGCGCGACGCAACGGGGCGATCTGGGCGGCACATCGGCCAGGAGTTGGATCTCTTTGCAGCCGTGAATCTGAAGAAGGTTACGTTCGGCGCCGGCTACGGACGCTTCCTCATGGGTGAGTTTGTGAAGAAGGCTACCCCCGGCGTTGGGCCGAACTTGTTCTACATCTATCAGGACATCCGTTTCTAGCCAGCACTCACAGAGCAGAGCCGCGGCGCGACGCGAGCCGCGCCCGTCAGGAAGCGGACTGCAAACTATTCAGGCAGGATCCTACAGCGGCAGGATCTCCTCGCGGATGGGGTCGAACTTCAAGCGGCGTTTCTCGACGTAGCTGATATTGCCGAGGTGCGAGGCTTGCGCTGAACGGTGTCCGGCGAGGACGTCGCAGTTGGGCAACTTGCGGGTCCTGACGCACTCGATGAAGTTCTTCACGT
The DNA here is from genome assembly GCA_964558355.1 of uncultured Candidatus Solibacter sp. Taxonomy (GTDB): domain Bacteria; phylum Acidobacteriota; class Terriglobia; order Bryobacterales; family Bryobacteraceae; genus PNKE01. Next base: position 38,539 of record CAZLDN010000024.1, read on the forward strand.
GGTCGAGGGTGAAATCGTACTTGGGCCCGAGGACTTCGACGGGCGTCGCGCCGCGGCCGGCGGGGAGATACTCATAGCGCCCGCGGTCGATATAGAGCTTGCCCTTGGCGCCGCAGAACTCGATGCCTTCGCCGCGGATGCCGGGAGCGAGCGTGGCTTCGAATGTGGCCGTGTATTCCTGCGGATACTCGAGGAGGACATTGATGGTGTCCGGCGCCGTGCGGCCGTCCTTGTAATAGTAGACGCCGCCGGCGGCGACGCCTGAAACGGGAATGTCGTGGCCCAGCATCATGTGGACGACGTCGATCCAGTGGGTAAAGAGATCGGTCACCTGGCCGCCGCCGAAATCAAGATAAGCGCGCCAGTTCCAGAACTGCTGCGGATCCCATTCGCGCCATTTCACCGGGCCCAGGAAGCGGGCCCAATCGAGGTTCGAGGGCTGCGTCCGCAGAGACTCGGGCGCTTTGCGCAGGTGGTAAGTATTGCCGTGCCACCAGGTGCGGACCATGGTGATCTTGCCCAGCGCCTCGGTGTCAAAGTACTTCTGCCTGGCCTCGATGTAGTGGGCCCCGGAGCGCTGCTGGAGGCCGACCTGACAGATTCGGTTGTTGATGCGCGCGGCCTTGACGATCTTCGGACCCTCGTCGATGCGAAGAGTGAGAGGCTTCTCGACATAGACGTCCTTGCCTGCATTCAGCGCGTCGATGGCGACCGTGGCGTGCCAGTGGTCGGGGGTGCCGACGAGGACCGCGTCCAGCTCTTTCATCTGGAGGAGCTCGCGATGGTCCTTGAACGCTTTGGCACCAGGCGACTTCGATTTCGCGCGGTCGATCATCTCGGCATAGACATCACAGACCGCGCCGAGATCGACCTGGCCGGTGGCAAGGAAGTGGCCCATGACGCCGCGGCCGCGCTCGCCAGCGCCGATGAGGCCGAGGTTGATTCTGTCGTTCGCTCCGTAGATTCTCGAATAGCTGGCAGCCGTGAAAGCGGCCGCGGCCTGGATTCCGGTGCGGAGGAACCCGCGTCTGGCCATCGCGCACTGCGTCATGCCTGCATTATATTGGAAAGGCTGTATGACCAGAAGAACAAGCTTTCTCACAATCCTGCCTTTGATGGCGGTGACGGCATTCGGACAGGGCCTGCATGTGACCGGCGGCGCCGAGCCATACCAGGTGTTTCAGCGCGGCGCGTCCAATTCGGCGGCGATTCGCGTGGAAGGGACGACACAAGGCGCGGCGGGCAAGGCCGTCGAGGCGCGGGTCGTCTCCAAGGGCCGGCCTCTGTCCGGGTTCGATTGGAAGCAGGCCGGCAATGTGCAGGGCGGACGCTTCAGCGCGGAGGTGGCTTCGGTCCCGGTGGGCGGTCCCTACAGGGTCGAATTGCGGGTGGCGGGAATCCAGGCAACGGTTGCCGTGGACAATCTGCTCGTCGGCGATCTCTGGGTGCTGGCCGGACAGTCGAATATGGATGGCGTCGGCAATCTGGAAGACACGCCGCTGCCTTCGGCCCTGGTGAACTCCTTCGACATGACAGACGCCTGGGTGGCCGCCGAGGACCCGTTGCATAGGCTCGTGGATGCGGTGGACTCGGTTCACTGGCGGCGCCAGCCGGAGAAAAAGAGCGAGCCGCTGAGCGGCCCGGCGCTGGAGAAGTGGATCGCCGACCGGAAAAAGGGCGCGGGACTGGGTTTGCCGTTTGCTCTCGAGATGGTCCGGCGAACGGGCGTGCCCATCGGTTTGGTTCCGTGCGCGCATGGCGGGACTTCGATGGACCAGTGGTCCCCAGCCCAGAAAGACAAGGGCGGTGCGTCGCTCTATGGCGGCATGATCCGGCGGATCAAAGCGGTGGGCGGGCGCGTGACGGGCGTCCTTTGGTATCAGGGCGAATCCGATGCCAGTCCAGCGGCCGCGCCCCTGTTCAAGCAGAAGTTCATCGACTTGATCAACGCCATCCGGACCGACACGGGGTTGGAGAAGCTGCCGTTCTACTACGTTCAGATCGGCCGCTACGTCTCCGCCGGCGATCCGGCCACCTGGAACGCGGTTCAGCAGGCCCAGCTTGAAGTGGAGACAGCGCTGCCGAATGCCGGCATGACCACCTGCCTGGACTGCGACCTGGACGACGGAATCCACGTCGGCACGGATTCGTTCCGGCTGTTGGCGGTACGAATGGCGAACCTGGCCGAGGGCCTGGCTGGCGGCAATGTAAAACGCGGACCGCGGCCGGTCTCGGCGACCCTCGACGGCAACAGGATTCTGGTGAAATTCGACCAGATCAATGGCCACCTCACGCACCGCGGGCGCCTTGCCGGTTTCACGATCCACGGATCAGATGGCCAGCCGGCGCCGCTGATCTTCCGGGCGCGGATCTCACCGAAAGCGCCAGACACAGTGGAGTTGCTGTTTGGCGGGAAGTTGCCTGAAGGTGCGAACCTCTGGTACGGCTACGGCAAGGATCCTTACGTCAATCTGGAGGATTCGCTGCGGATGAGCTGCCCTGCCTTCAACCTGCCAATCCGATAACTTCTGGCCGGGGCAGTTGCCAGCGGGTCCTGTCGGGATTACACTCTTGAATGCGCACCCCAGGTTGCGAACGGGCGAAATGTGTCCGTTTCCTTGGAGGGTCGCGCCCACGGAGTGAACACAGATAAGCGCAAGGAGGGGCAAAATAAATGGACGAACTCAGAAGAGCCCCGGCCGGTCCGCGCAGGCCCGGCGGCGAGAAAGCGGCGCAGAACATTCAGGAAGCTTTCCTGAACACTGCGCGCAAGGAGAAAATCTTCCTTACGATCTACCTGATGAGCGGAGTGAAGCTTTCAGGCCGGATCAAGAGCTTCGACAAATACTCGGTAATACTCGAGACCAACAATCAGGAGCAGCTCATCTTCAAGCACGCCATCTCGACGGTCGTGGTTTCAAAGCCCGTGCATAACAACGCCGGCGCCGCCCATGCGGCAATCGCCGGCGCTTCCCCCGCGCCAGGGCTGCCTGAGTATCCGGAGGGCTAGAGCTGGCGGTTTGACTCAATACGATTCGCGCGAACGCGCCGTGCTTGCCGCCGTGGAAATCACGTCCCGCGCGGCCTCTGGTTCTGTTACGGTCTTCCATGCTGAGGAGCCGCTGGAAGAGTTGTCGGCGCTCGCCGAAAGCGCGGGAGCCGAGATCCTGGCGCGTGTCGTTCAGCAGCGCGCCAGCTACGACCAGGCCACGCTCATCGGCCATGGGAAGGTCCTGGAGATCGCCGAGATGGTGCGCGCGCTCGAAGCCGACGTCGTCCTGTTCGACCACGACCTCGGCGGAACCCAGCAGCGCAATCTGGAGAAGGCCCTCGGCTGCAAGGTCGTCGACCGCACTCAGCTCATCCTCGACATCTTCGCCCGCCGCGCCCGCACCAGGGAAGGCCAGATCCAGGTTGAACTGGCGCAACTGAACTACCTCCTGCCGCGCCTCACCGGCCACGGCGCTTCGATGTCGCGGCTGGGCGGCGGAATCGGGACGAGGGGGCCTGGTGAAACCAAGCTCGAAACCGACCGCCGCCACATCCACCGGCGCATCAAGAAGTTGGAACACGATCTCGATTCCGTCCGCGGCTCCCGCGGAATTCAGCGGCGGCAACGCCAGGCGGTTCCCTTGCCGGCGCTGGCGCTGGTCGGTTACACGAACGCGGGTAAGTCCACGTTGTTCAACCGGCTCACCAGCGCCGGTGTGTTGGCCGACGCCCGGATGTTCGCCACGCTGGATCCGACTGTTCGCCAGTTGACGCTTCCTTCGCGGCGTCACGTGGTCTTCAGCGACACGGTCGGATTCATCCGGCGGCTGCCGACGACGCTGGTCAAGGCGTTCCGGGCGACTCTTGAAGAGGTAAGAGAAGCCACGCTGCTGCTTCATGTGGTGGATGCTTCCTCGCCCGCAGCCGCGGAACACTGCGCGCATGTCCGCGGCGTTTTGGCCGAGATCGGCGCGGATGACATCCCTCAGATCATCGTGATGAACAAGGCCGATTGCGCCACGGAGTCCGACCTGTCGGCCACCGCGCAACGTCTTGCCGGCGAGGCTGGCGGCGCCGAGTGGGTGGCGCTGTCGGCGCTCACCGGCGCAGGAGTGGCGGACCTGTTGGCCGTTATCGACCGGCGTTTGGAACATGACCCGGTGAGCCGCATCACTTACCTGATTCCGCACTCGGATTCGGCCCTGCTTGAGATGTTGCACGAAGCCACAGTCATCATCGAAAGGGAGTTCACCGAGGCCGGCTGCCGGATTGTGGCCGACGTGCCCTCCTCCATCCGGCGCCGCTTGACCGAGTACCAAACGAACCTCTCAGTGGCTGTGGAAAACGCTGTGGAAAATTCTGCGGATTCGGTGGAATAGCTTTGTTTACAATGAGATAGGTCAGGACGGTTTTCCACTGCCGGACTTTTTGGCGCTGAGGGGATACGGGCTGGGCCGGCGCTGATTCTCCTTTCAATGCTGGCGGGTCTTTCGTCCTATCCTGCTAGACTCTACAAAAGGGCCGTGAATATCCCGAACACACTCACGCTCTTGCGGATCTTCTTTGTGCCGCTGCTGGTCGCCGCGGTGGTACAGGGCGATACGGGTCTGCCCTTCAGGTTCTCTGGGCTGACCAACGAGATGCTGGCGCTGTTGATCTTCCTGTGCGCCGCGTTCACCGACCTTCTTGACGGCTACCTCGCCCGCCGCTGGAACCAGGTGACCACCGTCGGCATGTTGCTGGATCCGATCGCCGACAAGTTGCTGATTTCAGCAGCCTTGATCTCTCTCGTTCAGGTCCAGCGCGTGCCCGGCTGGATGGCGGTCCTCATCATCGGCCGCGAGTTCGCCGTTTCGGGGTTGCGCGCCATCGCCGCCAGTGAGGGCTACACGATCAAGGCCAGCGAGTTGGGCAAGACCAAGATGGTGACCCAAGTTCTCGCCGTCGCCTTGATTCTGCTGGCGGTGGATTATCCGGTCCTGGCGCCATGGGCGGTGTTCGCGCTGTGGGGGACAATGATCTTCGCCGTGGTCTCAGCGCTCCAGTATTTTCTCCAGTTCTGGCGCAAGGTCGATGAGAGCATCAAGTCGCGCCGCCGTGGCGAACTGTTCCAGATGGAAAAGGAACGGCGCAAGGCGGCCAGGTCGTCGAGACCCCGGCGTCCCCGCCGCGGATCGTTACCTGCCAGCCGGGCTGGCGACAACGGCTAAGCCCCGCTTGTGGGGCGTGATTGCGGCGCGGGAGAGAGACGGGCGCCGCTCAACAGATCCTCGCCGCCGGCCATTCCATGTCAGTTCTGTTGTTCCTGACGAGGGACGGCCAGGGGGGTGATTTCCGGCATCACCACGGGTGGCGTGACGACACGGGCGCCCTCGATCGTGAACTCCACCGTCCTCACCTGGCCGATGGGACCGGCGGGAGGCACGGCGGAGCCATTGAATTCCATTGACACGCCGCCGGCGTTGCCGAGCCTAAGACGCATCAATGAGTTGCCTCGGAACGAACGGGCTTGTCCCGCCTTGAGGACATCCATGAAAAGTGTCTTCCCATCAGCGGTCAGGTGAAGCCAGGTGTCGGCGGAGGCGACCAGGGTCAGGTTCAACGGGGCCTGTTGCGCGGGCGGTTGTGTCTCCGCAGGTTTCTGTTGCTCAAGGGCAGGCGCGGCAGGAGTGATCTGTTGCCCTTGAGACGGCTCCGGCGGCGTGATTTCGCCGGTTGGCGGGGGAGTCTGAACCTGGGGCTGAGGCGGCGCTTTTGGCTGACTAGCGCGTTCCGGCGTGGTCTGTTCGGCGATGACGGGCGTCTCGGCGGGAGCGGCTCGCCAATGCTGATAGAGATAGTAGAGACCCGAGGAACCGGCGATCACGATGACCAGGACGGCCAGTCGCACCAGCCAGCGCTTGGTCTCTTCGCCGGCGTTGAACCGGCCTGTAGGCATCGGCGGCACATCGATGTTCCGTTGCGGCAGAGCCGTTTCCCGGGCATTGAGATCCTCGGCTTCGGCGTCGAGAGATCGTTGAACCGCCGGCATGTACTCGGACTCGGGGAGATCCAGAATCCGGGCGTACTGGCGCACGAAACTGCGATAGAAGAATCCGCTCGGCAGATCGGCGATCCTGTCCTCTTCGATGGCTTCGAAGTAGCGGGCATGGATCCGGGTCTCGTTCGCAAGCTTCTCGATGGTCAGGCCGCGCTTTTCACGCTCGGCCTTCAAACGTTGGCCGAGAGTCACCATTTTTGCTGTGGCATCCTCGAATTGGTATCATACAACACTTGATTCAAAAGGACTTTCAGTCCCCGTCCGTCACCGTCGTTGTCGCCAACCTAAATCGCCGCAATCTGCTCGAAGCCTGCCTGCGTTCGCTTGAATCGCAGGAGGGCGTGAGCTTCGAGTTGGTGGTGATCGACAACGCCAGTACCGACGGTTCCGCAGCCTGGGTGGAACAGTACGCCGCCGCCGCTCCCTATCCGGTGACGCTCATCCGGAACTCGGAAAACCGGGGGTTCTGCGCGGCCAACAATCAGGGCATCGCGAAGGCGCGCGGGCAGTTCGTCGCGTTGTTGAATAATGACGCCGAAGCCGGGCCTTGCTGGCTTGAACAACTCCTGCTCGCACTTTCGCGCGGGCCGGAGGTCGGCATGGCGGCATCGAAGATTCTGGTTTGGGAGGACCCGCGGCAGATCGACAAGGCAGGACATCTGATCTGGCTCGATGGCCAGAATCGGGGCCGGGGTTCCGGCGAGATGGATGAAGGGCAGTATGACGAAGAGGAGGAAGTCTTGTGGCCGGATGGCGCCGCCTGCATGTACCGCAAGGCGATGCTGGACCAGATCGGCGGCTTCGACGAAGACCTCTTCGCCTACGGTGACGACGCCGAACTCGGCCTGCGCGCCCGCATCGCCGGCTGGAGGTGCATCTACATGCCCCGGGCAGTGGTCCGCCACCACCGCGGGACAACGCTCGGACTGCTGTCATTTCGCCGTCTGCGTTTGATTGAGCGCAACCGGGTGCTGCTAGCGGCTAAACTATTTCCTGGAAGTCTTTTGTGGCAAAACGGTCTCCACTATCTGGCCAGGCTGGCGGCAGGCGCAAGGGCCGCGGCGCGCGGCAAGGGGGAGATCGGCCGCTTCCCGGGCTGGAGTTCGAAGCTCAAGGCGGTGCTGGCGCTCATGGCGGGGGACCTGGAAGCTCTGGCGATGATCCCGGCAACCCTCCGCAAGAGGATAGCCATTCGGCGTCTGAGGAAGCTCTCGCCGGAGGAAGTGAAACAACTGCTGCTCCGCCACTCGATCAGCCTGAAGACGCTGAGCGAAAACGCAGTGAGGCCTCCCGGCCGCCCGTCCTGAGAGAAACCACATCAGTCCCGCACGACAACGCCTGCCCTGCCTGCGGCTGCGCTCAGGTGAAGACGTTGTGTCACGGTTCGGACAAGCTCTACGCCACGACGAATGAGTCTTTCCTCGTCGTCGAATGCGCCGAGTGCAAGCTGGTCCGGCTGTTCCCGAGGCCGGCCCCGGAGCAGCTCCGCTCTTACTACCCGGAGAACTATTGGTTCGACGGAGGCGCCGATACCGCCGACCGTCTGGCCGATATTTGGCGGCGGCTGGTGCTGCGCGATCACGTCCGGTTCGTTCTCCGCGCCCTCGAAGCGGCGGGCGGGGAAGGGCGAATTCTGGATGTGGGCTGCGGCGGCGGGCTTCTGCTGCGGGAACTTGGACTACCCGAAGCCCGGCTCGCGGGCCTCGACTACTCCGTTGATGCCGCCTCCGTTGCCTGGGGCGCAAACGGCGTCCCGGCGGTCTGTGGCACATTGCCGCGCGCTCCCTTCGCCGCGGGGTCGTTTATGGTTGTGACCATGTTCCACGTGCTGGAACATTTGTACGACCCGACCGCTTATGTCACGGCCGCCCGCGAGATGCTTGCGCCTGGGGGCAGGCTCGTCGTCCAGGTTCCGAACGCGGGCTGCTGGCAGTTTCTGCTCTTTGGCGAGAATTGGAACGGGTTGGACATCCCGCGCCACCTGATCAATTTCAAGGAGTCCGACCTGCGTAACCTGCTCGAACACTGCGGGTTTGAGGTCGAGCATGTGAAACACTTCTCGTTGCGCGACAACCCCGCGGGCATGGCCACGTCAATGGTCTCTTCGCTCGACCCCATGTCGCGGCGAGTGCGCGGAGTCAAGGAGACTCCCCGCAAGAAGCTCTTCAAGGATGTGATTTACTTCCTGCTCCTCCTCATCTCGATCCCCTTCACGATGCTTGAAGCCCTGGCCCACGCCGGCTCGACCATCATGGTCCAGGCCCGCGTCAAAGACGAGTCGCCACAGTGACCTACGAACGGGCCAAACGGAATCTGCCGGGATGGCTCGTGCGGCACGTCTACCACTTCGAGACCATGATCGAGGATGAGGTCACGCAGTTCGCCAGGAGCCTGCCCGCGGGAGCCTGGGTGATGGATGCGGGCGCTGGCGAGGCCCGCCACGCCGCGGTGTTCTCCAGCCAGCGTTATGTCGGCGTCGACCTAGCCGTTGGCGATCCCGAATGGAACTACCGGCGCCTCGATGCCGTGGCGGATCTGGGCAACCTCCCCTTTTGCGGCGAGTCCTTTGACGCCGCCCTGATGATCGTTACCATCGAGCACCTCAAGGAACCCGCTATCGCGCTCGCCGAGATCGCGAGAGTTCTGAAGCAAGGGGCCCGGCTCCTTGTCGTCGCACCGCATCAATGGGAGGTCCATCAGGCGCCCCATGACTACTTCCGCTACACGCGGTATGGCCTTCAGTATCTGCTGGAAAAGGCCGGGTTTGGAATCGTCAGCCTGAAACCGGCCGGCGGATTGTTTCGTCTGCTGTCCAGGCGGTTGCTCGCAGGAGTCACGTTGATGCCCGCTTGGCTCAAGCCCGCGGCGCTGCTGGCATTTGCTCCGGCGGCTTTGATTCTGCCGTGGTTCGACCAATTCGACGCCCGCCGGGACTACACGTTGGGTTACTCATGTACGGCCGAAAAACGCTAGTCCTTACCGCTCTGTTCGCAACCGCGGCATACGCTGGACAGGTTTCGGGAGCGTCAGCACTCGAACTGACCCGCCAGGTGGTCGAATTCGGCCCGCGCACGCCCGGGTCCGCGGCCAGCAAGAAACTCCAGGTCTTCATCGCACAGAAACTGCGGGACTCCGGCTGGCAGGTGGTCGAAGACCCGTTCACCGCTCAAACCCCTGCCGGTCGCGTTTCCATGAAGAACATAATCGGCTTCAAGAAGGGCAGCGGCTCTGGCGCTCTGGCCGTTTCCGGGCACTACGACACGAAGAGGTTCCCCTTCCGTTTCGTCGGCGCCAACGACGCCGGTTCGTCGACCGGATTGCTGCTTGAACTGGCGCGCGCATTGAAGGACGAGTCGTTCAGTCTCGACATCTTCCTGGTGTTCTTCGACGGCGAAGAGGCCTTTGGCGAGTGGTCGGACGCGGATTCTCTCTATGGCAGCCGCCACCTCGCCGCCAAGTGGCGCGCGGACGGGACTATTTCAAAGTTAAAAGCCCTGATCAACGTGGACATGATCGGCGACAGGGATCTCAAGATCGTCAAGGAGATGTACTCGTCCGAGCCGTTGCAGCGGCTGGTCTGGCAGATCGCACGCGAGCTGGGCTATGCCGGCCATTTCGACTCGCAGCCCTACCCCATTGAAGACGACCATGTGCCGTTCCTTCGCAACGGCGTCCGGGCGCTCAACCTGATCGACTTCGAGTACGGCCCGAATCACTCGTGGTGGCATACCAAGGACGACACGATGGACAAGCTCTCCCCGAAGAGCTTCGAGATCGTTGGCCGCACTGTTCATGAGGCGCTGCGCCGGCTCGGACGGTGACCGGCCTGGAGTAAGCACTTCTGGATTTCTGTAACCGGGCCTTGTTATCCGGAGTCTATCCGTATGATGTTAGAATGATCGGTGTCCAGCCCAGAGGGCGGACATCAGGGAGGTTCGATGAAATTTCTCCGTTTATTGTTGCCCGCGGCCGCGTTGCTCGGCCTCATTTTCGTCACGGGCAGCCCCTCCTTCGCCAACAAGGAAATGGCGAAGAAGGAAAAGAAGCCTTGCACCACATGCCACGTCAAGGGCGACATGAAGAAGCTGAACGACGTTGGCAACTACTACAAGGAGAAGAAGTCCCTCGAAGGCGCTCCTGTCGCCCAGTAGTCTGCCGTTTGAAATTCGAGAGCCGGTCCTCCTCGCCGGGGACCGGTTTTTTCGTGCCATCTTGTCTGATAAACTCGTTCGCAGCCGCAACCTGCGGTACATCTGGGAGTGACTGAAGTATGAAAAAACTGGTTCGTTTGGCTCTGCCGGCCGCCGCTTTCACGGCTGTCCTGATGATGTCTGGCGGCGCTGCCTTCGCCACCAAGGAACTCAGCAAGAACGAAAAGAAGCCTTGCACCACCTGCCACGCCAAGGCGGGGTCGAAGGACCTCAACGACGTCGGCAAGTACTACAAAGAAAAGAAGACTCTCGAAGGGGCTCCGAAGAAATAGCAGCCCGCTTTCTCCTTTTGTTTGCATGGCCCGCCAATGCATGTGGCGGGCGTTATGGTGTGCCGGGCATGTTCGACAGCTTGCGGGTGGAAGTCCCCTTGACAACCTGA
>CAZLDN010000025.1:0-49065 GCA_964558355.1 uncultured Candidatus Solibacter sp.
GAGCGAGCTTGCGGAAGCAGAGGATATATTCTGACGCAACTGCGTTTTTCCGAAAGATATCCCGAGAAACCAACATCTCCATGGGGATTGTTCTTTCCGGCTTGAGGCCGACGCTATCAGCGAGCTCGACCAGCAGGTCAGCGGTGTTGATGGTGACATGTTTGCCTCCGGCAATGGTATGGTTGTTGCCGACAACCATGTATGCCGGCGCGCCGGGCCTGAGCAATTGGACCATGTCCGCAAACACAGCCCTCATGTCGGTGAAATACTTCGCAAGCAGTGAGGGCAGATTCTGACGCCGGAAACCCACCGGCGCGGTTCGGTTCAGGCGAGCGATTTCTTCAATCAGGATCGTCACCGACTGCGGCATGTCCTGCCTTTTGTCCTGGAACATCTGCCAGTAGACATCCTTGGTCCCGTTGGTAATTTCCCGGTTGCCAATCATCTCCTGATCCCGACCCCTATGCTCACGGCGCGTCAGGAGCTTCAGGTAAATCAGGCTCAAGCGATCGGTGTCAAGGTATGGCAGTGCCGTGGCGTAGGGCGGCGAAGTGATGACCGTATCGACCTGTCCAACCCACTTCTTCCAGACCTTAGCCGACGTTCGGGCGTCACCCGGTTGTACGTGGAATATCCCGGTCTTGCCTTCTGCATGGTTTTGTCGCAAGAAAGCGAGCACGAGCCTTACTGAGCGCCCGAGTTCCTCTAGGAATTCCTTAATGGGGTCGATTTCCTCATCCAGCCTAATTTTTTTGCGGACTCGCAGATCGTCTGCTTTTTGCCAGGAGACCCGGCGCAGGATATTGCTTAGCGACAGGCGCAGCAGATCCTTGGTGCTGCATACCGGCAGGGCGTCAATGGTCTGGGTCACCTGGTCAAGATCCTCCAAGACTTGCCTGGAAAACCAACGCTCAAGGTACTCCTGGTCCGCTTCCGGCAGCGATGAAAAGTATTGCAGGTTGGATGATTTTGCCGCTCTGGGATGGAGCAGCCCGTCTCGGGTTTGCTGGTACGCCCGCAGGAGGTCCTTGGGTTCAACGGAAAGCAGCGAGCATTTTGCGTGGCTAATGAGCACAGAGAGCGGATTCAGGTCCAGGCCCAAAGCTGTATAGCCGCCCAGGACGGCCTCCACCAGGGTGGTGCCACTGCCACACATCGGGTCTGCCACCACCATGCCCTGCCGAGCGCCGGCGATGTTCATCAGCGCGTGCGCCAGTTGAGGAAAAAACTTTCCTCGGTATTCGTGGATGCCGTGAGTGCCGTAGCGGAGGCACCGGCGATTAGGCAACGGCACCTCGCCCGCAAACGGCACGCTTCTTTCCAGCTCCTCAAATGGAATGCCGTTTCTGACCACATTGACTGTCGCTTCCAGACGGACCTGCCTGGTCAGCTCTGACCTGTTTGTATCGACTGCTTCCCAATATGCCAAGCGCTCTGCGAGAATACGCGAGCTGACCGCTGACTCCACGGTGAATGTGGTCGCCCTTTCCAAAGGGCCATCTGCTGGCTGAGGCAGCTTGCGAGCGAGTGCCTGAAGTTCTGCCAGAGCCAACTGACGCTCGAAGGGCTGTATATATGGCTTGATGCGGCACTTGACGAGGCTCACTCGTTGCCTCCCTGTTGGTTTTGGAGGATAAGAATATGCTCTGTCTTGATCTTCCCGTAGGCCGGATTGAATGCCTTGCGATTTTCCTGGAGCTGCCGATGAATGCGCTTGACCTCGATGAAACGGGCTTCCCGCGCCACATCGGATAGTAACTCGGCGTTGTCAACTTGTTTGCCATCCAGAATTGAGTTGCCAACCACGAAGCAGGCGTAGCGATTCGGGCGCAGGTGTTTTCCGAGCCAGGCAAAAATCACTCTGAGTTCTTCTTTGAATGTTTCCACGCCTGCCCGCTTGGGGCCCTTGCGGCTGTATTTCCGGTGACTGCCGATCTCGATCTTCTTGAACGCCAGTGGGTCCATGCCTAGCCAGATCATGCGGGTCATGTGATAGAGGTGGTAGCTGTAGGCGTTGGGGTACGGCGGAGAGCAGACAACCAGGTGAACCGGGCCGATATCGGGCTGATCCAGCAGGTTCGCATGATGGACACGGCACGTGAACCGGGGTTCGACGATTTCAGTGAACTGCTGTGCGCTGGCGCTGGCGTCCTGTAGTGCCCTAGCGAACCGCCGGAGCGCGTAGCCCCTGCGGAGGTTCTTCTCGCGCCTAACATAGCGCGTATCGGAATCCTGTCTAGAGACGCTGACAATAATGGACGAGAACGCCGCGAGGGCCACCGTAGTGCTGGAGGGGGTTGGCAGTTGCCGACACCAGGAGCTAATCTCGGCCAGCTCTTCTGCAACAAAGGGTTCGAACCAGAAGGCGATGGCCTTGTTCTCGGGAGGTTTGGCCGTAAATGGCAGACCGTTCCCGTTGAACAGTGCATACTGCTTTTCGTCGGTGAGCGAATCAGCCAAGCCACAAGCCCGGCTCACCAGCTCGTTCAGGATTTCGGCATCGCCGTTTTGGAGCCACGTGGTCTTTGCCTGGCTGATGAGGCAGGCGAGCGGGTTGGCGTCCACTCCGACCGTGTCGCGCTTCAGCGCGAGGGCCTCCACGAGTGTTGTACCGCTGCCGCAAAAAATGTCCGCAACGGTTTCGCCCACGGATGATAGGGCTTGAATGAGGGCGTTGGGAATTTGGGGAATGAACTTTGCCGGGTAGGGATGCAGTCCGTGGGTGAGGTACGTTGTCTTGGCATCCGTGAAGTTCCAGTCGATGGCGTCAAGCTTGTCCAGCTCCGGAAGCAGGGCCGCCTGCTGCACACTCTCGGATCTTGCGAACTGCGCAATCACATTAGCTTCGTGCTCATTGAATATCCGCCAGCCCCGTCTGTCTCGGTGAGGTTCCTGCACCAGACCGTCGCGGAGCCACCGGAGCAGCGTATCCCGGTGAACACCAGCCAACTTGGCGACTTGGGCGGTGGAAAGGGCTCGCGCTGCAGTACTCGATTGCATTGAAGTGCCTATACTTGCATATAGGCGGAATGGAAGTCAAGCTTCCGGCGTACAAGCCGTGCAGAGATGGTGTCCGAAAGGAATCTTCCTCGTGCCAAAAGGTTGGTGTTCGCCGATAGCTGATGCGTTCCCACCCAGAGGGACGCCGGTAGGCTTTGCCGCGAGCTCCGGATCGAGGCAAAAGTGCACTGTAGTCGATTTTGTAGCTGCCCGATGCTTCCGGGCTCAACAGGGTTCAACAGACTTCAACCGGCCGCCCGTATCTGATTGAAACGTAAGTACTTGAAAATAGGGCATTTTAGGAAGAGGCCGAAAACTGCTTTGGGAGCAGAGGGTCGTCAGTTCGAATCTGACCGCCCCGACCAATTCACTCCCCCTCGGTTCTCTGCATTGGCTGACAGGAAGCAGGCCACCTCTGCGCGGGTTGGCGCGGAGGCTTGCGCGCCCAGTTTCGTCACCGAAAGTGCCGCAGCCGCATTTGCGAACCGGAGCGTCTCCTCCATCGGACAGCCTTCCGACAGGGCGACGGCCAGGGCGGCGTTGAAAGTGTCGCCGGCCGCGGTCGTATCCACGGCCTGAACAGAGAAACCGGGTGAGTAGATCTCAGTCACGCCATCGGAGAAGAAGCAACCGGCGTCGCCCAACTTCAGCACCACCGACTTCGGGCCCAAGGCAAGCACGTCGCGCGCCAGGGCCGGCGCTTCGCTGGGTGAAAGCCGGCCGGGTGTCCGTCCCAGGAGGATCGACGCCTCCGTCTCATTGGGTGTCATCAGGTCCACCAGCGAAAGCAGGGAGGACGGCAACGGTCTTGCGGGCGCAGGATCGAGAATCGTCATTGCGCCGGCGTCCCTGGCGGCGGCAAGGGCCGCCTCGACCGTGTCGAGCGGCGTCTCTAGCTGAAATAGAGCGCAGGCCGCGCCATCGAACAGATGGCGGACCTCCGCGATCCCGGAAGGCGAAAGGGCATTGTTGGCGCCCGAGGCGACCACGATCGAATTCTGCCCCGATCGTTCCACCCAAATCAGCGCCACCCCTGTCGCCTGTGCGGGACAGATTTGAACGGCCCCGACATCGACGCCCGAGCCGGACAAGCTGGCTTTCAGGTGTCCGGCGAAAGGGTCGTCGCCGACGCAGCCGATCATGCGGACACTGCCCGAGGCGGCAAGCCTGCCCGCCGCGTTCGCCTGATTGGCGCCTTTGCCACCAGGGATCATTTGGAAGTTGCCGCCGAGAGTGGTTTCTCCCGGCGCGGGCAGACGGTCCACCTGGACGACGAAATCCATGTTCAACGAACCTGTGACGACGATGGCGGCTGTTAGCGTAGGCACGTACATATCTTATTCGCAGAGGGTGGGCAACGTTGGGCGGTGTTGGGCAGCGGAGTCACCGGTATTCGGTAAAACAGGCGTGTTTGTCTTGATTAGGAATGCCGTTCGGGATAGCATCGCCACGTGTCCTTCCTTGTAGAAGGCCTCATCTGCCGGTTCTGCGAGCACCCACTCGAACCAGCCACGGAGGTCTGCCACTCCCGCGGGTGCATGCTGGAAGCCGCCACCGACATTGTTCACCACTCTGCGCCCCAGCCCGACACCCAGCCGCATTGCCCGAACTGTCAGGTGGCGCTCCGGGCCGGGGCCGAGGTGTGCCACTCCTGCGGCAGCCTGCTCGTCTGAGATTTCATTGCCTGTCCGTCTGGTTTTACATAGTAAAATTAGACGAAAGATACGATGAAAGGCCCCAAGAAGTCCAAACCGATTGGCGTCCTGACGAAGACCTTCCGCATCATCGAGGACATCCAGGCTTCCACTTTGCCGCTCACGCTCACGGAGATCAGCGAGCAGACCGCGATCAACAAGAGCACGGCGCTACGCATCCTGGCGCATCTTGAGAGCCAGGGCTATGTGGACCGGGGCGAGCGTGGGGGCTATCGCATGGCAGGCCGGCTGGGGCGGCTCGGCACTCGTTCGTCACTCGAAGTGAGCCTGCGGGAAGCCGCCGCCGCGCCGCTCAGAGAGGTATGGCGCATCACCCAGGAGACCGTGAACCTGGGTATCCTCGATGGTCTCGAAGTGGTCTATCTCGACAGCATCGAGAGTCCGCAGAGCTTTCGGCTGGTGGCCGCCTCTGGCACCCACGCCGCGGCCTATCGCACAGCGCTGGGCAAGGCGATGCTGGCGCACCTGCCGTCTGAGCAGGCCGACACCCTCATCAACTCCTTCTCCTACCAGGCCTACACGCCCAAGACCCTCACATCGGCCGGGGCGCTTCGGGAAGACCTGGCGCGGGTGCGCCGCAACGGTTACGCCATGGATGACGAGGAAAGCGTACTCGGCGTGCGATGCCTGGCGGTGGCCGTGCTCGACGGCGAACGCGCGCCGATCGCCGGCATCAGCATCTCCGGCCCGATCTCGCGGATGTCCGACGCGCGGCTGCCGGAGTTCGCCGACGCAATCCGTACGGCCGCCAGGCAGATCGCCGCGCGCTACCAGACCGCCGCTTCGTCCTGAACCGGCAGCGTGACGGCCGTGCCGAGCTTGGCCGAAAGGTACATTGCCAGACTCCATTCAAGCGTCGGGCGCACGGTTTCGAGCGTGATCATTGGTTCGCCGCCGTTTAGGATGGCGTTGGCAAGGTCTTCAATTACGACCTGGTGATCGTGGAAGCCGAGGTCGGCCGCACCGGTCGCGCCAGTGGCCGCGGACGTACTCCCATACTGCCGGATCGCGTCGTCTTCCGGACGATCGTCACGGAACTTCCAGGTGTCCATGCGCTCACCCGACATGATGGCCGTGCCATTCTCGCCGTTGATCTCGATCCGGACGTCGGTACCGGGCCAGAGCGCCGTTGAAGCTTGCACCACGCCCTGCGCGCCGCACTCATAGTCGACGAACGCCAGCAGCGTGTCTTCCAGGTTGATGTCCGGGTGCGCCAGGTTATTCATGCGCGCCTGCACCGTTTTGGCCGGACCTACGAGGTACTGCAGCAGGTCCACGTAGTGGAACGCCTGGTTGATGGTGACGCCCGCGCCAGAACGCCGCGAAACGCGCCAGGCGTCGGTCTTGTAGTATTCGGTCGAACGGAACCACTTCATGTAGGCGTCGGCGTGGTAGATCTTGCCGAAGCGCCCGGTCTCAATCGCCGCGCGGATCGCCTGCACAGCCTTGCGCGTGCGGCACTGTACCGTGACGCAGACCTTCACGCCCGCCTTCCGGCATGCCGCAGCCATCGAGTCCACTTCAGCCAGCGACATTGCTGGCGGCTTCTCGATCAGCACGTGCTTGCCGGCCGCGGCCGCCTTCACCACCGCGTCGTGATGGAGATGGTTGGGGGTGATCACGCTGACCACGTCGATCTCCGGATCCTCGAGCATCGCGTCCAGCGATGCGTAACCCTTGCAGCCGAAAGTCGTGGTGATCCGCTCCAGCCGTTGGGGATCGAGTTCCGCCACTGCAATCAGTTCCGTCAGCGCCGATGCCTGCAGCGCGCGCGCATGAAACGGCGCAATCAACCCGGCGCCGAGCAAGCCGAATCCAATCCTGGAATCCCGCATGGTGTCTCCCTACTCCGGTATCAACAGTACCTTCAACGCCCGCTGCGCGTCGATCTCGGCGATGGCCTGTTCCCATTCCGAGAGCCGCATGCGGTGTGAAATCACCTTGTCGATGGGCAGCGCGCCCGAGGCCACCAGGTGGATGGTTCGATCCCAACTGGTGTAGCTGGTCGAAAGGTTAAAGAAGATGTCGCAAACCTTGAACGCAGCCTTGTCCCATGGGAAGGGGATGGTCGATTTGCCGGTGAGGCCGATGGCGCAGATGCGCCCCTTCTTCCTCACCAGGTCGATTGCTGAAGCGATCCCGTGCGCAGAGCCGCTGCATTCGACGACCAGGTCCGCGCCTATGCCGCCGGTCATTTCGGTCACTGCTTCCAGCGTGTCCTGATCGCCGCCTGCCACAAGCGTGTCGAAGCCGAGTTCCCTGGCTTTCGACAGCCGCACCGCCTCGTCTTGCTTCGTCCCGATCACGACCACCCGCCGCGCGCCGCCGGCCCGCGCCGTCATGCCGGCCAGCAAGCCGATCGGACCCGGCCCTATGACAACCACGAAATCGCTGGCCTCGATTTTGGCGCGCTCGATCACGTCATGCACCGTATTTGCGGCCGGCTCAACCACCGCCGCCGTGTCGAAGCTCACGTTGTCCGGAATGCGATGCAGCAATCGTTCCGGCATCTTCAGGTAGCGGGCGAAAGCGCCGTCAATGCCCCAACCGGGCGAGCGCTTCATCTTGCAGATCTGGATGTTGCCCGTGCGGCACAGGGAACACTGCCCGCAAGCCTGGGTATGCGGTTCGCCCACCACGCGGTCGCCGACTTTGTATAGGTTCGCGCCGGGCCCGAGTTCGACAATTTCACCCGAAAACTCATGGCCCAGGATCACCGGAGGCCAATAGGGGAACTCGTCGCGCAGCACATGAACGTCGGTGCCGCAGATGCCGCAAGCCTTTACTTCGATCAGTACTTCGCCGGGGCCGATCACCGGTTCCGGCACATCGCGCAACTCGACGAAGCCCACCCCTTTTTGTGTCTTAACGAGCGCCTTCATCCGTTTAAGCCCCCCCACACCATTTGCCCGCGAATTGGATCAGACTCACTGCCGCCCGCTCGATGTCGTCCATCCGTATGTGCTCCTCCCGCGAGTGCGCCACCGACAGACTGCCCGGTCCGAACACCACCGCCGGGATCCCCAACTGGTTGTTGTAGAGCCAGGAATCGCAGGATGCCGTCATTGCACCGATCTCCCCGGCCAACCCTGTCTCCTGGCAACAGGCAGCCAGCCCGGCCGGCAGCGCGTGGGCCGGATCGAGGACGTGTGAATCGTGGCGGTACATGAAGTCGAGTTGGAAATGCTCCTTCGTCCAGTCGTCGGCCTCGGCCAGAATCGCCTGGCGCATTTCGTCCATCACTTCGAAACGCGTCTTGTTCGGCAGCAGCCCCAGAACACCTTCGATTACTGCCAGAGCCGGCGCCGAGGCAGGCCAGTTGCCCGAGTTCAACTTGCCGAAGGTGATCGGCATCGGGTTCGGATACTGATCGAACAGCGCAATGCCGCGCGAGGCAGCAAGCAGCCGCGCATGGAATCGCTCCAGGATGTCGATCACCTTAATCGCCATCTTGAGCGCGCTCACCGTGTCGCCCGCCCGGCCGCTGTGGCCCGGCTTGCCCGTGCAGGTCACCCGGAACCAGACCGCCCCGCGCACTGAGGAGAGGATGCGCAAGTCGGTCGGTTCCATCACGATGCAGCCGTCGGCCTTCTCGCCGCGGCGCGCCATGGCGAGAGTGCCGTTGCCGCCGACCTCTTCCTCGACAACCAGGTGAGCCAGTAGATCGCCGTTCAGCTTGAGCTTCAACTGGTCGAGCGCTGCCAGCACCGTATATATGGTGGCCACCTGGCCCTTGGCGTCACAGGCTCCGCGCCCGCGCACGATGCCATCGGCCGGCTCCGGATCGAAGGGCCGGTCCTGTCCTTCCGATGCCGGCACCACGTCAAGGTGCGTATTGAAAAGCAGGGAACGCCCCGCAGTCGCGCCGGCTGCGCGCACACGCAGATTGGACCGGCCTTCGTAGTGCAAGCCAGGCACGGGATCCGAGTAGTCCTCATCGTTCAGCAGGTCATCCGAGAGCGGAATCCTCTCTACCTCGGCCACGCGGGAGAACCACTCGACCGCACAGTCCACCGCTGCCGCTTCCTCGCCTGGAAGCGAAGGCACGCGGATCAGTTCGCATAAGAATTGCTCCGCCTCCGCGCGTACACCGCGCACCGCCGCCCGCACATCGTCTAGCTGCATCAGGGTCCCTCTAGGCCTGCAACATTCCCAGGCTCTTTTCGAACAGGTCCAGGCTCTCAACCGCCTCGTCTTCCGTGATCACCAGCGGCGGCGCCACACGGACCACATTGCCGAACACGCCGACCGATCCGATCAGCAGCCCTTTCCGCGCCGCCACATCGATGAGTTTCCTGGTCAGATCCGGCGCCGGCTCCTTGGTCTGTTTGTCCTTCACCAGTTCGACGCCCATCACCAACCCAACTCCGCGTACATCGCCCACCCATGGGCACTTCTCCTGGATCTGTTCGAGCCTTCTCTTCATCAATGCGCCGATGCGCAGCGCGTTCTGCTCCAACTTCTCCTGCTCGAAGATCTCCACCACCGCGACAACCGCCGCGCAGGCCATCGGGTTGCCGCCCATGGTGCTGCTCATCTCGCCGGCGCCGAGCACGCCGATCACATCGCCGCGGGCGGCCACCGCCGAGGCCGGCATCCCGCTTCCAATTCCCTTGCCCAGCGCCACCAGGTCCGGCGTCAGGCTCTCCCACTCCATGGCGAACATCTTGCCCGTGCGTCCGAAGCCGGACTGCACTTCATCGAGCGTGAACAGCAGCCCGTGCGAGCGGATCCACTGCTCGAGCCGCGGGAACCAACCCTCCGGCGCGAAGATGAAGCCGGCCGCGCCCAAGTAAGCTTCCACCATCACGCCCGCCAGGCTGCCGGAACTGTTCGCCCTGACCGCGTCGTCGACGTAGTCCAGGCACAGCATGTCGCAGGTTTCCGGTTTGGCGCGGAACGGGCAGCGGTAGCAGTATGGAAAGGGAACACGAATCGCGCCGGGCAGCGTCGGCCCGTAGCCTTTCTTCGGTCCCGAAAGCCCGCCCGCCGTCAGCGCCGCATACGTGCGCCCGTGAAAGCCGCCGTGGAAGCTCAGGATCTCGAACTTCCCCGTCTTGCGCTTCATGATGCGGATGCACGCCTCGGCCGCCTCGCTTCCTGTGCTGAGGAAGAAGCAGCGGTCCAGGTGCGCCGGCAGAATTTGAACCAGCTTCTCGGCCGCCTGCACGCGAGGCTCGCTCAGGCACTCGTAGTTGTTCATCAACTTGGCCGCGGCATCCTGCACCGCTCGAACCAGGTGAGGGTGGCTGTGACCGACGTTGGTCACCAGCACGCCGGAGGTCCAATCGATGAACGTGTTGCCGTCCACATCGGTCACCACGACGCCCTGGCCCCGGTCCCAGCACACACGCGCCTGGTAGCCGGTGCACTGCGCCTCGGCCTTCGCCCAGCGCTCGAATAGCTCTTTCGAACGCGGCCCAGGGAGTTCGGTCTCGACCCGAGCGACGCTCATTGCTGCGCCTCCGCGGGCGTGCGAACCGACTTCACTGAATTGGCGATATAGCGCGGCGGCAGCCCGTTCATGGCGCGTTCAATTTCAAGCAGAATGATCTCGCGGATTCGGACGCCGGCGTCTTCCGAATACCAGGCCAGATGCGGCGTCAGGATGGCGTTGCGATGTTCGAACAGCGGGTAGTCGGGCTTGGGCGGTTCGGTCTCATACACGTCGATGGCCGCGCCGGCGATGATGTTCTGTTTCAGCGCCTCAGCCAGTGCGTCGCAATCGACCATGCCACCGCGAGCCGTGTTCACAATGTAGGCCGTCGGTTTCATCAGCGCCAGCGATTCGCGGTTCACGATGTAACGCGTCTCCGCATTCAAAGGGGTGTGGATCGTGATCAGGTCCGACTCGCGGAACAGCGTCTCCTTGTCCACCGTCTCGATGCCCAACTCCCGCTTGCGCTCTCCCGTCAGATACGGGTCGCAAATCAGGAACTGGAACCCGAAGCTCTTCAGCTTCTCGTACACGCGGCTGCCGATGCGCCCGCAGCCCAGGATGCCCAACTTCTGCCCGGCCATGCGAAATATCGGGATCGTGTCTTTGAAATCCCAGCGGCCGTTGGCGGAAGACTCGTCGAGAACCTTGCGGCTGGACACAATCCGCCGCGCGCTGGCGAAGATCAGCGCAATGGCCTGCTCGGCGACCTCCTCGACGCAGTAATCCGGGATGAAGCACAGCGGGATCCCCGCGTCGTCGAGCGCCTTCAGATCCACGTTGTCGTAGCCCACTCCGTGCCGGATCACCGTCCGGCAGCGCGTCCACGATTCAACCAGCGGCCGCGTGATGGCAACCATGTTCACCACCACCACGTCGGCGTCGCGCGTGGCCGCAACGACGTCCTCAAACGGCGCAAACTTCAACTGGTGCGGCGTGAATTCGACACCAAGCTCAGCCAGTTTCCCGGCCTCCCAATTGAGGTCGGGCTCAATGTAATCTGTGACGACGACTTTCATTTCCTGTCCCTTCTCTAGCGGCCGGCGGGCCTGACGGCCCGGCCTGTTTCGGCCGACTCATAGATCGCTTCCACTACTTCGAGTGCCCGCAGTCCGTCCTCGCCGGTGATGGCTGGACGCCCGCCCGTGCAAATCGCCGCGGCCAGATCGCGCAGGAACGGCAGCGTCGACGGGCCCGCGTAGCCGGCCTGCGGCTCGAGTTCGAAACTCACATTCCGGCGCGTCGCCGGTTGGAACTTCGCCGAATCGCTGCAGACGAACAGATTCTCCTTGATGCCTTCAAACGACGGGCTCCAGGAGAGCACGCCTGCCGTGCCGCGCAGCGCCAAGTACAGGTCACGCCCGTAGGGGAACGAGTCCGGGACCGTGTAGCTGATGTCGAGAGCCAGCACCGTACCCCGCGAGAACGTGAGCAGCGCGAAGGAGTTGTCCTCGATGTCGTACTCCTGGTTGATCTTCACGTTCTTGCCAAACACCTCCACCACTTCGTCGGCCAGTAGCCAGCGGTAAAGGTCGATCCAGTGCACGCCCAGGTTGTACATCGGCCCGCCGCCGCTCTTGGCGCGCGTCAGCATCCAGCTCGCATTGCCCTCGATGTAGCGGTGCAGACGCCCGGCCGCGCAGCGCCCTTCGCCGCCCACGATGCGGCCCAGCACGCCGTCTTCGATGTAGTTTTTCATCGCCCGCGCCACCGGGTGGTAGCGCCAGACGTAGGGCGAACTCAGCACCACGTTGTTCCTGGCCGCGGCCTCGACAATCTCGCCGAGCCCCTTCGCGTCGGCCGCCATCGGCTTTTCCACCAGCAGGTGGATGCCGCGCTCAGCGCAGGCCACGGCCGCCTCCGGGCACAGGTAGTGCGGCAAAAACAGGACCGCCAGGTCGAGTTTCTCCTGGTCGAGCATCTCCCGCCACTCGGCATACGCCCGCACAGGGAAACCCTGAGCGAAGGAGGCCAGTACGGCGGGGTCGCTCTCGGCGACCGCCACTACCTCCATGCCTCCCGCCGCGGCAAACACCGGCATGTAGCTCTTGGGATGAAGATGAGAGAGACCAATGAATCCGACCGAAAGGGCTCGCATCACAGTCGCCTCCTTGCGAAGCCTCAGTTTAAGACTTGGATCTCCGACTGGTCAATAATAATTTCATAAATGTGCTACTTGATTTTACATTATGAAATATTGACTTGATCCGGATTGCACCGCATCCGTCAGAATCGGCTTCACCAGCACCGCCCGCTCCTATTCCGAACGGAATGGTGCGGCCGGCAAGCCCTCGGCGTTATACAGGTTTCCCTCTGAAAAGTTGGCCCAACCATAACGGACGTAGCGCGGTTTGGGCGCCGCTGGGCTCGACACGAGCACCGTTGCGCCGTCGATTCGCGCCGCGGCCGCCGACCAGAGCCGGTCCTCGCCCGCCACCTCGAACCCTCGCAATTCGCCATTCCTCGCCGCAAGCCCGCCGCCGTGGTCGAACCAGACTCGCAACGCCCCGGACTCCTGCGTCACACGCCGGAACAATGGACCCGAGTACGCCACGGATTCCCCGTATACAAGCGCACGCGCCGCCAGCGCCAACCGCCGTCCGACCTCCCGCTTGTTCTTCGGATGAATGTTGTCCCGCTCGCCAAGATCGATCGCCACGGCCATCGCCGTGTTCGCCGTCGCCAGCGCCCGGCGCTGCGCCTCCCGCACCTCGGGCCAGTCGCTCTCGGCGTCCGCCCCGAACCCGGCGAGTTGAACGTAAAGGAATGGGAAATCGCCCAACCCCCAGGCCCGCCGCCAGTCCTCGATCATGGTCCGAAACAACCGGCCGTAGTATGGCGCTCTCGTCAGTGCCGTGTTGCTCTCGCCCTGGTACCAAATCACGCCGCGAATCGGGTAGTGCGCCGCTGGCGCCACCATCCCGTTGAAAATTACCCCCGGCTTCCAGGGACCCTCCGGCCCCACAGGCTTTGCCGGCGCCGGTTCCTTAAACGCCATCCCTGCCGCCTTCGCCCGCGCCGCCGCCGCTTCCCACCGTTTCGCCTCCTGGTGGTACCGCAGCAGCGCCTCAGGGTGGTCACGCATCATACTTGCCCACTCGGCCAGAGCCGGCATCAGCGACGCGTCCGCCGTCAGCGCTCCATAGCTTGTCCAACTGTCGATCGGCGTACCTCCCCAGGCCATTTGGATCAGCCCGATCGGCACTCCAAGCTTCTCCTGGAGATTGCGCCCGAAGTGATACCCGACCGCGGAAAAGTCCGCCACCGTCTCCGGTCCGCATTCCGCCCATGGTGTTCCATACAACTCGTCGAACGCGTATTCCGACACCCGGTGCATGGCCCGGAACAGCCGGATCCGCGGATGCCGCGCTCCCGCCATCTCGACCTCCGGCGCGCCCGCCCAGCGGATCGGCCATTCCATGTTTGATTGCCCGGCCGCCACCCAGACATCGCCGACCAGGATGTCCTTCAAGACGATCTCATTAGTCCCCTTCACCCGCATCTCGAAGGGTCCGCCCGCCGCGCCCGGCGCGAGATAGACATGGAACTGCCCCAGATCGTCCGTCACCGCGGTTCCCGTCTCGCCCCGGAAGTTCACCGACACCGCTTCGCCTGGGTTGGCCTTTCCCCAGACGTGCACCGGCAGGTCCCGCTGCACCACCATATGGTCGGTGACCAATGTTGGCAACGTCACTGCAGCTTGGGTCAACCCGCCGCCCGTCAGAAGAGTGAGCGCCAGCACACCAGCCGGCAATCTGTAATCAATACGCGCCATGTCCCAACACCACCACCCTGACCGTCTTCAGCAGTACCCAAAGGTCCAGTCCGAGGGTGCGCTCCTGCAGGTAACGGAGGTCCAGCGCAATCCGTGCGCGGTAGCTGGTATCGGTGCGGCCCGAGGCCTGCCACAAGCCGGTAAGCCCTGGCCTTACTTGCAGATAGAGGTCGAATAGCCGGCCGTACTTGGGAACCTCGTCCGCCACGATCGGCCTTGGTCCCACCATGCTCATCTCACCCCGCAGCACACTGATCAACTGCGGCAACTCGTCCAGACTGGACCTTCTCAGCAGCCGTCCAACCCGCGTCACACGCGGGTCGTTCTTCAGCTTGTGCGTCTCCAGCCACTCTTCCTGCAAATCCGGATGCGCCCTCAGGTACTGCTCCAGCACGGCGTCGGCATTCCTCGCCATGGTCCGGAATTTCCACAAGCTGAACTGCCGGCTCCCCTTGCCGATTCGGGTATGAGCGAAGAATACCGGCCCCCGGCTGTCCAGTACGATCGCCACGGCGATCACGACCGCGAAAGGAATGGCCGGCAACAGCAGCAGCACGGCCACGGTGATGTCCAGGATACGTTTGATGAAGAGTGCAACCGGGTCTCGCAGACCTGCTCCCACCTGCCCGGCAGCAGGCGGTGCTTCGGACGAAGAACCGGGGCTGGTCGTTCGGGGGTCCATGCTAGGCAGGTCGCCGCAACCTTGCGGTCCTGCCCTGTACCGTAGCATAGACCGCCAAGGTCCGTTCGGCCATAACCTCGAACTGGAAACTCCGTTCGTAAGCCGCGCGCGCCGCCTCGCCCATCGACTGACGCAGATGCGCGGATTCCATCAGCCTACCCAGCGCCGAGGCCAGCGCCTGCGGGCTCCCTGCCGGGACCAGTAGCCCGTTCACCCCGTCCGTCACCGCCTCGCCCACGCCCCCCGCCTCCGCCGCAACCACGGGCAGCCCGGTACGCAGAGCTTCCAGAATACTTCGCGGAAAGGCTTCAGAGCGGGACGAGAGGACGAACACCTGAGCCTGCGCCAGCACACCCGACGGATCCGCCAGGTAACCGTGGAACTTCACCCGCTCGCCCAGCCCCAGTTTCCGCGCCAGGCTGCGCATCCCCGCTTCCCGGGGGCCGTCACCCACCAGGTCGAGTTCCCACGCCTGTCCGCGCAGCAGCGCCATCGCCTTCAACAGGGTCCGGTGGTCTTTCGGATCGTCGAACCGCGCCACCGAACAGATCCGGACCGGACTCTGTTCGGGCCGGGCGCGCAGATCCCCGCTCACGTCCCGTACGCCGTTGTGCACCACCACCAGCTTTCCGGCCTCGGCGATACCCTTCTCAAGGGCCAGCCGCTTCTCGAACTCGCAAACGCAGACGATGGCGGCGCACCACCGCGCGATCGTCTTCTCGACAAATCCGAACACCGCCCTCGCAAGCCGCGGCATCCTCTCTCCGGCCGGCCAGCCGTGCGGCGTGTAAATCGCCGGGATCCCCAGCAGCCTGCTCGCCGCGCGCCCGATACTGCCCGCCTTGGCGGTATGTGTCGACACCAGGTCCGGCTTCAACCTGCGCAAGGCTCGGACGACCTCAGCCAGGGCCAGCGCGTCCCGCAGCGGATTCACCTGCCGCCGGAGCCAGCGCAGGCTCTCGAAAGGCACGCCCGCCGCTTCGAGTTGCTCGGTCACGTGGCCCCGCCCTCCCACCAGCACCGTCGCTTCGTGGCCCCGCTCCCGCATTGCCCTGGCCAGGTCGCGTACATGGATGCTCGCCCCACCCACGGCATCGGCGCGCGTGATGATGTAGACAATCTTCATCCAGCCGCCTTCTTTGAAACGATCACCAGAAAGGCCAGCTTGCGGAAAACCGCCCGGGCCACCGGCGCAACGCCCGGCAGACCGGCAAGCCACGCCAGCGCCTGCCGCCCAGGCCGGTCCAGCAGCCGGTAACGGATGTAGTCGATCTCCCGAAGCTCGCTCGAAAAGTATCGCTGGAAGCGGGCGAGAATCTCCCTCCGCGAGCGGTAGTGAGCATATGTGTCGATCCAGGCCAGCTTGTCTACCGCCCACTGGCGGCAGGTTGGAGCTTCCTCTTTCCAATTGCCCAGCCCAAGACTTCGCAAGCCCCATGCATACATCAGCCGGAGTCGCGAACCTCGACCCATCATGTGGGCGAAAGGAATGCCGATGTGACCCTCCCGGAACACGTCGCGCGAAGGGAAAATGCTCAGCACCGTTCCTCCCGGCTTCAATACCCGGTGGATCTCCGCGAGCACGGCGTCCAGGTCCTCCACGTGTTCCATCACCTGGTTGTTCACCACCAGGTCGAACGTCTCGTCCGCGAACTCCAGACGCCCGTCGCGGATCTCCCGGATCGCCGAGCCCAGCAATCCCGACTGCTCGGCCTCGGCCCGCGTTTTCGAACCCCCGTAATACACATCCGCGCCCGCCATCGCCAGACCCGCCGCCAGCCCCGCCTGCACCATGCGCCCCGCGCCGCAGCCGAAATCCAGCACCCGCGCCCCGCCGTGTTGCCGCGCGTACCGCACCGCGAAATCCAGTACAAACCGGTTGGTCACGTCCATCTCAGCCCTCGCGGTACAACCTTTCCCACTGGGACGTCACCACGCGCAGGTCAAACCGTTCCATCACGACAGCCCGTGCCGCCCGGCCCATATCCCGCCGCGCCTCTTCCGGCAAAGCCGCCAGCCGCGCCATCGCCCTGGCGAGCGCCTCAGCGTCGCCACAAGGCGTCAGGAATCCCGTCTCAGAGTCCACCACCACCTCGCCGGCCCCGCCCACATCAGTTGCCACGCTCGGGAGCCCGCTGGCCGCAGCCTCCAGCAGCACCATCGGCAGCCCTTCCACCACCGACGACAGCACCAGTCCGTCCGCCGCGTTCATTAACTCAGGCAGGTCTTCACGCGCGCCAAGGAAGCGAGCTTGTACTCCCAACTCCCGCGCCATGGCCTGCAATTCCTCCTCCAGCGGTCCGGTACCGGCGATCCATAGTGCGCACCCCGGCTGCCGCGCCGCCGCGCGCAGCAGCGCCGGGTAGTCTTTCTTCCACATCAGCCGGCCCGCCGCCAACCAAACGAACTCTCCCGCGGCGCCCATTGCCTTGCGGGTGACGGCTCGCCGCGCCTCGTCCGGCCGGAACCTCCCGGTGTCGACTCCGTTCGGCGCCACGCGCAGTTTCTCCCGGCGCACCGCCCCAGCCGCCGTATGACGTTCCGCCACGGCCCGACAGACAGCCACGGTGCAATCCGCCAGCGAATCCGTCATCCGGTACATCCGGTCGCGCCACCACACGTCCGGCGACTGACGGCTGCTCTCCGCGAGGCTGTGCAGCGTCGATATCACCCGTGGGATTGGAAACACCAGCCGCGCCAGCCTTCCCAATAGGTTGGCGTGGAACAAGTGGCTATGCAGCACCGCGGGACGCACTTGGCGCAGAATCGCCGCCAGCCGCGCCGCTCCCCGCGGATCCGGCCGGCCCGGTTTCATCCCCAGCGAGTGCAACTCGACCCCTGCGGTGGCCAACTCAGCTTGAAACGCGCACGGCTCCAACAGCGATACGACATGCACCGCCCACCCACGCTCGCGCAATGCCACCGCCAGCAGGGCCACCTGCGTCTCCGCGCCGCCCCGCGCCAGGTTGGTCGTCAACAGCACCACCGGACCCGTCATCGTCCTCCTCCCGCCAGCCGCTCGAACAACGCGGCATACGCCGCCACCATCGCGTCCACGCTGAACCTCTCCGAGCGCACCTGCGCCGCATTGGCCATCGCGACGCGCAACTCCGCGTCCCCCGCCAAGCGCGCGAGCGCCTCGGCGAAAGCGAGCATGTCCCCGGACAGCGTCAGCAACCCCGTCTCGCCGTCGGACACCAACTCCGGCACTCCGCCGACGGCCGTAGCAACCACGGGTAGCCCGGCCGCCATCGCCTCCATCACTGCCAGCGGGGTCCCTTCCCAGTCTGAGGCAAGGGCAAAGACATCGCTTGCCGCCAGCACATCCGCGACTTCCGCCTGCATCCCGAGGAAATGCACGCGCGCTCCCACGCCCCGTTCCGCCGCCCGCCGCTCCCCGGCCTCCCGCAGGCTTCCGTCCCCTGCCAGCAGGAGTTGCCCGCGCCGATCATCGCGAAAAGCCTTCGCAAAAGCGTCGATCATCCCCAGGGGATTTTTCTGCGGATCCAGCCGTCCCACCGAGACCACCAGAAAATCGCCATCCTGGAATCCGTGCTCGGCCCTCCACCGCCGCCGCGTCCCGGGCCGGCGGAATGCGGCCGTGTCGATCCCGTTTCGGATAATCGCCTCCGGCTGGGCGCCATACCACTCGCGGTACGACCGGCCCACCTCCTCCCCAACCGCTACCGCGGCCACCCTGCGGCCGAAAACCAACCGGTGCAGCAACCGCCCGGTGAAGTCGGTCTCCTTGGCCGCGAGGTTGTGCACCGTGTGTACCATTGCCGCTCTCCGCGTTGCCAGGCCGGCCGGCAGGCTATAGCGCAACACATAGGAGTGCGTGTGGATCACCGCCGGTGCGAACTCGCGCAACACACGCCGCAGCCGTGGGATCATCCGGATGTCCAGCCCTGGGCGCTTGCCCAGGTGCCATACCGGAACTCCGGCCACCTCCAATTCCGGCTCCAGCCCCCCCGCAAACGCGTCGTAGAGCGAAACCACGCCCGTCTCGAAACGGCTCGCATCCAGCCGGCGCGCCAGCGACACCGCCATCCGCTCCGCGCCAGCGCGCTTCAGGGTCGGCAGAATCTCCAGAACCCGGATCTTCACTCCTTTGGTCCGGCCTGCCTCCAGGGCAGGCTCCATTCCGTCATGATCAGCGCGAGAATCAGCCAGCTTGGCTTGTATTGTTCCCACGTCAGAGTGGAGACTCCGATGCCCCACACCACCAGAATCACCGTCCACAGTGCGCGCTCCGCCGGTTGAAGCGTCCAAACATACAATGCCGCTACGCCGAGCATCAGCCCGTAAAACATGAATCCCACCGCTCCACACTCCACCAGCACCGAAAGGAATGTGTTGTGCGCCACATAGAAATGTCCCGGCACGCCCGGCGTCCCCAGCCACGGCCGCACAGCTTCCGGATAGGCGCCCGCGCCAATGCCAGCCACCGGGTGGCGGCGCAGGACTTTCAACCCGGTCTTCCAGATCGTCGTCCGGTCGTGCAGCGTACCTCGAGTCAGTTCCGTCGTGATCGTCGCCAACCGCTGCCGCGTCGGCGCCGGCGCGAAGCGGAACACGCCCAGCGCCATGACAGCCAGCAACACCATGCTGGATATGCGCTGGCTCCGGTCAGCCGCCCGCCATGTCCACAGCGGGAAGACGAAGGCCGCGAAGGTCGTCACCATGGCCATCCGCGATGCCGTCAGCAGGATCGCTCCCATCACCGCCACGACAGCAAGCCGGTAGGCCCACCTCGCCCGGCCGGGGCGCATCGCCAGATAAATCGCCAGCGGAATCGACAGAGCCAGGATAAGCCCGAAGTCGTTCGGGTCGAATCCCGCCGCTGCATATCGCCGCCAGTACGTTTGCTGGTCATTGAAATACCGGAGATAGGCGCTGCCCGATGCCGCGACGGCGCCCCAGACGTAGGCCTGCATGAGCTGCCTCTGACGCGCCTGCTCCCGGCAGCTATCCCAGATCAGCCATGTCATCGCCAACAACTCGGCCAGCGTGGATACTCTCGTCACTGTGGCGGCGCGGTCCACGCTCCATAACCACGTCAGCGCCGCCCAAGCCACGAATACCGCTGCCGGCGCCAGCGCCAGGTTCGGCCGGCGGACCGATCCCCGGCGCACCGCCACCACCACTGCCGCCGCGAACGCCAGAATCCCGATCAGGTGCGACAGCGTGGCTGTCCCCGGAAGCTGGATGCTCTTCTCCCACGGGATGGAGAACACGAAGACGCACAACGCCGCCCAAGCGGCGCGCGACATGACATCGGCCCGAGGACCGCCGCTCATTCCGCCGCCTCCAACTTCTGCAATGCGCGTCTCAAAATCAGAGTCTGCCCGCCGATCTGCGCCGCCGCGGCCACAGCCATCGCCACTGCCGCACCGGCCAGTCCTAACCGCGGCACCAGCAGCCAACTGGCGCAACCGCAGATCACCGCCACAAGGCAGAACATCGGGACCTGCGCGTCGAACGCCCTCGCCGCCGTCACCGCATACCCCATCGCCGCCGCCACGTATGCGGGGATCGCCGCGCCCATCACCCCCACCAGCAATCCGCTGTAGGCGGCATACTCCGGCCGGTAGGCCAGTGTGAGAACCATCTTGCCCAGCAACGCCGCTCCGGCGACGCCCGCTAGGCCCAGGCCGAACACCAATGCTCCCAGTTTCACCACCAAGCTAAGGAACTGCGCCGGCTCGCGCTGGCTCGCATACCGTGCCAGCCTCGGCATGGCCGCCTGGCCCAGGGCGTTGACGATCGTCGCGCCCGCGGTCACGAACGAAGCCACCGCCGCGAACACCCCCAACTCTCCGACGCCCATGCTCCGCTCGATCACATACCGGGGCAGGTTCGTGTTCAGTGACACCAGCATCAGCACCCCGCCCAACGGCAACGCCTGTCGCAGAATGCTCATCGCCCCGGCCCAACTCGTCCCTTCCCCCGCCTCGCCTGCCGGCCCCTTTCGCCGGTCGTAGGCCGCGAGCACCAGCAGGCGCCCCGCCGCGATCGACGCCACCGCCCATACCAGGTTTCCCGACATCCACAGAACAACACCGAAAGCCAGCGCCGACAGGACCCCCCGCGCCATCATCGAACGGGCGATCCGGTCCATCTCGTCCCGCCGCTGCATCGCGCCGTAGTAGGCGTCGCTTACCGTCTCGCTCGTCTGCGCCAGCCCAGTGAGGAAAATCACCGCCGCCATGGCTCCGGATCGCCCGAAAACCAGCGCCATGACAGCCATCGCCGCAAGTCCCAGTCCCGACACCCCGAACCGGACCGCCAGGTAATCGCTGAACCGGCGCCGCCCCCCCACGTCCGTGGCCAGCACCGCCCGCAAGTTCAAATGCGCGAGCATCGCCACCGGCGCTGTCAACGCCACCGCCAGCGCGTACTCGCCCAGCATCTCCCGCCCGCCCAACTTCGCCAGCAGGCTCAGCATCGCCCACTGCGCCGCCGCATACAAACCATTGCCCGCCAGCGTCCACGCAAAGCCCGACCGCAAGGATGACGGGGCTTTCAGAGCCGGCGCTGCGCATCGGTCTGCGTACACTTCCTCATTGTACGTTGGTCATCGCGAGGCGGCCCGGCGGACAGGCGTGCAATCGCTGCCCGCGGGTCCAACGCAAGGCGGCCGGCCACTCTCAAGACGACAAAGCGGCCTGGATCATCGCCTTGGTGTAGGCGACGTTGTAAATCTCCGCCGCAAAGCCGCCGCCACCGGGGTACTGGTTGCGGATTGTGCGCTCGCGGTCAACGTCGAGGGCGCGGGGGTGCTCGGGGTAGAGGCCGCGCGGGTACTTCTGCCGGACCAGCTCCTTCATCACGGCGAACATGTTCACCTGGCCCTCGTCGATGAAGACCTCGGTGTAGTCGACATAGGGTTTGCGCACGACCACATTGCGGTAGTGGACGTGGTTGATGCAGTCGCGTTCGCCCATCCAGCGGCAGATGGCGACGGGGTCTTCGCCGAGTTCGCGGGAGACGCCGCAATCGTAGGTCATGCCGTTGTACGGACTCTTGACGAGGTTGATGTACTGCTTCCAGTGCTCAAATGTGGCCATCAACTGTTCCGAGCCCCGGCTGACTGGCACGGGCGGGTCGTTGGGATGGAGGGCGAGCCGGACGTTGGCCTTTTCGGCCTCGGGGACGACGGCCTTGAGGAAGCCCTCGGCGCGTTTGAGTTGCTCGGCTCGGGTGTGCGTGCCGGCGTTCGGCAGCGGCGGCAGGTTCTTCGAGATCTCGTAGTCGTAGGCGGTGTAGCCCGCGCCGCCGCGTCCGATCTCTTCCTTGTACCCCTCGATGAGGCGGTTGGCGTAGAAATTGTATTCGATCACCGGCAGACCGGCCTTGCCCGCGGCGCGGATGGATTGGATGAACGCTTCGATCTGTTTACCGGCTTCAGGCTTGCCCCAGATGACGTCGTTGAAGCCGCCGATCATCATGTTGCAGATGGTGATGCCCAGCGCCTTGAGCCGGTCCATGCGTTGCCGCAGATCGTCTTCGGTCCAGGGCATCCTGGGGCCGCCCATGAGGACGTAATCGACGCCCACTTGCTTCAACCGGCGAGCGCCGGCCTCATCCAGGGTTGGCGCCGAGCCGAGACAGATCCTGGGGGTGCCGCGCACCGGCCAGGTGACAGGCGCCGCGGCGCCGGCCAGCGGGAGAGTCGCCGCCGCTCCCGCGGCCTGCATCATTCGCCTGCGTGAGATAGCGTTGTCCATCATTAGACCTCCTCGAACCGATCATGCCCACGGCCATATCTTATGTGAAACGGGAGTCCGGGTAACGGGGGTGCCGATAATGGGCGCCGATCATGGGTGGCGACGCAATCCCTGAGGCTACCTGGATTCCACTGGGATCCAGCCGGACTCATTGGGATACTCCTCGTCCGGAGCGCGAACGAATACGTTCAGTTGACCCTGGGCGCCGGCCGGAATCCGCACACTCAGGCGGTATGTACCTGGGGTGCCGGGGTCCGATGTGGATGCGGCGACCTCGACAGACGGCCATTCGGTGGCGGAGACGATAACAGTTTGAAGTGTCCGTCCCTGGGCATCGAGTGGTCCGAGCCCGCGCATCAGCAACATCACGACTTCGCCGGGCCGGGCCGGGTTGGGGACAGTCAGCGGGCTGCCGTCTTCCCTCAACCCGTGGATGAACTCGGATGTCTTGATGAACCGCGGCGCCACGGACTTCATCTCTCCTGCGATCTGCTGCGGCTGAAACGGAGAATCGGGTTGTTCGACCTCGAGCTTGCCCGATCCCAAAGCGACCTCCCAGGGGATCATGAATTCGATGCGGTCGCCCGCGGCAAGGATCACCGGCAGATCGAACCCCTGCCAGCGAAGGCGGGCGCTGCCCAGTCCGCCGCCCTCAAGCCGGTAGCGCGACCCCGGCGCCCACACCGTCGATTCGGGCGAACTGGCTTGCGGCGCGGCGTTAAGGAAGGCTTGCGTCTCGCCGGAGAGACCATCAACCCGGATCAGCCGGCCGTCTTTTGTCGCGGCCCAGGCGACCAGGCCGTCGCCAGAGATCGTCGCTTCAGCAATGCCGCCCGGTTCGCGTGTCCACTGGCGAAGGCCGCCGGTGATCATGTCCATCGTCCAGACCTGGACGGCGAGCGAGTTGTTGCTCGCCGCCCAGTTTGCGCCGGACAGGAACATGAGTGTCATTCCGTCGTCGCTCAGCGCAGGCCGGGTAACACCCTCGTAGGCCCACAAAATGGGGACGCTCTGAAGAGTGAACAGGTCGATCAGCCAGATGCTCGGATTCTCGTCCGAGGACTGGGCGATGGCGAAGCTGGCGTCATTCGAAATCGTCACGAATGAAGTAGAGAAGCCCAGCGGGATGGTGACGTCAGGGAGGCGGGGCTTGCGCATCACCAGCGTCCGTGCGCCAGCGGCGTTGAGGACGGTCCCATCATTGGCGATGATGCGGCGGCCCGTGCCCGCCGTTCCACTGAGGCCCGTTGCGGCAAACTCGCTCCAGCCCGTTTCGAAGTCGACGCGGTAGAAGCGATAAGGGGAGGCCAGGGACGTGGGATTGTAATAAACCGCCCATCGCCCGTTGGCGCTGATACGGGCCATGCCGCTGTAGCTTGACTGACGGCTGCCGTCAAGCCAGAGTACGCCGCCCTGAACCCGCTCGACGCCGACGCAGCCGCTACCGCCGATGCACCAGCGGTCGCCGGTGAACGCCATCATGGTTCCGGCGGAATTGAATTCCGGCCTGGCGAGAGAAGGGAAGTTCGACGGGGAGCGATCTCCTGGATAGAGAACGACCGGCGGGGTGTCGCGCAGAGTTCTCAGACGGCCCGTGACATCGACTTCGAAGAGTTTGGGCTGGTCGTTGCGCTGCTCGCCAAGCAGCGACAACCGGCTGGAGAATGCAACTTTGGAGCCATGCTGGTCAGTGGACAGATCCTGATACTGGGCGCTGAGCAACGGAGCGCAGGCGAGAGCGAACAGAAGCCTGGAGTGCGGCATCACGCTTTCACATGCAACTTGCTGGCCGTCGGCTGAAGCGGTTGCACGCGAGGGAATCGCTCCTGCTGCCGTGTCGGCGTGACGCGCGCCGTGTCAGAAACGTACAGGTTCAAGCATCGTCCGGCAGGCAGGCGGTCCCAAACCGCTAGACTAAAAGAAATGTCCATCAAGGGCCGGGATACAGAGAGAGAGATCCGGCAGACGGTTCTCGACAACGGGATCCGCGTGATCACGGAGCCGATGCCGGCCGTGCGAAGCGCGGCTGTCGGCGTGTGGATCAGCACGGGATCGCGAGTCGAGAAGCCGGCTGAAAACGGGATCTCGCATTTCATCGAGCACATGCTGTTCAAGGGAACCGCGAGGCGGTCGGCCGAGGATATCGCCCGCGAAGTGGACTCCATCGGCGGCCACCTGGACGCCTTCACGGGCCGCGAACTGGTCGGCTACACGACGAAAGTCCTGGATGAGCACATCCCCATCGCCTTCGACGTGCTGGCCGACATGCTCCGCAATCCCAGGTTCGACGAAGAGGATATCGAAAAGGAAAAGGGCGTCATCCTCGAAGAGCTGAAGATGGAGCACGACAGCCCGGAGTCGCTGCTGCATGACGTGTTCATGGCGAAGTTCTGGAGCCGGCACCCGCTGGGCCGCCCGATCATCGGGAACCGCAAGACAATCCAGAGCTTCCAGACGGAGGCATTGAGAGACCATCACCGGCGATTCTATTCGCCGGCGAACATGATTATTACCGCGGCCGGCAGTCTCCGGCATGATGAACTGGTCAATGTGGCCCGGCAGCATTTGGGCGGTCTGCCGGCGGGCGGCAGCGTGGCGAAGATTTCGGCGCCGCGCCCTTCGGCGCACCTGACGTTGAAGAACAAGCGGTCGTTGCAGCAGGTACATGTCTGCATTGGCGTGCCGGCCTATCCGGCGACGCACCGGCTGCGGTTTGCCTGCTACACACTGAATCTGGTGCTTGGCGGGGGCATGAGTTCGCGGCTGTTTCAGAACATTCGCGAGCGGCAGGGGCTGGCTTACTCGATCTTCTCCGAACTGAACATGTATCGCGATACGGGCATGCTGGCCGTGTATGCGGGAACATCGGGCAAGAGCGTGAGAGCGCTGCTCGATGGCGTGATTTCGGAGTTCCGCCGGATCAGGAATGAGAAGTTGCAGCCCGATGAGTTGCGGCACGCCAAGGACCACATCAAGGGTTCGCTGATGCTGAGTCTGGAGTCCACCGGGAGCCGCATGAGCAATCTGGCCAGGCAATGGCTGACCTACGGCCGTTTCTTTGCGCTCGACGAGATTATCGAAATGGTCGAAGCGGTGACGGCGGAGGAAGTGACGGAAGTCGCCCAGGATCTGTTGTCGGGCGACAAGATCAACGTGACGCTGCTGGGGCGGTTGGACGGGCTTTCCTTGAGCCGGGAAGAGCTTGCCTGCTAGCTGGAAAATGAAGACGCTTCACATCGCCGCGGCTCTGCTGGCCCTGACGGCTGTGTCGCCCGGCGCCGACTTCGCGGCGTTGCGGCCGGAAGGGTATGTCAGCGATTTTGCGCGGGTCATCCCCGCCGAGCGGCGCGTCGAGTTGGAACGCTACTGCAAGGCCGTCGAGGCGGCCACGGGCGCGCAACTCGCCCTGGTGACGCTGCCGGGACTCGACGGCGAGCCGGTCGAGGATGTCGCCAATCTGCTCTACCGGAAATGGGGCGTCGGGTCGAAGGGGACCAACGAAGGCGCGCTGCTCCTGATCTCGATTCGGGACAGGCGGACCCGCCTGGAGGTCGGCTACGGGCTGGAAGCGATCATGCCCGACGGCTATGCCGGCAGCCTGTTGAGAGAGATGCGGCCGGCTCTGCGCGGTGGCGACATTGGCGGCGCAATGGCCGCGGCGGCGCAGACGCTGGGCGAGCGCATCGCATCGTCTAAGGGCGTCAAGATCGGCGACAGGCTGAGTGTGCCGAGGCCACAGCGGGAGCGTGTGGCGTGGGAGGGGATGGTCCCGCTACTGATCGCCTGCCTGGTCTTGTTTGCCGTGCTTTTTCGTGGCGGAGGCGGACGCCACAGCGGACCGCGCGGCGGCGGCGGAGCGGGCAGTTTCATCTTCGGACTCCTGGCCGGGATGCTCACTTCATCGCCTAGGACGCATGGCGGCGGCGGCTTTGGCGGATACGATTCCGGCGACAGCTTCGGCGGATTTGGCGGAGGCGATTCGGGTGGAGGAGGGGCGTCCAGCGACTGGTGACGTCAAGCGTGCAACCAATGGAAAAACTGCTCGAACAACTGATCGGGAAACTCAGGAAGGCTCTCGATGAGAGGCTGAAATCGATTGTTCTCTATGGGTCCGCCTCCAATCGCGGCGACCGGGACAAATGGTCGGATCTCAACATCTTCTGCGTTGTGGATGTGGTGGATAGACAACTGCTGGCGGCGGCGGAACCGGTGATCCGCTGGTGGCGCGAACAGTCGCAGCCCGCTCCGTTGCTGATGGGCGAGGTTGAGGTGCGGGAGTCGACCGACTGCTTTTCGATTGAATTCCACGACATGCTGGAGCGCCGCAAGGTGCTGTTCGGGACCGATCCGATCGAGGGCCTCCAGATCGACGATTCGTTCTACCGCGCCCAGGTGGAGCATGAACTGAGAGCCAAGCTGATCCGCCTGAGGCAGAAAGCCGCCTCGGCGATGGTGGACCCTGATCTGCTGATCCGGCTCATGGCGGAATCGGTCAGCACCTTTATCGTATTGAGCCGTCACGTGCTGCTTCTGGCCGGCAAGGAGGCGCCCTTCGAGAAGCGCGCCCTTGTGGCGGCGATCGAACAGGCGTTCGGTGTCGAGCCCACGGCGTTCTATACTTTATTGAGCCTGCGTGAAGGCGCCCTGAAAGTGAGGCAGCAGGAAGCCGGGCCGCTGTTTGATACCTACATGAAGTCGATCCAGGCAGTGGTGGTTGCCGTGGACGGCATGGCGAAATAGAGGACTGGAGCTTATGAAGATATTTCTCATCATTTTTGGCGTGTTGGTGACGCTTGGTTTGTTCGTGGGCGGGAAGGCCGCGTCGGTCAACAATCTTCTGGTGACCGAGCGGGAGACGTACACGAAGGCCTGGGCCGATGTCGACATCGCGCTGCAGCGCCGCGCCGACCTGATCCCAAACCTCGTCAGCACGGTGAAGGGATTCGCCGCCCAGGAGAAGGACATCATGGAGGCGGTCGCCAGCGCCCGGTCGTCGCTGTTGAGCGCGCGCAACCCGCAGGAGAAAATCGAAGCCAACGGCCGGCTGGATAGCGCCATCGGGCGGCTCCTGGTGGTGGTCGAGAACTACCCGAATCTGAAGTCGAGCGAGAACTTCCTGCGATTGCAGGACGAACTGGCCGGAACCGAGAACCGGATCGCGGTGGAGCGGCGCAAGTACAACGAGGCGGTTCAGAAGTACAACACGACCATCGGGTTGTTCCCCAACAACCTGTTCGCGGGCATGTTGGGATTCCAGCGCAACGACGCCTATTTCAAGACCGATCCTGGCTCCCGGACCGCGCCCGCCGTGAAGTTTTAAGCTGGAAGCGAGCGGGTACGGCCCCAACGGGAATCGGTCCAGCCGGATG
The DNA here is from genome assembly GCA_964558355.1 of uncultured Candidatus Solibacter sp. Taxonomy (GTDB): domain Bacteria; phylum Acidobacteriota; class Terriglobia; order Bryobacterales; family Bryobacteraceae; genus PNKE01. The sequence goes on from CAZLDN010000025.1 coordinate 27,709, forward strand.
CGCCCGCGCCGCGATGCCGGCGGTTTTGCTGGAGTTCGCCATGGCCGGTCGCCGGGCCACAACGAGGGATGAAAATGAACACTGTTTTCAGGGAAGCGAGTCCCGGGCACGACTTGCGAGGGTGCGGGTGGAACCTGCTCTCTTCGTTCGCAGCCTCAGGAGCAGGAGGCCGCGAACGGAGAGAGCGGGTTTCCAGGCGTGGTTTTCGACGGAGTTCGCCATGGCCGGTCGCCGGGCCACAACGAGGGATGAGAATGAACACTATTTTCAGGGGAGAGGTGTGAAAACAGTGAGCGCTAAACTCTTTCCGAACTACATCAACGGCCAGTGGGTGGAAGGCCCCACATTCGAGAATCGCAACCCGGCCTGTATCGACGAGGTCGTTGGCCTTCACGTAGCCGGCACTGCTGCTGACATGGCTGCCGCCGTGGACGCTGCAAACGCGGCCTTGCCGGCATGGTCCTCCATGGCTGGACCGGCGCGAGGGGCGCTGCTGTTCAAGGCCGCCGAGATCCTGGACAGCCGCTTCGACGAGATCGCCGCGGACATGACACGCGAGGAGGGCAAGACGCTGCCCGAGGCCAAGGGCGAGGTGCGTCGCAGCATCAACATCTTCCGCTACTTCGCCGCCGAGGGAGCGCGCATGGGCGGCTTCATCGTCCCCAGCGAGCGCGACCGCGTGCACATGTTCGCCATTCGCAAACCCATCGGCGTTGTTGGCCTGATCACCCCGTGGAACTTCCCCAGCGCGATCCCCGCATGGAAACTCGCCCCAGCGCTGATCTGCGGCAACACCGCCGTCATGAAACCCGCATCCGCCGCGCCTATCAGCGCATGGAGGCTGATCGAAGCCTGTCACGATGCCGGCATCCCGAAAGGCGTGGTCAATTTCGTCGCCGGCGCGGGCAGCGCCGTTGGCAACGCGCTGATCGACGCGCCGGCTGTGAAGGCGGTCAGCTTTACCGGCTCTTGCGGCATCGGCCACAAGTTGCACGAACGCGCCTCGAAGCGGCGCATCCGGATCCAGCTGGAGATGGGCGGCAAGAACCCCACAATCGTATTGGCCGACGCCGACTTCAATTCCGCCGTGGAGAATGTGGTCAACGCGTCATTCTTCTCCACCGGCCAGAAGTGCACGGCGACATCCAGGGCGATTGTCGAAGAGAGCATTCACGACAGGTTCGTCGAGGCCGTCGCAGCCAGGACCCGTCAACTGAAGGTCGGCAACGGCATGGAACCCGGCATCGACATCGGCCCGTGTGTCGATGAGGGCCAGATGAACACGGTCCTCGACTACGTCGAGAAAGGCCGCGCGGAGGCGGGCGAGCCTTTGTGCGGCGGCGGCCGTCTGACCGGCGGCGTCCATGACAAGGGCTATTTCGTCGCGCCCACGGTCTTTGCCGGTGTGACGCCGGAAATGGTCATCGCCCGTGAAGAGATCTTCGGACCCGTCCTGGCCATCATGAAGGCGCGCGATTTCAAGCACGCGCTCGAAATGGCCAACGCCAGCGAATTCGGCCTCTCGGCGTCGATCCAGACATCGAACCTGTCACGCACTCTCGATTTCGTGTACGGCATGGAAGCCGGCCTTCTGACCGTCAACCTGCCCAGTGCGGGTGTCGAGTACCAGTTACCCTTCGGCGGCACGAAGGACTCGAGCTTCGGTCCCAAGGAACAAGGTCCGGCCGCGCTCGAGTTCTACAGCGACTACAAGACCGTGTACGTTAAATACTGAGCGACTCATGAAAATCGGACAGATTGAATGGAACGGCCGCGTCACGGCGGCTGTCTTCGACAAGGGCCAGGCCCGGCCCATCCCCGGCTACAGCCTGCTTGAAGTGATCCATCGATGTGCGCTCGAGGATACGTCCCTCGTCGCGCTCGCCTCGAACCATGCCGCCAACACGCGTGAGGTCGCCTCGCCGGTTCTGCCCATCGAACCCATCGAAGTCTGGGCCTGCGGCTGCACTTACGAGATGAGCGCGTCGTTCCGGGATGCCGAACACGGCACGCGGGAGGGCTTCTACCGCCACGTGTTCACCGCCCCCAGACCGGAGATCTTCTTCAAGGGGACAGCGCGCGTCTGCGTCGGACCGGGCGGCGGGATCGGCATTCGCGAGGACTCGGTGTTCACCGCGCCGGAGCCTGAACTCGCCGTGTTGCTGGGCGAGAAAGGCGCGATTCTCGGATACACGCTCGCCAACGACGTCTCGGCCTGGGACATCGAACGCGAAAACCCGCTCTACCTGCCGCAATCCAAGTTCTATACGGCCTGCTGCGCCTTGGGCCCCTGGTTTGTGACGCCTGACGAACTGACAAATCCCTACGCGCTCGACATGGCCTGCACGATCCGGCGCGGCGAAAAGATCACGTTCGAAGGCGCCGTCTCGACTTCGAAACTCGGCCGCAAGATCGAAACGCTGATCGAATACCTGATGCGCGCCAATGAGGTGCCCGCCGGATCGGTCCTGCTCACCGGCACGGGCATCATTGCTCCCCAGGAGGCGGCGCTCGCCGAGGGTGACGTTGTCACCATCACGGCCAGCGGCATCGGCACGCTGTCAAATACGGCCGTCGTCGTTAGGTAAGCGCGGCTGGTCAGGCTGGAAGCGCCGCGACGGCGTCGAGCGCCTGTTCCATGTCGCGCATCAGATCGCGCCAGTCCTCGACCCCGACCGAAATGCGCACCAGTCCGTCGGTAATTCCGGCGATCTCTTGCTCTTCCGCGCTGCATCCCGAGTGAATCGTCGTCTTCGGGTGACATGCCAGCGTTTCCATGCCGCCCAGCGAGACGGCGTTGTGGGCCAGTTTGAGGCTCCGCAGGAACTCGAACGCAGCAGGCCGGCCGCCATGAAGGTCGATAGCGATCATGGCTCCGGGGTAGTCGGTTTGCGAAAGGCGGATACGGATCTGTTCTGGATCGTCGAATAGCGTCGGGTAGTACACCTTGCGGATCTCCTCCCGCCTGACCAACCCTTCAGCGATTCTTTGAGCGTTCTTACTCTGGCGGTTCATTCGCAGGGACACTGTCGGCAACCGCCCGTCCAGAATCCAGCATTCGTCAGGCTGGAGGATATTGCCATACAGACCCCGGCGGCCGCGGATGGCGCCTTCCACCTGCTTGTCCGTGCCGATGGCGACCCCGGCCAGCAGATCGCTGAACCCGCCCAGATACTTCGTGGCCGAGTAAATCACCATGTCGGCCCCGAGCGTGATTGGGTGCTGGAAGGTGGGGCCAAGGAACGTATTGTCCACCATCACCACCGGCTTCGGGTCCAATCTGGCCGCGGTGAGGGCCGCCCGCTTGATGTCGGTCATGACCATGGTGGGGTTGGCGGGCGTCTCGATGAGCACGGCCTTGACCCGTTCAGTTGTCAGGATGGCCTCGTCGATCTCGGCGCTGCGCCCGGCCACCACGGGGATGCAGCGAATGCCGAAGGGCTCGAAGAACTGGTGCATCAGACTCTGAGTCCCGCCATAGAGTGGGACGGTGTGGACGATGGCGTCGCCCTGCCCGACACAGGCAAGCAGCGACGTCATGATGGCAGCCATGCCGCTGTTGAAGGCCACTGCCCACTCGGAGCCTTCTTCCAGCGGGACGATCTGATCCTCGAGAATCTGCGCATTCGGATGGTTGAAGCGTGAGTAAATCAGGTCGGCGGTCTCGCCCGGCTCCGGTGTGGCTCTGCCCGAGACCAGATCGAAGGCCCGCTCAGCCGACTCGGGGCTGGAGAACACGTAGGTCGAACTTCGGAAGACCGCTGGACGCGCGCTTCCGACGCTCAGACGAGGATCGTAGCCGCGCGTGAGGACGGCGGTTGAGGGATGAGAACCCGAATGATGGCGCTCCGGCATGCCAAGCCTCCTTGTTCGCGCTCGTCGGCGCGGACCACAAAGAGGATTGTAGCGCCATGCGGAGCTAGCGAAGTGCCTTTCGAAGCACCTGGGGGCCATCCTCCGGCACGGCGCCAAATGCGATACCCGTCTTCTGCGGGTTGCTGATCCCATAAGACACTTCGATCGTCCCGGCGTCAGCCTGCCGGAGCAGGATCGTTCCGGCGAGCGGAGCGGCGATGTCGAACCGCAGGATTGGGTTGGTGATCTTGCCTGTGAAGTTGAACCTTACCACTGGGTTGAAAGGCTCGTTGGACGGCACGGCGAATGTGCATTCGAAGGAGCCTTCAACGTCGGTTCCGTTCTGACTGATTTCGAGCCGCGCCGACGCCGGTTCGTATGCGCCGGATGGCAGCTTCTTCGCCCGCGGATTGTTCAGCAGCCAGAGCCCTCCGATGGTCGGCACCAATGCTGATCCACCGCCCTGCGCTAACACCGGACCGGTTTGTACCGGCGGAGGAGGTGGGACCACCGGTTCGGGAGCCTGCCGTTCCACCACCCTCTCCCGCGGCGAATTGGCGATCTGGCCGCGCATCGAAGTGTAGGTAGCCGCCCAGGATTCCTCCTCTCTGGCAGCCGCCTCGACCGCCGAGGATGCCCAATCGGCCAGCCGGACATAGGCCTTCGCCAGCGTCTCTCGCCTCCCATTGGCGAGTGTTCGCGCCGACTCCAGACGATCCAATTCACGCCCCCGCCGCAGAACCAGGCTCCTAAGTTCGAGCAGATCCGTCTTCTGCTCCTGGAGCGCCGCCGCACGAGGGCGATCCGTTGCCGCGGCGCGCTTGATTTCTCCATCCAGCAGTACGACCGCCGCATCCAGGTCCGTCATCATCACTTTGTCGGCGGAGAGCACCAAACCGGTGGCGCTATCGGGGGCGCTGCCCGCACCGCGGAGACTCGCCGCAACCCCGGCGTAGGATCGCCTCAGGCTGTTCAGATAACTCAACCGCGCCCGACTTACCGCCTGCCTGGCTTTCTCGGCGGCCTGCAGTTTGATCTGGGCCGCTTCAACTGGCAGGAGTTGCAATTCCTCCGCCAGGTTCTGCTGAATGGCAACCCATATGTCGATCGCCGCGTCGTATGCCTCGCGCGCCGGCACGAGCGGCGACTGGGTAGCCTGCGCGCGCGCATCGCCGGATGGCGTCAGCAAGAGCAGGGCGAAGGCGAGCAAGGTCGAACTAAGCCGTCTCATTTCCAAACCGCGGCAGCTTGCCGTCATGCTTCCCGGCATCAGCGCCCCTTCCTGCCGCTGGCCGCCGGTTTGGCCGGACGGGCCGGCAGACGGAAAGGATCATCCCCGCCTGCGGGCTTCTCCGTACAGCTACGCTCGAGTTCCGCCTTCGAGCCTTTGAAGTAGGCGTTCATCAGGATCTCCTCGATCAACAGCTCGCCGGCGAGCGTGGCCAGACTGGAAGCCGCATCGGGAGCCTTGTCGCCCGTTTCCGCTATCAGGGCCTCCACCCGCGGCAATCCCTCGGACTGCGACACAATGTCGCGTAGCGCCTGGGCGGACACCCCAGCGCCGGGAGCGGCCTTGGCCAGCATTGCGGCTGACGTTTCCATATCCCGTCGCAGCAAATCGACGGCCTTGGCAAGTTCGCCATCGGTTGGATCGGCCGGAGAGGTCCAGGCTGCGCTTTGCTGCGCTCTCATGCCGATGGCGGCGAGAGCCTGCTCCCGCCGCTGGGCCGCCTGGATTGCGGCGCGAGTGGCCGCTGTGGCTGCCGCGGCCGTCTGAGGATCGCATCGCTGAGCGCCTCGAGACCTGTCCCGATAGGCTTTGTGGGCGGCGGATGCCTTGACCTGAGCGTCAAGCAGGCCTGCCGCGGGTGCCGGACTGGAGGGCGCCTGGGCAAGCAGTGGGAGCAGGATGGAGAACAGAATCATCGGTTTTCGTGCGGAAGCCGCCACGCCAGATCGTATCCAACGGGCGTAACTGCCCTAATGCTAAAAGATACTAGCAGAAAGCGGCAACCCCCGGATCACAGGTAGTGCGCTAAATCCGTGCCACTACGTTCAAGCCAGTTTCTGGGCAATCTGGTCGTCCAGGATTTCCTTGACAGTGAACGGCACGATCACCTTGCCGGTTCGTCTGAAGAACGCGCCGATCTCCGTCATGGCGTCACTGGTGTAACCGAACGACACATAGAAGCCCTTGATGCGGTTCTCACGCATCATCATTGCCTCGAACTGGTCGATGTCCGGGCGCCCAACCTTGTCCCTCTGTTTGACCTGGATCGGATACCACTGATCCATGAAGTCAAGCATGCCGGCCTTCTTTTCCGGCGCTGCGGAGAGGGGGAAGATCCGGCCATCGATCACCATATCGCCAACTTTAGACTTGTTGCCGATCCCTCCGAGCGCAATCACGGCCCAGTTTTCAAACTCGAATGGCGGGATGCGCCGCAACTGAGCCTCGGTCCATGGCAGGTCGCGTACAACGAAGCCACGACCGATACGCCACAACTTCTCGTCCTCGGGCAGTTTGCAGACATCCCTCAGCCTCTGGGCCATAACTCGGCAGGCTGTAGGGGATATGTCAACGCCGACCCACCGCCTGTTGAGTTGCTGGGCGGAAACAAGCGCTGTGCCGCATCCGCAGAACGCATCCAGAATGATGTCCTTCTCGTTACTGGATGCTTTGATGATGCGTGACAGAAGGGGGAGCGGCTTTTGGGTTGGGTAGCCGAGCCGTTCGGTCGAAAGATTGTGGAGTGGGCGAATGTCGTTCCAGACCGTTTGCAATGGGACACCAAGGCTCTTGTCGGCGTAGCGCTTGAGGCGCGGCACACCGCCCTCCTTCTTCGGCCAGTGAATCGCTCCGGCTTTATCAAGGGCGTCCAGTTTTTGTTGGCTGGTCGCCTGTGGAGGTAGTTTGTATTGTTCGACTGCCTCTACCGGGATGGCCCAGTGCCGCCCCTTGGCCGTTACGTCGATTCCGCGCCAAGGCTCGCCGCTGTCTCCGTGGCGGACTCCGTCGCCGGTCAAGTCCATCCGCATCCACTTCCGGCCGTCGGCGTCGGTGTGGTCAAAAAACGTGGCTAGATAGTCCTGGTCATAAGGCTGGTACTGCTTATTCCAGGTGTATTCATTGGAGCAGGTGTAGAACAGAATCGAATCATGGACGGGGCCATATCTGGCAGCGCTACTGTGAGCGAAGGTGCGCTTCCAAACGATCTCGTTCTGAAAGTTATTCTCTCCGAAAATCTGATCGAGCATGACCTTGACGTAGTGCGAGGCGTGCCAGTCGCAGTGGTAGTAGAAACTCCCCGTTTTCTTAAGCACGCGCGCGAGTTCAACGCATCGGGGTCGCATGAACTCGATGTAAGCCTTGGTCGATTCATGTCGATCCTCGAAGGCCCGCTTCTCCTTCGTCTCGCCCCAAAACACCTCGTAGTTGCGATTGGAGTTAAACGGCGGATCGATATAGATTAGGTCAACGCAACCATCAGGAAGTTTGCGGAGTTGATCGAGGCAGTCTCCGCAGTAAACGATCCGCGTGTCGATCGGGCATGAACTGGCGCGCACAGAATCTTAGTATGCCACGCACGATCATATTCTCACGCACCGTGCTGCACAGTTCGCTCCCCGGTTGTCAGCCCGCCAGCGCCGCGCCAACGGCCGCCTCCACCGCCGGTATGCTCCCCGTGGGGAAGTCGCAGTGCGTCACCAGTCGCATGGACGTGGGCGAAATCGGGTTGATCAAAACGCCGCCCTTCTTCAGATCGGCGCTGACCGCGTGCGCCACCCGGCCGGTGGCCGAAATGTCGAAAATGACGATGTTGGTCGCGGGCTCAGGGTTGACCACCCGGACGCCCGGCAGACTTGAAAGGAAAGCCGCCAACCGCCGCGCGTTAGCGTGGTCGTCGGCCAACCGGTCGACCATCGTATCGAGCGCAACCAGCCCCGCGGCGGCGAGAATCCCCGATTGCCGCATGCCCCCGCCCAGACGTTTCCTATACAGCCGTCCACTGTCGATCAACTCCTTCGGCCCCGCCAGCATCGATCCGGCCGGCGCGCCGAGACCTTTCGACAGGCAGAACATCACCGTGTCCACATCGCGGCAGATCCGCGCGGCCGGAATACCCTGGGCCACTGCGGCGTTGAACAGCCGCGCCCCGTCGAGGTGCACGCCAATCCCTCTCTGGTGAGCCTCGAGGCAAATCTCGTCGAGAACATCCAGCGGGTACACGGTCCCGCCCGCCATGTTGTGGGTGTTCTCAAGTTCGATGCAGCCCGTTTGCGCCCAATGCGGTCCCAATGGCCGCACATGGGGCTGGATCCTGTCCCAGGTCAGAATGCCCTCGGGGGAATCCACCGGCCTGATGAGACAGCCGGCAAACCAGGCGGCCATCGACAATTCGTAATTCAGCAGATGGCCGCGGGAGTCGCAGACCACCTCCTGACCGTGCGATGTCAGCAGTTTGATGGCGATCGTGTTGCCCATCGTGCCGGTGGGAACAAACAGCGCGGCTTCCTTGCCGGTCATTTCGGCGGCGCGCGCCTCGATGCGATTGACTGTCGGGTCCTCGCCATAAACGTCATCGCCGACTTCGGCCTCGAACATAGCCTGGCGCATGGCGGGCGTCGGCCGAGTGACAGTGTCGCTTCTCAGGTCGATGATTTCGGAACTCATGAAATGAACTCCCCAAAGACTTCATTGGACAACAGAACGCCGCGCCGGGTCAGGCACAGTCGCCGGCCGTCATACTCGACAAGGCCGTCCGAGACCAAACGATCCACCGCCTCCCGGTATGGGGCGATCCGATCCGGCCCGGCTTCGACGCCCGCCAATTGCCGCAGTCCGAGAAAAAAGTACTCTTCATCCGGGACCGCCGGAGTCTTGGCGAGGAGCGGCGTTTCGCCGCTCCGCCCGCGCGCCACGTACTCGGCGGCCGATTCGACGTTCTGCCAGCGCATGCCGTCACAGCAGGAATGGGCGTCCGCTCCGAATCCCAGGTAAGGATCGAGCCGCCAGTACTTCAAGTTGTGCATCGACTCGAATCCGGGCCGCGCGAAGCTTGAGATCTCATAGCGGGCCAGGCCCAGTCCGCCAAGCCGGTCCACCGCCTCTTCATAGGAATCGACGATGGCCGCCTCCGATGGTACGCCGCAGGCGCCATACCGCGACCCGCCGTTCAGAATCTCCAGGCCCAACCGCGAATCCTCATCCACTTCGAGCATATAGACCGACACGTGCGGCACGCCCAGGCGCTCGATCCAATCCAGCGACTCGCGCCAACTCGACCCGGTCTGCCGAGGTAGCCCGGCGATGAGGTCGATCGAGATGTTGGTAAGGCCGTGTGTCCGCAAAACGGCGATTTCGGCCTCGACCACCGAGGCGCTGTGACGCCGGCCTGTGCCGCGTAGTTCGGCCACGTCAAACGACTGCACCCCCAGCGAGATCCTGTTGATGCCCGCCGCAACCCATCCTGCCGCCAGCGTTGGCGTGATCGTGCCGGGAGCGGCTTCGATGGTCGCCTCCTCCCACGGCCGGCCTGGTACGGCGGCCAACAGGCGCGCCAGATCATCCGGCTCCAATTGCGAGGGCGTTCCGCCGCCGATGTAGACGGTTCGAGGGGTCCAGGGCCACGTGGTCCCGCCAATGTCGCTGATGAGCGTGTCCAGATACCCGCGGGCGAGCGATGCCGGCAGGACGCCGGAGGCGAAGTTACAGTAGGTGCACTTCTGTGAGCAGAACGGATACGAGATGTAGACGCCAGCCACTACTGTCCCGTCTCCAAAGTTCGCTTAACAAGCAACGTAGGGCGGACGCCCTCGTCCGCGCCGGACCCCCTTGGTCCGGCTCCCCTGGATTGGCGGAACTGCCGCATATTCCGTGACTTGACCGCCTGCACACGTGGTCCGCCGGCGGCGCCGGTTGCGATCCACGGGCATGTTCCTCTGCTATTCACTTCTGAGACATGACACTAGTAGCCGAAGTCCGGGATTCGCTTGCGGATCGCCGCTGCAATCAGTTCGTCGAGTGTCTCGCCCGTCCGGGGATAGACAAAATCCTCGCGCCCGCCGTCCCAGTCGAGTTTGAAGCTCTGCACGTGCGCCGATACCCAGATCTGCTTCACGGGCGAGTTGGGACTGACGACAAACCGCTCCCGCGGATCTTCGAATTCGATCACCAGCGCGCCGGCATTCATGTCGGAGTCGAAGTCGTACTCATCGCCTGCGGCGGTGAGCCTTGCGTGGAGGTCTTCGAGCGCCTGAGTGGCCCTGTTCTGAAATTCCTGGTCTTCCATGGGGGTGTTGCCCGTCTAATTGATGATATCCGGAGCGGCATGGTCTCTGACTTTGATACGCTCGGGTGTGTCCGTGTCCGGGAGACCCGCCACTGCATGAGAACCATCTGTATCCCCCATACTGAACTCCCCGGAACCAGTGCGCTGTTTGCCGACTATCTCTATCGATTTGATCGGGTTGCGCGCTTCTACCGGCACGACCCCCACAATCCCACGTCCATCGGCCGGGCGGCGGCCGAGATCACCATCCCTCACCAGCGGCGTCAGGATCTCGCCGCGGTGCTGAGGGAGACCAATGGCGAATCGCCCGCCGTGTCGATGCTCGAGTTGCCCGATACGGTCGCCGTGGTGACCGGTCAGCAGGTGGGTTTGTTTGGCGGACCGGCCTATACGCTATACAAGGCGCTGACGGCGGCAAAGCTGGCTCGCCAGCTCAACGACAGCGGCATTCGCGCCGTCCCGGTCTTCTGGCTGGCGACGGAAGACCATGATTTTGAAGAAGTTAACCACTGCCACGTCTATGGAAGGGGCCGCCGTCCAGTTCGTTTGGTCGCAAAAGGCGATGGGACGCCAGGCAAGCCCGTCGGGTCGGTAATCCTCTCGGAATCCCCTCTGGCGCAGTTGCGTGAAGCCCTATCCGGTCTGCTCTATGCCGACGAGATAGCGGGTCTGGTGGAAGATGCCTACGCCCCAGGCATGACGTTCGGCTCGGCCTTCCAGCGGCTCATGCAGAAACTGCTGGCCGGTTTCGGATTCGTTTTTGTGGACCCGATGTCTCCCGGTTTCCGCCGGCTGGCCGCGCCTCTGCTGTCGGAAGCGGCGGCGCGGACAGCCGAACTGTCCGCCGCCCTCAAGGAGAGAAGCCGCGAGTTGGGGGCTGCCGGCTATCACGCCCAGGTCCACTATGAGGACTCCACGTCCCTGTTCTTCCTCCTCGAGGACGGCGTGCGCCGGACCCTTCGCGTCAAGGATGGGAACTACCTGCTGGGCGACCGCGTCCTCCGGCCGGAGGAACTCGCCCGGCAAGGTCCAGCGCTGTCGCCGACGGCGCTGCTTCGCCCGGTCATGCAGGACTACCTGCTGCCGACCGCCGCCTATGTCGGCGGCCCGGCCGAGATCGCCTACCTGGCTCAGTCGGAAGTCCTCTATCGCGCGCTGCTTGGACGCTCACCCGTGCCGGTTTCGCGTTCCGGATTCACGCTGCTCGACGAGCGCAGCCGGATGCTGATGGAGCGCTATCACCTGACCCTGGCCGACTGTTTCCATGGCGGCGAGGCCCTTCGCCGGCGCGTGGCCCAAGTGCTTCTGCCCGACGAACTGGATTCGACGTTCCAGGACGCGACGCTTGATGTCCGCTCCGCCGTGGATCGACTGCGCGGCCAGTTGCATGACTTCGATCCCACGCTCGCTGCCGCGATGGAAAAGAGCAAGGCCAAGATGCTCTACCAGTTGGAGAAAATCCAGAGAAAGGCCGCAGCCGAGGCCTTGCGCCGCAATAGCCTCGCCGATGCGGCTGCCGGGCACATCTCCGGCCTCGTTTTCCCGGACCGGCATCTCCAGGAACGCTACTATTCAATCCTTCCCTTCCTGGCCACCCACGGATTGGATCTGATTGATACGATTTACGAGAATACACAACAGGGCTGCCCGGACCACCTCATGCTGACGGTCTGAGTGCTGCCTAAGGAGGCGAAATGAAGATCAACTCGGTCAAGAAAAACCTGCGCGAGGGCCGCATCCAGATCGGCACCGCTTACCAACAATTCCGCTCGCAGGACACCATCCGCACCCTGGCTGCCGCCGGGTTCGATTGGGCATTCCTCGACGGTGAACATGGCGGCTTCGGCATCTCCGAACTTCAGGACCTCTGCCGGATGGCCGTCAAAACGACGCTCAGCCCCATCGTGCGCGTCGCCGATCTCCAATACGCGCTGATTGCCAGAGCGCTCGACTGCGGCGCCGAGGGTGTCATTTTCCCGCGTGTCGAGGATTCCGAGATTCTACAGCGCGCCGTCAGTTGGACCAAATTTCCACCCGAGGGTGCGCGAGGATGCGGCCTGACGCCTCTTCACATCGACTTCGAACCCGCCTCCATCCCGGAGATCATGCGCCATGCCAACGAGCAGACCATGGTCGTCCTTCAGATCGAGACCGTGAAGGCCGTCGAGGCGATGGACGAACTGCTGAGCGTGCCGTTCCTGGATGCGGTGATGATTGGACCGGTGGACCTGACAATCAGTCTCGGCGTGCCCGGCGAGTTCGAGCACCCGAAGATGTTGGCCACGGTCGAGCGCATTGTAGCCGCATGCCTCGCGCACGGCGTCGTGCCGGGGGCGCAAGCCAGAAATCCGGCTCTGGCCCGCAGGTGGAAAGAGATGGGGATGCTCTTTGTCGGCTGCGGCAGCGAGGTTTCGATGCTCTATGAAAAGGGCCGCGAGGTCGTCGCGGCCCTTCGGTAGATTCCAGTTTCCACGCCGCCTACCTGGAGATGCGCAGAATCTCGCTCTGGATCATGGCAAAGGCCCTGAAGAGCTGGGTCTGGTCTGGAGCATATGCGTATAGGCCGGTCTGCTGGCTTGTGTTGTAAGAGGTGCTGTCTACGGCGTTTGCAACTCGCTTCAGAAGGACATCATCGACTGTACCCAGACCGATCGAGTAAATGATCGGATAGAGCGTTGCATGGTTCCGGATCGTGTTCGCCATGTTGTCGACCGCGTTCGTTGCCGCCTTCTCAACCGTGATCGGCTTGTCCGGCCGCATGAAGCCGGCGTAAGTGCCGGAACTGAATTTGTCAATGGCCGCGGCGGTCATGTAACAGCAATTGGTGGTATTGCCGTACAGGTCGGTGTTCGGGATGTAGGCGATATCGCGGCGGGCATACCTGATGTCGGTCGTGAAGCGACAACCGCTGGAGTACTCGTCGGAGGTAGCGGTTGCGTTGTTGATTGGGTTGAGGTGCGGGGCGGTTAGCGGTTGTTCAGCCGAGGAGATGATGGCTCCGGTGTTGCCCAGACTCGCGCTTTCTCCATAGGCAACGATGATGCCCTTTCTGGGGATCGGGTTCCAGCCTGCCGTCGGATACACCCTGCCGCTGGAGTCCTTGCACGTACTCGGCGGGATCGAGTACTGAGTGCCCGTGTTGGTATAGGTGTCCGCGCCATAGCCATAGCGGGTGTCCGTGATCATCTTGATCGGAAACATCGCTGGAAACGCGGTGGGTTGGCCGTCAGTGAAGAAGACGATGATGTTCAATGCGCCCGGTTCATTCATCGCCTTGATCGGTTCCCATGCCTCCCTCATTGCCTGGACGCTGTTGGTGCCGCCGGTGCATGTGATCAGGTCGATCCTGCTGGCTAGGGTGGGGCTGGACGTCTTGAAATCGCGGTTGGGCGCGTAGCCCATCGAGTAACCGGTGCTGAAAGCGACCATCCCGATGCGGTCGCGGCCGTTGGCGAAGCCGTCGATGAAGACTTTAGATGCGCTCCTCATCGCGGCACAGGCAGTGGGAGTGGTCGTTGTGTTCATCGAGCCCGACCGGTCCAGAATCATCATCAGGTTCACGTCGCGGCGCGACGCCGTGCTCGCGGCGTTGATGTCCACGTTGCGGAACCCCAGGAATCCCATGAACCACGTGGGAGCACGTGTGCTGGCGTTGACGCGAACAGTCCGGACGCGAGAAGAGGTTTCGGCCACGCTGACCGTCACGGACTTCGAGATCGTGCCCATGTAACTGGTCGGGAAGTTGGCGTGGAAGAAGGCCTCGGCGCGGCTGCGGGCGGATGCCTCCTGATCGGCCATGGTCAAGCCGATGCTCAGGTTCCGCGCCGCCGCCAGGGCGGCCGCGTCGGCGGCAGTCGAAAGTCTCGCCTTGACGACGTACATGTAACTGGCGTCAATCGCCAGGCCCACCACAGGGATAAGGCAGATGGTGAAAACCGATGTAAGCAGTAGGGCGACGCCCTTCTCGCGCCGCGTCCGGTCCCTGCCCGCATGAGCCGTTTTCGTATTCGTCGATTTCATTAGAAGATGCTCCGGTTGTACGCGCCCCCGCTCATGCCGAAGCCGGTTCCGGCGCTGGCGAAAAAGGATTCAGCGACATAGGCGCTTTCGCCGTCGCCCAAGGTGAGGGTTGTACTGAAATTGGGGATCACCAGCGCGGACTGCTTCAGGTAATCCACCGCGGCGGCATCTCCGCTCGCGTTGAAGAACGCGCTCGAAGGATTGCCGTAGGAACTTGTACGCAAACTCGTATTCCCGAATCGGACCCGGCTGGTGATCACCGTCTGCCCACGATTGCCGCACAGCGCGATCGTCACGCCCCCGTCCAGGCACTGCTGGTCGCCGATCTTAACCGCGCGAGTGAGGTAAACCACCCCATCTCCGCCAGTCAACTGAAGGTTAAGACCCGTAGCCATCCGCACGAGCAACTGCTGGTTGCCAGTGAGCGCGAAGTTCAGTCCGCGGGCATACATGTGGCCTGCGCTACGCGTGACCTGATTGGCCTGGATCGACCTGTTCAGCGACATCCCGATGCCCACCGACCCGATCAGCAGCGGCACCAGGAAAATGAAGCATAGGGTGGATTCAAGAATGGCGTTTCCGCCTTCTGACTTCTTCCTGTTCCTTCTCATTCGTCCCCTCCTCGCACGGCCTTCCCAAACCGCTCACACCGGAATCAGCGTGTCGGCGGTGTCGTCCCTGCCGGCAATCCCTCCATGCGGTCCAGCGCCCGGGCCACCAGGCTGAGTGTGCCCGGCGCGCGCCAGACAGGGATAATCCACCTCCACTGATAGCCCTCCACCGAGATCTCGACCAAGTTGCCCGGCCAGTTGTACGTCGTCTCCACGAATGTGTCCGGCTGGTAGTACCTCACCTTGATCCTGTCCAGACCCGTAGTCCCGTTCAAAAAACCCAGCGCGTTCTGTTGGACCACTGTCTTGATTGAGAGGTCGTGCCCCATCCCGGACTTCAGTTGATAGGTCACCGCATAGCGCGCGCCTTCCCTGACTGCGTTCTGCAGCGTGCTCTTAATGAAGATCACCAGACCGAAGTCGAGAATGGCGAAGATGATCGCGAACAGCGGCAGGAAGATGAGCGCGGTCTCTACCAGGGTGTTGCCCCGTTGTCGTCGTCGTCGCATGGCTCTTATGTGCCTATCGGCAGTTTGCTGCATGGAAGACGAGGGTGGGAAGAGGAAAATTAACGCTCACAAGGGGTCTAGGTATGAATACACAGGCAAATCAGAGGATGCCCTTACGATCAAACTCAGTCTCAGTGCCGAGTTACCACTCTTCGGCTGTAAAATTGGGTGGAGCGATGAATCGTCCGCCAATCAGCCGGGTTCCCACGCCGAGCCGTCACGTACTGATGTCCGTCTGAGGCCCACATTGGCTCGACTCCCACATCAACCTGGCCGCCTGGCGCGCCTCTTCGCCCCGCCAGACCCGTTCATCGTGAACCCGCGGGAAGATCGCCCCGAGGCTCCGCTCGGACGCTGGAACCTCTATATCGGCGGCGCCAACCGCAGCGTCGATGGCTACATCAACCTGGATATCGACCCGGCCTACGGCGTTGACATCCAGGCCGACGCTCACCTGCTGCCCTTCCGCGACGCCCAGTTCACCCGCGTCGAGTGCGACGCCGTACTCGAACATGTCGTCGATCCGGAACGTGTCATGCGCGAGATCGAGCGAGTGCTCCTGCCGGGCGGCTGGGCGCATGTCGTCACGCCCTTCTGCCACCCCTTCCATGCCTATCCGAACGACTACCGCCGCTTCACCCCCGAGGGCTTGCGCACAATGGCCGGAGGACTGGAAGTGATCTCGACCGGCTGGCGGGCCGGCCCGGCGGCCACGATGCTGGTCTTCGCGATCGAGTTCGCCAAGATGCTGCTGCCCTGGCGCTGGTGGCGCGTCCTGGCGCACGGAGTGGCCGGCTGGCTCCTCTGGCCGCTGCGCTACCTGGACCTCTACCTCTTCCGTTCAGCTTACGTTCACAGGCTCGGTAACCATTGCTACATCTGGCTCCGCAAGCCCTCCGCTTAAACTGGATTCGCTTCCAGGAACGAATCGATCTCCGCGATTTCCTCAGGTGAAAGCCGGAACCCGGCCGCGCCCACAACGCCCTCCACCTGTTCCACTGCCCTGATCCCCACAATCGCCCCTGTGATCTCGGGCAACCGCAGCGTCCAGGCGATCGCCGTCTCGCCCGGCGTGCGCCCGTGCCGGCCGCCGATCCCTCGCAGCACTTCCACCAAAGCAAGGTTGCGGCTCAGTTGCGGCTCCTGGAAATACGGTGTCCGCTGGCGGTGATCGTCAGCCGGCATGGCCGCGACGCGCCCGGCCGTCATCCGGCCTGTCAACAGGCCCGACTGCATCGGCGAATAGACGACCACGCCGATATTGTTCGCCCGGCAATACTCCAACTGGTCCCCTTCGATCTGGCGCCTCAGGATGTTGTAAGGCGGCTGGAGCGACGTCGGGACTTGAATCCGCGAGATCCGATCGAGTTGCGAGGTGGAGAAATTTGATACTCCGATCCACCGCACCTTGCCCTCTTCCTTCAGCCGGACAAGGGTTTCCCATCCTTCCTCCACGTCTTCATCAGGCTCGGGCCAGTGCATCTGATAGAGGTCGATGACATCCACCTTCAGGCGACGCAGGGAGTCCTCGCACTCTTTCCGGACGGAGTCGCGTTTCAGAACCTTAAGGATATTGCGGTCATCCGACCACACCCTGGCGCACTTTGTGAAAACGTAGGGCTTCGTCGGCAGTCCACTCAGCGCCCGGCCCACCACCTCCTCGCCATGGCCGAGGCCATAGATGGCGGCGGTGTCAATCCAGTTCAGCCCGGCATCAATGGCCGCACGGACGGCGCGAATTGAATCGTCGTCATCCTGCGGCCCCCAGGCGAACTGCCAACCTCCTCCGCCCATGGCCCACGCGCCGATGCCGATCGGCGTGATGCGGAGATCGCTATTTCCGAGTGGTCGTGTTTGCATGCTCCTATCCGTTTTACCACCGGCGGTTCCACGGCAGGAGGGGAATCAGTTCTTTACTTTGCGCCGACGGCCTTTTTCGCCTTCTTGAAGTCGGCCTCATCCACCTGGATAAAGGCGCCATACTGCCCGGAGGCCGAAGAGATGGCCTGCGCGGCATGGATATTGATCCCGGCCGCGGTGATCTTCGAGGTCACGTCCAGGAGGGATCCGAGTTGGTCGTCGCCGGCGGTGAACAACGCTTGCTTCTTCCCGCTGGCTTCGAGGCCGAGCTTCTTCACGGCTTTCTTGAACGCCTTCGTGTCTTCGGGCGCGATGTCGAGGATGGCTTTCTTCCCCTTGATGGGATAGCCCCAAAAGCCCGTCAGGTTGACGCCGGCTTCCTTCAGAGCGCCCAGAACGCGCTCGGCTTCGCCCGCCTTGTTGGCGACGACGACGGAATAGTAGTTGATTGATTTTGCTGTCATTGGAAACTCCATGCTCCGCATTATTGTACTGCGCCTGGAGCCTGGCCCGTCACGCAGCCCCGATTGGCGCCCCCGCCCGGACATCGGCATCCTGGCGTGTTTATCGGGCAATGGCTCCTATGCTAGGATCGAATTGGAGTTGATCGCGACTCCACTCGCCTCGCTTGCTGGAGTGGCGGAACTGGCAGACGCACGGGACTCAAAATCCCGCGACCTTTACGGTCATGTGGGTTCGACCCCCACCTCCAGCACCAATCATCGCCTAGAACGTGAACCCAATCAGGAAGTCGGCCTGATTCCTTACCGACTTGAGCGTGATGGGCGTCGAAGAGCCGCCAAAGACGTCGTTGTTCCAGTGCGTGTAGCGGATCTCAGGCGAGAGTTTCACCAGCTTCAGATCGATCATCAGCCCCGCGCCGAGCGCCAACCCGTGCGACCCGCCGCGCTCGAGTCTCGCCATGTCGCCGATGCTGCGGAAGACATAGCCGCCCGAGAAATACGGCCGCAGCGCTTCACCCGGCAGCCTGTATTTCAACAGTAAGGGGAACTCCCATGACGGCGCGCTGTGGCTCCCGGCCGCCGTGCTCGACGTGGCCTCGGCCGTGTAGCCGGTCTTCTTGTAGAGCGCGTTTGCTTCAACGCCTATACCGCCGGGTAGGAACACGTCCACCATCGGCCCAAAAGTGAAACGCTTGAAGTCGGACTTGAATGAACCGGCCGCGTCGATTGCGTCGTTCAGCGGCATTCCGCCCTTGACTCCAAAATGGACCGATTGCGCCTGGAGTCCCAGCGCAAAGACTGCAAGTAGAACAATAGCTCTCATATCTGTATATGACGCACCCGGCGGCGGCGCGTTCCGTGCGAACTGGATCGCGCCGCGCCGGGACCATCCCGAATTCAACTGACGGTGACCAGATCGGCGCCTAGTTTGGCCTTTCGACCCTCAAACATGGCGATGTTGGCCAGGTGCGGGCCGCTGACAGCCGCTTGAGCAATCTCCACGGTGCAGTTGGGCTGCTTGCGGCTCTTGATGCAGTCGAGGAAGTTCTGGATGTGGGGCTCGATGGGCACTGGGGCCTGCATTTCAATGATCGGCGCGCGGTTCTGGTGCCAGGGTTCCTTCCAAACGGTAACGCCGGCGTCGTCCAGGCGCATCGTGCCCTCGTCACCCATGAAGAGGATCGACCAGCCGTTCTCGAAAGCATTGGCGTAGTCGAGCGTCCAGGTGGTCAGCATGTCGCCGTGGTCGAAGACGGCGCTGAATACGTCGGGGTGTTCGGCCCCGGTCATCTTGGCGATGTAGCCCTGAGCGACGGCCGATTTGGGCACGCCCTTGCCGGTGAACCACAGGACCACGTCCATCAGGTGGGTCCCCTGATCCGTCATGTTGCCGCCGGCGTAGTCCTTAAAGACGCGCCACGAGCGCCAGCGCATCGGCTCGACGGGACGCTTGGTTGCCGCGCCGAGGAAGCGGTTCCAATGCAGTTCACCTTCCAGCGGGGAGTTATTGAGGGGCTTCGAGACGTTCCAGTTCCACTGGGCCTTGACCATCGTCACGCGGCCAAGCTTACCCTCGTCGACGATCTTCTTGGCCTCGTGCAAGGAGGGCGCGCTGCGGCGCTGCATGCCAACCTGGACGATTTTGCCGCTGGCCTTGACCGTCTTAACGACCTGCGCGCCCTCCTGGAGCGTGCGGGCGAGGGGCTTCTCGGTATAGACGTCCTTGCCGGCCTTGAGGGAGGCGAGCAGATGGGGCATGTGCCAGTGGTCGGGCCCGGCGCAGACGACGAAGTCGATGCCCGGCTGGGCGAGCAAGGCTTCATGTTCGATGAACTTCTTCGCGCCAGGGGTGTCTTTGAGGGCGAGTTCCATGTTCGGCTCATAGACGTCGCACACGGCGACGCATTGTGCGCCGAGTTGGGTAAAACAGCGGCTCAGGTAGCGGCCGCGGCCACCAGAGGCGATGAGACCGTAGGTGGGCTTGTCGCTTGCGCTCAGCTTTCTCGCCGCGGCGAGGCCGGCGGCGCCGGCGAGGAAATGTCTTCTGTCAGATGTCATTCAGGCTCGAACCTCCGCAATACATGCTATCCCAATGCGTGCCATGCAGGCGGAGGCTTTGTTATGATGGGATCGTCGCCATTGGGAGGTCGTCTAATGGTAAGACTGCAGACTCTGGATCTGCGTATCGGGGTTCGAGTCCCTGCCTCCCAGCCAACCCTCTACTCCAACATTTGCTTGCAATCACTTAGCTGGCCATGTACGCGCAAGACATCGAGCTGATCCACGGTTGTGTTGGCCTGAACGTATTTCGCGAGGTACGTTTCAGACGCCGAGGCGACTCCGTTCCTCGCGCACACGACGTAGGCCACCGACTCTGCTTCGAGTTCCCTCTGGCGGAGTGAGGTGGGCCCCATCGTTTGGACAAAAAATCGGCAGTCCTTGGATGGAGTGGCTGGCTGACCAAGACGGCGGCGGTGAGGCCGCCGTCCATTCCGGGCTTGAGTCGGCGCTCGGGTCGCATCCCTGCGTTGCCCTATCAGCCCGTGGTGGAACTGATGTTTTCACCGGCGGCTGGCATACAAACTGGGCATCGCATCGTCAGGCTGCGCGCGATTCGAATTCGCCGTTGTCCGCCATCCATGCCTGATAGAGCACCGCAATCGCGATCCGCACCGCCAGAAGCGGATCGAAACCCGTTCCGAGGCTTCTCGGTTTGCCCATTCCGTACTTGGCGCGCATCATCAATGCCAGGTTGAAGCCCACCGCCTGGATCAAGAGCCGTTTCACAATGTTGTCCCGCCCCCGAAGGTGCACTCGTCTCATCCCACCCGTCTCATACATGTGTGCGAAGCTCCGCTCCGTCAACTCCGGCCTCAGCTTCTGCAGTTGCTTGCCGCGCCGGCCCTCGACTCGCCGCCGGTTCGCGTACACCCGCTGCTGTTCCGTCTCCCGCCCTTGCCATCGCCGCCGCCCTCGATCCGGTTCCGGAATGTAGCTCCGCACCGAATCGCGATGCATTGCCACCAACGCTGCTCCGCCGTGGTAATCCTTGTCCGCCGCCAACTCCTCCACCCCACGTTCGTTCACCAGTTTCGCGTGAACCTGCGCTTCTTTCAACGTCTCCCGCACCGTCGCCGTATCGCCCTGATCGGCCGCCTGCAGCGTCACCGCCACGATCGCTCCACTCGCCAGGTCAACAGCATGTTCGGCCTTGTGCGCCAGATGAGTCCGCCCGTCCTTCATCTTCGTGATCCGCGCATCCGGGTCGCTTGGACTCATCCAATCTTTGTTCGACGCCTTCTTCTTCCGCTTCCGGTCCCACCGCGCCAACTGCTCCCGCGTCGGACTCTCGATCCCCTCGGCCTGCGCCAACTCCTTCAAATACTCGTCGTACTTCCGGCCGTCGTCCCGCCGCCGGATCGACCGCATCGCCGCGTGTATGGAGAACGGAAGCGAAATTTCGTCGGCCAGCATTTGTGGGCACGAGGCCACTTCGTGTCCACGGTGGGACGTGACGAGAGGGTGATCCGTGACTACATCCGAAGCCAGGAGAAAGAAGACGAGCGGTTGGAACAGTTGAAGCTTGGAGTGTGACCGGCCACCGTGAAGGTGGCCAATATTAACCTGGGGCCGCGTCAGCGACCCCACATAGCCGCTTTGAGCGGCTGACAACCTAAAGCCCCCGGCTCTGCCGGGGGACTGGCGTTTGGCCTTTGACTAGATTTTCTCCCAAACATTTCCTCTT
>CAZLDN010000026.1:0-35509 GCA_964558355.1 uncultured Candidatus Solibacter sp.
ATGGCTTCATTGGGGAACCGGATTCTGGTATGCTTCCAAAGCACCGCCCAGACCTGGAGGGATCGTGTTCGAATTGAGACTTGGCGACGAAGTGGACGACCATTGCATCAAGTGCAAGCGGACAACCAACCACTTTATCCTCGCCATGGTCGGCCAGTCCGTCGCCAAGGTCCGCTGCCGCACCTGTTACAACGAGCAGGAGTTCCGCAATTGCGAACCGCTCCCGCCCCGGCCCCGCGCCGTGAAGAAGCCGGTCGAGGCGCCAATGGCCGCAACCGTTGCGGGGCCCGCCCCGGAAGAGCCGCCGGTGACTCCCATCGAGACACCCGCCCCCGAGCCGCCGAAGCCGAAAAAACGTTAGCTGCCAATCTCTGAAGGTCACCAGCCCCGGTGGGGCAGGCTTCAGCCCGCCCGGGGCGCCCAATCAGCCAGCCATGACTCTCAACAGAGCGCCCTTGGGCCGCTGGCCCACAAGTATCCATGAAAGTCGCGCCCCAATACCCCATCGGTGAGTCCGCGAACGCAGAGAGCGGGTTGCCGGCCCGATTTTCGACTGAGCGTTCAACTCCTGCGCGACTCGCTTTGGATGTCCTCGATGATCTGCTCCCGCCTCTCCGTATCGAGTTCCTGCTCCAGTCTCCGCAGCGCCACGCCGACCACGTCGCGGTGGTGCAGCGTTGAACCCACCTTCTCGCCCTCGGTGAGACGCAACCAGATGTCGTGCAAGCGCTCCACGTCCTCCGGCCACAACCGCGGCGGGTGCGGACCCAGGTTCACGTAAGTCGGCGGCCTGTCCGCGCTGATAATTTCCAGGGAAAACGGAGTCTTCGGCTCCGGCAGCCTCTCCCATGCCAGCCCAATCCGCCTGGCCAGTTCCTCGCTCGCCATCGTCTTGGAAATGCCGGTCACCAGCCGCGATGCTTGCAGACTCTGCGCCGTGTGGACCAACGCCACAAACGGATCCGTCGCCGGGACAACCAGCAGTTCCACAGGCTTGCCCTCTTTCTCCGCCAGCGTGACCACGCGGGTGAACAGCTCGCGCTCATAGTCGCTGAAGATCTGCTGGTCCTTCAATTCGTATTCCGCGTCGCCCGTCAGCACAGGGCGTACGGTCATCACCACAATGTCGTGACGGCGGAGATTCGTCTTCTCAAGCACCCTCTTCAGGTGCTCCATGTTGTGGAAGTCCCGAATGGCCACCAGGACTGCTCCAGGACGCGCGTGGAGGCTGGTCGAACCCACCTGCTCCTGATGATCGAGATTGAACTCCTCCAGCCCCTTCTGCCCCGTCTGCCGGCGCTTGTTCAGTTGCTCGGAAACATAGAACACGCCATATAGAAACACGGTGAAGCTGATGCCGTAGATGGTGGCCACTTTCTTGGTCAACAGGTTGGCAATCGCCACCATGAACAGCGCAAATACAGTCGCCGCCAACCCGACCGGGATCTCCGTCTTCCCAATCCGGAAGTTGAGTGGCGTCTTGTATTCCTGGTCGGTCCGCTGGAAACGCAGCGCCAGCACGCCCAGCCCCTTCATGGCGAAACTCCAGACCACACCGAAAGCGTAAGCTTCGCCCAGCAGGTAGACATCGCCGCGGCTCAAGATGATGGTTCCCAGTTGCAGCAGCGTGATCATGTTGATGATGCGAAACGTCGTGCCGAACTTCTTGTGCGGTTTCCGGAACCATTCGGTCAGCACCCCGTCCTCGGCCACGCGGTTCAGCACGCCGTTAGCGCCAATGATCGACGTATTCACCGCACCCGACAGAATCATCCCGCCGACAATAACGACAAAGACGTGGAAGGCCAACTTCAGCGCCTCCGGACCGGCGAGGCTCATCGCCAACCCGGCGATCAGGTTGTCGTAATACTGAGGCCGCACCGCGTCGGGAATGATCATCACCGCGAACAAAGAGATCAGCCCCGTGCTCAGCAACGCATAGACGCAGACGATGTTCGCCGTGATCTTCAAATTCCGCATCTTCGGCGAGGCGATCTCCCGATAGATCTGAGCCAGCGTCTCGAATCCGCTCATCGCCAGCAGCGAATGGCCGAAAGCGATCACCATCGCCGCCGCCCAGATCGACGGCCAGAACGTTCCCTGGAGCCAGCCCAGTGAATGGCTGTCGAACTTCAGATTCTGAAGCGTCGGCGCCGGCGGCAGTTGGACGTTGTCCTGCAACAGCAACGTGATCGGGCACCAGATCAGGAGCGCCACCACCATCACTGTCGTCACCTGCATGATCCGCAGCGCCTTGCTCGACGACTCGTGGATGCCCTTGATGTTCTGCCACCAGAAGTAGATCGTCACCGAGACGCCGAACATCGCCGCGAACCAGTTCTCGTTCAGATGGAGCGACGAATGAGTCATCTCGCTCAATTCGTTGAACAGATAGCCCAGGTAATGTCCCGCGCTAACGCTTGAGATC
This sequence comes from uncultured Candidatus Solibacter sp., assembly GCA_964558355.1. GTDB lineage: Bacteria > Acidobacteriota > Terriglobia > Bryobacterales > Bryobacteraceae > PNKE01. Next base: position 2,429 of record CAZLDN010000026.1, read on the forward strand.
GGCCCGGTCAGGATGTAGTCCACAACCAGCGCCGAGACGGACAACTTCGCGGTCCGCGGTCCGATGCTGTCCCTCACCACCACATACACGCCGCCGCGGACAAACATGCCGCAGCTTTCCATGTAAATGGAGCGGACGGCGAAGCCAAAGAACATCACCGCCAGGACAAACCACGGGGCGGATGGGCCCACCGCCCGTTCGGTGATGCCGCCGACATAGAACATGGTCGAGGCGAGGTCGCTGAGGACGATGGATGCGCCGCGCCAGAAGGAGATGAAGGAGAGGGCGACTGTGGTGGCCACCACAACTTTATTGGTGACCACCTGCCGCTGTTCTGGATCTGTCATGGATGTGTCTGGGCTTTATGCCCACAAGCAATATCCTACTATCAAATCAGGATGTCCTACCCGAATCCACACTCGGGACAGGTGGTTTGTGCCCGCTTGCGGCAGGCCGGCCACCTCGCCTACTTCGCCGGCGGCGCAGTACGCGACCGCCTGCTCGGCCGCCCCATCCTCGACCTCGACATTGCCACTAGCGCCACCCCGGACGAGGTGGTTGCCCTGTTCCCCGATGCCCGCCTCGTCGGTGCCAGCTTCGGCGTCGTCCTCGTTCGGGAAGGCGATGACGAGATCCAGGTCGCCACCTTTCGCAGCGACCTATCCTATCCCGACCATCGCCACCCGGAAGCAGTCGTCTTTGAAAAAGACCCGCGTCAGGACGTCCTCCGCCGCGACTTCACCATCAACGGCCTGCTCGAAGACCCCCTCTCCGGCGAAGTCCTCGATTTCGTCGGCGGCCGGGCCGATCTCGCCGCCGGCATCATCCGCGCCATCGGCGACCCGGCGGCCCGCTTCGCCGAGGACGCCCTCCGCATGTTGCGTGCCGTCCGCTTCGCCGCGCGCTTCGGATTCTCAATCGAACCCCTCACCCTGGACGCCATTCGTACTCACGCATACTGTATCAAAGCCATCTCCGCCGAGCGTGTCCGGGATGAACTTAGCTTAATCCTTACTGAGGGCGGCACCCCCAAAGGGTTCGTTTGGTTGGACTCCGCCGGACTCCTTCCCCTTATCTTGCCTGAAGTTAGCGCCATGAAGGGTGTCGCCCAACCGCCGGAGTACCACCTCGAAGGCGACGTCTGGACCCACACCCTCCTCCTGCTCGACCACCTCCGCCACCCGTCCATCGAACTCGCCTTGGCCGCCCTGCTCCACGACGTCGCCAAGCCCGCAACCTTCACCCAAACAGATAGAATCCGCTTCGACGGACACGCTGAACTCGGCGCGGCCATGACGCGAGATATCCTCACCCGGCTCCGCTATCCGAACGCCGTGATCGATTCCGTCTCATCCCTGGTCGCCAACCACATGCGCTTCATGGACGTGCCGCGTATGGGCCAGGCGGCATTCAAGCGCCTGCTCTGCCTGCCCCGCTTCAACGATCAGTTGGAACTTCTCCGCATCGACACCCTGGCCGCCTACCGTCCCTTGACCACCTTCGAACTCGTCCAGCGCCGCATTGCGGAGACGCCGCCCGATTCCGTCCGGCCGCCCCGCCTGTTGACGGGCGTCGATCTGATCGCCATGGGCTACGAATCCGGCCCGCTGCTGGGTGAAATTCTCGCCGCCATCGAGGAGGCTCAACTGGAAGGTTCGCTCGAAACCAAGGCCGCGGCGGAAAGTTACGTCCTCTCCCGCTACAAACCTAACCGGCTGTGGAAGGCGTGATCATCCACTTCAATACACCCCGCGGCGCCGCCCCGGCCGATGCGAAATCGATCCGCAGAATGGCGCCCTTCTTGAAGTCGACGCACAAGCCCGGCGAATCCAGCAGATAGGCCGCAAGTTGGCTGAACAGCGGCTCGTGGCCCGCCAGCAGAATCCGCCCGGCCTTTTTGTGCAATCGAATCTCCGCCCAAGCCTCCCGCGGACTCGCCCCAGGTTTCAGCGCATCCGTTTGCAGCGCCCCGCCCGGACACGACAACACCTGAGCCGCCAGTTCCGCCGTCTGGACCGCCCGCTTGTATGGACTCGTCAGGATCAGAGCCGGCCTGACGTCAGCCTTCCTGGCCGCACGGAAAACGGACTGGAGCTTCCGCTTTCCTTCCGCCGTCAAGGCCCGGTCGGCGTCCTGTCCACCCGGACCTGACTCCTCGGCTATCCCGTGACGTTGAAGATAAACCTCAAGCATGGCTGCTTGTCTGATGGCTACCAGCCCCATTGTGTCACACTAATATCGCTGTAAACCCCATGAATCTCCCTGAAGGCCGATGGCCCAAGATTCTCTACTGCGCCGCGTTCGGATCGGCCGCATCTGCCCTGTTTTCCATCGCCATCTCACAGATTCTGTTGGGCCTGGCCATCCTGGCCTTCATCTTCGTCCGGCCACGGCTGGACCTGCCCAGGTGGTTCATCCCGCTCGGACTCTTCATCCTGTGGACCCTCCTTTCGTTCTTTGCCGGCGGCGCCCTTCTCGACGGCTGGCCTCAGATCCGAAAGCTCTATGTCCTGACTCTGCTGCCCCTGGTCTACCTGTCCTTTCGCGGAGTGCGCGACTTCCAGGCGCTGGCCGTGGTCTGGCTCGTCGCCGGCTCGGCGGCGGCGCTGCGCTCCACCTGGCAGTTCGCTGCTAAATGGCTACGCGCGGCCCAGGCCGGCGACGACTTCTATCGCAGCTACGTCGCCGACCGCATCACCGGCTTCATGAGCCACTGGATGACATTCTCCAGCCAGATGATGTTCGTCTTCCTCGCCGCCCTGTGCCTGCTGCTCTGGGCACGGCTTGACCGCCGCCTCCGCTGGCTTGCGCTCTTCGCCTGCGCCGTCTCCGGCGCCGCCCTCGTCCTCGGCTTCACGCGCGGGATCTGGCTGGCCGCGGCCGCCGCGGTGCTGTTCCTGCTCGCCCGGTGGAAACCTTGGGCCATTCTCGCCTTGCCCCTGGTGCTGATCGCCATCACAGCCGCCGGACCCGAAAGCCTGCGTGCCCGCATCACATCGATGGTTCGCCCCCAAGGACAACTCGATTCCAACCAGCACCGCATCGTCAGTTGGTCCACCGGCGTGGCGATGATCAAGGCCCACCCGCTGCTGGGCGTCGGCCCGGAACAGGTCCGCCTCCAGTTCAAGTCCTACGTCCCCGAGCGGTTCTCCGGCCCCTTGCCCGAAGGCTTCTACGGCCACCTGCACAATATCTACTTGCAGTACGCCGCCGAACGCGGCATCCCGGCCACGATCTTCATCGTCGCTTTCCTGGTCTGGCCGGCCTGCGTCTGGTTCCGCGCCTCACGGCATCTGCCACCGGACCACGATGCCCTTTGGACCCTCAACCTCGGCATCGCCATCGTGATCGGCGTGCTGGTTACCGGCGTCTTCGAACACAACCTCGGCGACAGCGAGGTCTTGACGCTCACTCTGGCCGTCCTTGGGGCGACAGGGGCGGCGCACCGCGAGGCTGCCGGATCACTTCCCGGCTGACGGTGCGGCCGCGGTTCCCGGTCTCCGTCCCGCACGCCGTAACGCCTTCAGTTCGCCGGCTTCAAGCGGGCGGAAATGACCAATTTGCAGGCCGCCAATTCGAAGCGGGCCAATCGCCACCCGGACCAGTTTCAACACCTTGCTGCCGGCCTCTTCGACCATTCGCCGGACCTGCCGGTTGCGCCCTTCCGTGATGGTGATCTCGAAGAACGTCCGCTGCCCGGAGTCCCGCAACCGCGTCACATCCGCGGGCCGCGTCGGACCGTCTTTGAGTTCAACGCCGTGTCGCATGGCCTCCAACTGCTCGTCGCTCAACACGTGCGCCGCCTTCACCATGTATGTCTTCGGCACGTGGTAGTCGGGATTGGTCAGGTGCTCTGCCAGTTCCGAGTCATTGGTGAGGATCAACAGACCGCTTGTGTCCTGATCGAGACGGCCGACCGGAAAGACCCAATCCTTCATCCCTTGGAGCAAGTCGTAGATCGTCGGACGCCCATCGGGGTCGGTACGGGTGGTCAGGTAGCCCTTCGGCTTGTAGAGCAGCAGGTGAATCTTGTCTCTGGCCTCGATCGGTTTCCCGTCAAGCAGGATGCGGTCTTTCTTGAGATCCACCCACTGCTCGGCGTCTTTGACCGTCTTACCGTTCACATTCACCCGGCCCTGCACAATCCACCGCTGCGCTTCAGTGCGGGAACCGATACCGGCTTTCGAGATCGCCCGGTCCAGTGTCTTCAGTACAGTCTTTGGCGTGGGCTTCGCCGAACCCGCCGTTTCCTGCAAGCTCTTGGCCGCTGCGGACTTCCGCCATCTGGCTTTCCGCGGCTGATCGGGCTGGGTGGATCTCTTTCCTGGGGGATGGGACTTCAAGAATGGGATTGTAGCGCGAAATAGCCCTTGGCCAGCCGGCCGTCCAGTTTGACGGCCTCGGCGAAGGCGCGTTTGGCAGCCTCGCTGTCGCCTTGACTCAAGCGCGCAAGCGCCAGTTTGTGCCAGAGAATCGCCGCCTCTTGATCGGGCTCGGCCAGGTCCTTCAACGCGGCCTCGCCGCCATCGGCATCCCCGGCAAGCAGGTGGGCCTGGGCCAGAGCCAGCGCCGCGTCATCGGACCCTTCCGCCCGCCAAGCCCGCGAAAGCGTCGTGATCGCCTCGATGGCGTCCCCAAGCGCCAGTTGCGCCAGTCCCAGATGATAGAGCGCATCGGAGCGCAACTCCTCATCGTCGGCACAGGCCTTGAAGCCCTCGACCGCTTCCGCCGGCCGGCCCGACCTCAAGTCAAACCATGCCAACCGGTAACGCGCCGCTTTGTTGTCCGCGTTCACGGTCAGCATCCGCCTGAGCCAGAACTCGGCCTCGTCGTATTTGGACCGTTCGATGGCGATCCCGGCCAGCATCTCCAGCGCCGGCGCCGCGTGCGGATCAACGGCCACCGCCTCGCGAGCCATGGCCGAGGCCTTCTCTGTCTCCTCCATCTGCAGGGCTGAGGCCGCCATCCGGTAGCGAGACTCCCAGTCTGCAGGTGCGCGTTTACGAACCTCGTCGAACCACCCCCAGGCTTCCCGCCAACGGCATCCGGCGGCGTGCAGCAGACCCATTTCCCTCAACGCGCCGGCATGGCCCGGCGACAAGGACAGGATCCTCCGCAGCAGATCGGCCGCCTCCCCGCCGCGCTCCTCTTCAATCAAGCTCCGAGCCTCGGCCAGCAATTCCCGCACCTGCGCTTCAGCCAATCCCGTCGGTCCGGCCACCACGATCCCGCCGACGCTGATCTCCGTCCCTCCGTCTTCCACTTCCCCGGCCTGGCTGACCAGGTTCTCGAGGAGCAGGGCGAGTCTGTGCCCGGGTTGCCGCGCCAACGCCTGCTGCACCAGCACGCCGGCGTGGGCCAGAGCATGCTGCCGCAAATGGCAGGCCGCGAGGTCACACAGCAGATCAGGATCTTCGGGTCTCGCCGACAGGCATAGGGCCAACTCGTTGGCGGCTTCCGCCCACATCCCCGCCAATTGGTACTCGTATGCCAGACGCAGCCGCATCTTGTCGTTCCGAGGTGAATCGGCCGAAGCTCTTCTCAACTCCTCGATCGTCTGCGAAAAAGCCGTCGCGGACTTCTCGGACTGCCGGGGCGCTGCCAATTCGACTATTTTTGCCTGGGCCATTGGCTTACCCCGCCAACCTGCACGCCGGAAGTGGCCGCTCAAGCAGTGGAACAGGCCGTAGATTCAGAACAACCCTTGCCCCGGCGCGCCGGACGGGCAACGCAAACAGCCTCGCCGAAGGCCGCCGGACCGGAATCTCGCAGACGACGGCAGCGGGGAATGGTTGCGCTATGGCAATCTTTAGTTCCGCATCACTCGGCGCAATGGGAGCCCTTAACGCAACCATCAGCAGTTCGCAGGCGATGCCTGGCATCTCGGCGGTTGCCGTGCGGATCGCGTTGTCGCCGGAGGTAAAACTCGCTTCAGACACTGGCGTCAAGTGCTCGATCTCGGGCGTCCGGAGTGCTTTGTGCGGCCCCATCGGCGCCGGATCGTCGATCTTGCAGAGTGCCAGAAACAGCGGCGGAGCCAATTCCACCCACTCCATCGGGGTGGAATCGCCGGAAACGGCCATGCCCGCATGGCCAACTGCCAGCCCCTGATAGGAACTGGCTCCCGGCTTGCCTCCGCTTCCGGATGAGACAGGGCGAAGCGCCATCCTGCCCGGATACGACGGCATCGCCGGAAGGGTAGCAGTGCCCGTCCCGCCAGCATATGACAAGGTGGCGCCTGCGGACGGCCTGCCCACGCCGCCTTGCAGTGGGACACGCAGCGCTGGACTGGCTTGAGTGTGGCTTTGGCCCGCCGGGGCGGAATTCAGGCCGGGCATCACCGGGCGCAGCCCGCCTGCAGGCTGTGGCGCCTGCTGACGCGCCGGCGGGTACGTTGATGTAGTGGCCCTCGCCGGAAACTCCGGCATTCGCGGTTCGCTGCCCGGCCGGCCTTGAGGCCCCTGCTCTGGCCTCTGAGATCTGGTCTGGTTGCGGTGCTTCTCGCGCTCCGCGGCTAGCGCCTGGGCATACTTGGCCTCTTCAAGCAGGGCGTCCCAATTCCAATCCTGCCATGGCGCTTCCGGCGTATACTCGCCCAGATAGTCGCCATAATCGAGCGCAACCGTCCCGGTATCTTCCGGACTCCAGGAGGCGTCGCCCTGCCAGATGCACTCGAATTCCGGCGATGTCCCACTGGTGTCTCTGGCGTCGAGAGGGAAGAGCGCGTCATGGAACAACAGCTTCGGACGCCGCTGCACGGCTCCCGAGGGCGGCACGAGCACGCTCCGCGTTCCCTTGGCGGTCAACTCCCCAAAGCGGTAGGGCGAGTCCTCCACGACAAGCTTCCGCCGCGAGTCCTTTTCCAGCACCGGCGGAGCCGGCCTGTCTATCGATGCCAGAATCCTCAGGGACTTCTGGTCGCGCTCACTCGCCGCTGGAGGCGGAGCCACCACCCTCGCCTTCCATCTCACCGGCGCCGGTTGAACCTGTTCAACCGCCTCCATCTGGGGAGGTTCGGGTGGCGCGACAGCGTCACCCGCAACAGTTTGTGCCGGCCTCGAAGACAGGTTCAGGGCCTCGGCCACTTGCGCCGGTGCGTTGCTGGAGGAACCAAGGCGGCCCCCGAGTACCGAGGCGGCCAGCCGGTTGGCCTCCTCGCGGAACTCCTCCTGATGCTCTTTCGAGCAGAACCGGCCGTAGCGCCAGTTCTCCAGGATCCCGATCTTCTTGCCGCAATACTGGCAGTTCATCTCAGTACCATGCCGTTAAGGCCGCCATGCCGCGCCAAACCTCCGGATTCGGGCAGTCGTGACTCCCTCTACTTATTTCGGCAAGAGTCCACTTTCCATTTAGCTCCAGGGATTGAAAAACGTAAATCAGGGGTCCACACTAGCCCACTCTGACTTAACGTCCTGTCCAAGAGCCACGCGTACTTTCTTGTACTCTTTTGGAGCACGCCGAAGGCGTCCGTTCGGTCCCAATGATGGGTAAATGGGCAAGCGGATAGGTAATCATTGTTGCGATCCCCCTTAGCGGTACTAAAGCCAAATACCTCGCTCGCTGCGCTGCGATTCCGGCCGCCGGGCCTAGCGAAGGGTCAGAAGTTCGTCGCGGAGGTGGCCTGTCGCATTGAATGACACCAGATCCGCCTTGCCGCCGGCCAGTCTGATTACCGTGATGCCGGTGTTGTGCATGGTCGCGGCCAGACTCAGGACCGCGCCAGAGTCCAGTCCGAGCGCCTCGGCGACCACGATGCTGGCCGGGAGAGTGGAGGTAAAAACGGCGGCCCTGGCGTTGTCTTTCATCCCGTTCAGCGAATAGAGCGCGCCTATGATCCGATCGCGAAACGCCTGCCAGGACTCGATCCCTTCAATTTCACCGAACCGGTCCATCACCCATGCGATCACCACTTCTCCATCGGCTGGCCTCCACTCACGGTGGATTGCCGGCCCGCCCCGCGCGACCTCTTCTTGAAGCGCGGCGTAGCGCTTCCCAAAACCCGGGTCGGCCTCGGCGAGCCGAGGAACAATGGCGTCAAAGACCGCATCCAGGTCGAACTCATTCCAACCCGGATCCACCTCAATATCAGACGCGGCGCCGTCAAAAGCGAGCACCGCCGTCTGGCGCTGCCGCTCGAGTCCTCCGCTGATCACTGCGTCAAAGCCGTCGCTGCGCGCCTTCAGCCAGTCGCCCAGCAGTCTGGCCTGCCGGACCCCAGTCTCCGACAGGACGTCATAGTTGTCTCTCATACCCGCCTGGCCGTGGCGGATCAAAGTCACAATAGGCATGAAAAAAAAGGGTAGCAGACTCGGCTGCTACCCTCTCCCCGCCGGGAATCGCGATTGTGCTGTCGTTTGTCTGACTCTGGCGCCGGTCAGTCTCCGAAGTACCCATGCGCCAGCTCGGGTTTCATCTCCAGCGCCTGCTTCCAGCAGGTCCGGGCCTCTTCCGCGCGGCCTTGCGACTTGAGCGCGTGGCCGAGGTTCAACAAAGCTTCAGGGAAGTTTGGTCTAAGGCCGAGCGCTTCGCGGTAGAGCGAAACGGCGTCGTCCAACTGCCCTTGCTTCTGAAGCAGCAAACCGGTGTTGTAGAACAGCTCAGGCGAGCGTTCTCCCAGATCGATCAGCTTGCCCTGCAGGTTCAGCGCCTTCGGAAAGTCCTGCCGTTCGATGGCCAGTGCAGCCAATCCGCGGAGTGCTTCGATACTTTCAGGTTGCAGCGCCTGGCCGGCCTCGAAATGCTCGATGGCCTTCGCATGGTCGCCGGTCTGCTTGTAAGCCAAGGCGATGTTGATATGCGCCTCGGGCCAATCCTCGCGCTTCTCCAGGCACTTGGTGAAGCACTCGATCGCTCCGTTGGCATCGGCTCGGGTCAGCCTCAGGTAGCCCAGCCGGAACCAGGCATCCTCCCATTCAGGGTTCTTCTGCAGCAGCCGGGTGTAAAGCTCCTCGGCCTGCTCGGTCTGTCCCTGTCCCTCGATCAGACCAGCGAGGTTGAAGAGGACTTCGGGCTGTTCCGGACCAAGCTTCAGGCTGGTCTCATAGGCCTCGCGCGCGCCGCGTTCGTTGTTCAGCGCCTGGCGCACGACGCCCAGGCTCGCCCAGGTCTGCACATGGTCCGGTTTCAGCTTCGCGGCCTCGGCATACGCCTTTTCCGCCTGCTCGGGCCTGGTCATTTTTTGATTTGCGACGCCGAGGTTGTACCAGCGTTCGAAATTGTCTGGCGTCTGCTCGACCAGTTTGGCGCAGTACTTCGACGCAGCGTCGTAGTTCTCGCTCGTGAATGCGCACCAGGCCAACCCTTCTAGCGCCGCCTGCGAAAACGGCCGCAACACCAGCAGCGTCTCCGACCATTTCTGCACGGACGCCACGTCGCTGCGCCGCATTCCGATGTGAACCAGATTTGACATCGGCTCCTCGGCCTGCGGATTGGTCTCGAGAATCTTCTCGTACAGTGCCGCCGCCTCTTCCTGCCGTCCCATCAGTTCGAGCGCGACCGCCTTGCCGAAGACCGGGGTCTCCTGCTCTCCGCCTTTTTCAAGGCAGATCTCAAAGCACTCCAGCGCCTTCTCGGCGTGTTTCAAGTGCAGCAGGCAGATACCCAGGCCCAGCCTGGCATCCAGGCGCGAAGCGTCAATCGCCACTACGCGCTGGAAGTTGGCCGCCGCTTCCGCCCACCGGCCGAGTTTTTCCTGACAGACCGCCAGATTGAAATAGGCCGAGTTCGACGTTGGTTCGAGCTCAAGCAGCAGTTCGTAACTCTTGGCCGCCTCGTCGTACAGTTCCAGTTCGAATTGGATGTGGCCACGCGCGGCATGAATCTCTTTCGGCGATTCACCCGACTCAACGGCCCGTTCCAATTCGCGCAAGGCCTCACGGCCCTTCCCCTCCAGATGCAGCGAAACCGCTCTGGCCAGCGCAGACCCGGCCTTTACATCTTCTCTTTCAAATCCCCTGTCCACGGTTCCACCTCCTGCCTTACGGCGCACTTGACTCATTCCGCCCTCCTAGCCTCTTGGCTCACGTTGTATGGCGCCAACAACGCACAGAGCCGGCCGACATAATCGTATTGATGTGTGATCGAAACCCAGCGCAACAGCGACCGGTCGCCCTTCGGGCTATAGAAGCCAACGCCGCCCGATGCCAGCCGGGGCTCCGAGAAACTGTCTACCACCTGGCCCATCAAGCGAGTCGTTATCGTGTCGCCGGAGACGGTCACTTCCACCTGTTGCATGGTCCCGTCGCGGAATGCCACCGGCAGCGGTAACGTTGTCTGCCGGTCCTGCTTGCCATCCACGACCGCGTAACGAACCAGCGACGCCGCGGGCAGCGGGCCGCTCCGCGTCATCACGATCCGCATCGCCACATAGTTGTGTTCATCCCGCGCCCGGACGACCCAATTCATACTCCGCCGGTCAATCTGCCCGAGAAATGCGAAGACGTAGTCCCTCATCCCGAGCGACGGCCGGTATAGAGCCAGTTGTCCCGGTGACACGAAGCTGGCGTCAGTGTAAGTCCAACTCTGAGCCCAGCCGCTGTTCCCTTGCCACGAACCCAGGCCAGCACGGAAGTCGTCCGCCATTTTTACCGCCGCTCGTTGCATGATCGAATTCCGAATCGTCTCAAACCGCTCGGAGAGCACCAATGGCTCACTGTTTCCCGCCTGCGCTGTCTCCACCCTGTTCTTCGACCGGGTTGGCAAAAAGCTGTAGAGTGCCAGCACGAGAATCACCGGCAGCGCCAGCGTGATCCATTTCAAATCCGCCGGCGCGGCGCGCCAGGAGGCGATCGGCAGCGACGGCAATTGCACCGAGAGCCAGGGCCGCTTCGGCTTCCCCGGCTTGAATTCAGACTCCCTCGCGCCCGACCCGTCGGCGTGGTCCGGAACCAGCCGCATAGGCCGCATCAGCGGCATCCGCGCCAGGTTTTCCGCCCAACATGTGCCGATTTCCGCTGGTTCACACCACTCGGGAACCCTACGGCAAACCACCCCCCGGCTGGCGAACAGCGGAATCAGCCTGTCAACCATCGGCGGTCCGCCCGGCACCGCAACGGAGGCGGCAGACTCAGGTTCGGACTCTGCGTGAATAGCCGGTTCCGAAGTCGCGGCTTCCTCCAGTTGGGGCGCCATCGGCCGCTCTTCCGGTTCGACGTCGACCTGTTGCGCCAGGACAAGATGCAATTCGCCCTCGATCCGCGATGCCGCGGCGGGAAGCTCGTGGACTGCCAGCGGCCAGACCGGCGCGGCCTCCATCGTCCTCACGGCGGCGCGGGGCGCCGGGGACTGCACCAGTGTCAGGGCGCACAATCGCTCGAAAAGGGACAGATCCGCGGTCCTGGACGGCTCGTCTGTCGCCGGAAGCCGCGGCTCGACCTTTGTGTGTGTCAGCGGCAGGATCCCAGGCAACGGCAACCAAACGAATCCGCATTGCACCGGTTTGCCGGCAGCCAACTCCGCCAGCGGCGCTTCCCGCACCGCGTATACCCGGCTGGCCAGGGACCGCACGCGTGGACCCACCAGCCTGCGCCTCGGCCGCATGGCCAGGCTTTCCGATCTCGACTGCGGCTGCGGGATCAATCCCGCGCTCAAATCGAACTGCAGAAGCGACACGGCACGGCGCATGGTCCGGCTGGACAGCCTCCCGCTGAAGCGCGGCAAACGAATCGCCGGCGCGGCGCTGAGCTGCGCCATGTCTCGCGTAGCCCCTGCAACCGTTGGCACTGGGCTCGGCAACGCCAACCGCTCCAGCGGCGCCATTCCGGGCTCACCCTCAGACTCGGCCTGCGCCGCCGTTACCACCTCCGGCGCATTGGATGTTTCGACCGCCGCTTCAAGCGCCAGCAGTGAATCCGGCCGCATCTCGCCCATCGCCAAGCTGCCCGGCCCGCCACTCCATTCCCGGTATCCGAAGTCCAGGCCCGCAGCCACGCTCGCCATAGCCATGCCCGCGCGCACGGGTTCGGGAACCGTGATCCGGGCCACCGGCGATTCCACCGGTTGTGGCGTCCCGAGGACATGACAGAGCCGTGCCAGGCCCGGACAAGCCCGCTGTTCCATCCATGCCGCCGCTCCCGCTGCCCAGCTTGCCGCCCCGCGTGCCGGCAACGGATCCGCGATGCCCAGCATCGGCGCGAGTTCCGGCCCGACCGGTTCATCTCCACCGCCAACCGTCGACTCTGACAGCACCGCCGGCGCGATCTCCACCAAATGAGGCGCCCTTGCAGGCTGGATCTCAAACGGAACCCCGCTGGCGAATTCCATGTGGCGAGCCTGAATTTCGAAGACCGGCTCCGGCAGTTCCTGGATCAAGGTCCAGCCCAGCATTGTGGAACCGCTGAGGACTTTCCGCTTCGCTTTGGGCTTTCGCTCGGGCTCGGTCAGAATGCCCGCCAGGGGCGCCGGGATCTCGTCCTTGCCGCGCGCCTTCTTCTTATCCGGCTTCTGAGCTGCAGCGCGCTGAGTAGGTATTTCCGTCAGGACATACTTCGACCCGCTCTCCGTTAGCCGGGCCAGAACAGCTTCACGCTCCAGTTCCAGGAAGGACGTACGGTGGCGGTCGCTGCAGAACTCGGCATCATTGAGCCGTCTCAGCAACGATATTTTCTTCCCGCAGTGCCGGCAAAGCATGAAGAGAATAGTCCTTCAGCCTCATCTTAGGGCCAAGGCGGCAGCTTTCCTATTGAAGTGATGCCTTATGCGGCAGCCGGGCAAACCGAAGTCCTGGAACCATTCTAAGGTGTTTTCCTGAGCTAAGGGCCCCTTCGCAGCCTTCCCCGACGGCTTCGGCCGCCAATCCGCGGCCCATCGCTCCGGGCGTCAGCCGCTCGAAGCTGCCGGCCGCCCACTCGTGTTCGACTCCTCCGAAGCGGGGCTACGTCAGATCTGGTAGTCCGTCACGTAGTTTTCGCGCGATTGCTTCTGGATCACCCTCACGTTCGCCGCCTCCAGAACAACCAGTGAATTCGCGGGAACGCTGGCTGTGAGTGAGACGCTCGCGCCGATGGTACTGCCCGCCCCGACCACTGTGTCGCCGCCGATGATCGTCGCTCCCGCATAGATCGTCACCCGGTCTTCAATGGTCGGATGGCGTTTCCGGCCACGCAAGGCCTGCCCCGCGGCGAGCGACTTTGCAACCAGACCGACGCCCTGATACATCTTGACGTGGTTGCCTATGATGGCCGTCTCGCCCACCACCGTCCCGGTGCAGTGATCCACGAAGAAATGCGTGCCGATTCGAGCCCCCGGATGGAGATCCATTCCGGTCCTGGCGTGCGCCCATTCGGTCATAATGCGCGGAATCAGCGGGACGCCGTCAAGATAGAGCTCATGCGCCAGCCGCTGGACCGAAATCGCCTCGATAAACGGGTACGCGACGATCACTTCGTCCATGCTGGACGCAGCCGGGTCGCCGTTATAGGCCGCCTCGGTGTCGGTCCGGAGCATCTCTCGCACGCGAGGCAGGTTGCCGAGGAACTTAAGCGTAAGCGTGCGGGCCATAAGAGGAATGTCCCCATCCTGGATCCCGGCGGGCGGGCAGTATTCGAGGCTCTTCCCGATCTCGCTTTCCAGACGGCCAAGTACGCTATCGAGAAGCTCGGCTGTTACGCCTTCAATTTCAGAGGAGTGAATCAGTTGCTCGTCGAAAAAGCCGGGAAACAGCAAGCGCAGCAGATCAGCAGTGATACCGGCAATCGCACGCTTGGAGGGCAGGTTCTTGCCATCCACGTGGTTGATCCCGCCCGCTGAAACATAGGACGCCATCAGGCTCTTGGTCAAGCTGTCGATCGTCAATGGCACGTGGAGGCTCACGGATTTCGGCGGCGCTTGGCGGCCAGTACACCTATATATGGATGCAGGACCCTGTCGTCGGCCACTCTCTTACCCCCTAAATGCTTATACCCCGGCGGGGCGAGGCAATGCAAACACGCCTCTGCATCGACACGGCCCGCGGCACCGCCGTCAACTGGGAAGTCAAAATCCATGCAGCAGACGAGGTTTCCCGTAACCCATCGGTCCAGCCCATGCTCTTCGGGACTTACCATCTCAATCCACCTGCGGAGCACGCCGTGGAGCCGCACAGGTACGCCTGTCATTGCAGGAGGATGCACCTGTAGCCAGTGGGGATGAAACCTGGACGCTGTCGCGCGCCTACAGCGGTTCGGGGAACTTCAGGCTCGCCTTCCGCAGCGCCTTGTCGAGCATGTCGATGGCGAGCGGTTCGGCCAATCCGCGGGACGTGGCCAACTCGCTCAATATCATCACGCGCGCCCGCTCCAGCATCTTCTTCTCGCGGAAGGAGAGCGGCTTGTGCGACTGCATCTGTACCAGGCACTTCAGCACTTCAGCCACTTCCTGCAAGCTGCCATTCTGCATCTTGACCGAGTTCTCCTTGAACCGGTCTTTCCAGTCGTGGCAGGTCTTGAACTCGCCCTCGGACAGGAAGGTGAGCATCTTGGCGGTCTCGCCGTTGCGCGTCACCTTGCGCAGTCCCACCTGGTTGACGTGGGAGAACGGCACCATGACCGTGAGGCAGTTGTAGTTGAGGCGAAGGAGGTAAAACTTTTCGGCTTGGGTGCCGAAAGACCGGGAACTGACGTTCTCTATGGTGCCTACCCCATGATTTGGGTAGACCACCTTCTCACCGACCTGAAAGGTCATGCGCGGACCTCGCTGACACTCAGAAGAAGTTGTACACAGATCTACATTTGAGTAGAAACTCAATGTAACGCCGGCCCTACGTTCAAGTCAACGAAAAAACGCGCAACCCGCCTGTTTTCCTTCATTTATAAGAGTTAACATTTCAGCCCGAATAGCCTGTAACCTTCTGGAAAGAGACACTTGGGTCCGTTTTCTGTTAACTCTACACCTGCCGCCAGTGGTATCCGTGGAAGCCGGGATGAAGCCACCCGCGGACGACTGTTTCAAGCCATGAGCCGGCGGACATAACCCAAGTTGCGCCGCATGCCGGCGGCGACATCCTTCGACGGCGAAGAGGTCTCCAGATTCGCCCAACCCGTGAAGCCGAGATCGAGGATGACGGGCATCAGACGGTCCCAGGGGAAGCCGCCCTCGCCCAGGTAGCCCGCATTATCCTTAATGTGGAACTGGCAGATTCGCGACGGCCAAGCGCTGATCGCTCAACTGCGGCGCCGGAACCGGCTTGCCGTCGATCGTTGCAGCGAAGGCGCGCGTCTGCGCTTCCACCTTGCCCGGACCTGTCGCGGCCCGAAGACCAAACGAACCTACCGGCGTCTTCCAAACCATCGAAACCCGGCCGTCCCCGCTTCTGATCGTGAAAAGCGACTCTTCACCCAAATGGGTGAACATCTCTTCGCCGGGACCAGCCAGCGCTAGCGTAAACACCAGCCACGCGTCTGTTGTATTTCTCCACACTACCCGCTTCGTGCCTTCGACCGGTAGCAGGTCCACCGTCACGACGAGGCTTTGTTTTCCACCAGTTAACTTCACAAGGGGTTCGTTTGGTCCGAGCTTTCCGCCCCGGATGGCCAGGTGGGCCTGGATCGTCTTGGCGCTCAGCGTGACCACCCGGTCCTTCCCGCTGAAGGTGAAACCGTCCGGCAGCGACTCGAAGTCAAACTCCAAAAACAGGCGCCCGCACTCAAACTCCCCATTCTTGACCATGTCCAGGGAGATATGGCGGTCGCCGCCCGGATCGCGGAAATTCACCACACCGGCCAGATAGCCTTGTTCTTGGACCGAGAACAGCAAGGCCGATGAGAAGTCGTAGCCATCCTTGATGACCCGAACCGTCAGGCTCGACGCCGGACGCGTCCGCCCTCCAAAGTACGCCAGGATCGGCCGCCGCTGGTTCCAGAAGTCGCCGCGGTTGACTGACCCGAGCGAGTATGCCTGATTCACCCAGCACGTTCCCACGACGGGCGACTCGTCTTCCCTGCCCGTTTGGTACATCTCCCGGTGCTGGCGCGCCTCGCCGGCGGCCAGAAACCTGCCGGCCAGGTGCTCCGGACAGCGGAAGTCGTGAATCGCCGTCCCGGCGTCGCCGCCTTCCTTCACGTCGTCCGGGCGTGCCAGGCCGAGCCTGCCGCCGAGCGCCTTCTCCAGCCAAAGCGGGTAGCCGATGTCGGTCGAGTAGCACCGGCTCATCGGACCGGCGAACTGCGCCCGCGCCGCATCCCAATGCGACGCCAGATGCAGCCAGCACCGTTCCTCGATGGCCGCGGCCCGGCGTCTCGCCACGGCGTCCTTGACGAACATCCGGATGCGCGTGAGATTGGTCAGCGTCACACGGGCGTAGGTTGGGCTGTTGTACTCGTCGAAGGTGCCGGTCTCGTCGATTGTCCGGCAAAGGCGAATCATCCGGTCCCGCGCATACACCCCGATCCGCTCGTCTCCGAGAACTTCAGCCGCGGCCAGCGTGACGAACGTCCCTTTCACCGCGATGTTGGTGTAGCGCATCGACACGTTGCGCCGCTTGATCGAACGGGCCGCATGGCCGATCGCCTCTCTCAGGCGCGCCCTCAACGCTTCGGGCAATTTCGCCCCATGCCTCAATTCGATCAACAGGAGCGACGCCCCGTTGAAGTCCGCCCAATTCCAATCGGCGGGATCCATCTTCGGCGGCGGCTCTTCCATGTACCAGCCCCAGATGCCATACCACTTGCTCGCCGGATCGCGGTCCTGCAACTCAAGCACGCGATCAAGCGTCGCCAGTGCGCGCTCGATCCGCTCATTGCCTCCGGCTTCCATCAGAAACAGCGCGTATTCAAGCGACTCGCGCGTCGGGTGCGCCCGCCTGTCGCGCAGTCTGGTGTGATATCGATACTCCGGACCGATCACCCGCGAGACCATCCGCGCTGCCTTGTCGTAGCGCAGGTCCTCGATCATCAGGGCGCGCTCGATCAGCAGTTTGTCCCAGGACGGCGGCCAACTCGCCTGCTGCTTCGCTTCGGGTTGGGCCGAGCAGGCGCCCGCCGCGGCCAGCGGGATACAGGCCATCTCGCGTCTGGACAGTTTCATTGGGCCACCTCGCCGCGGGCGTCCGCGCGCGGAGCCCAAGCTTCCCTATCTTATTTGATTGACCCGCCGACGGGCCTAGCGGTCGCGGTCGGCGACAAGGCCGGTGGCAGCCTGCAACGCCCTTTGCGCCGGCGATTCGGGGAACGCCGCCAACAGTTCGCGCGCCTTGGATGTGAACTGATGCGCCCGCTGGCGCGTCCGAGCGATGCCGCCATAGCGCTCGACCATCTCAAGCACTTGCGTGAGCGGAACCCGATCATACGAACCGTCGTCCAGCACTTTCTGGACGGCCTGCTTTTCATCCGCGGTCGCTTGTTCCAAAGCATAGATCAGCGGCAGCGTGACTTTGCCTTCACGCAGGTCGTTGCCGACCGGCTTGCCCAACACCGACTCGCGGCTGGTGAAGTCCAGGATGTCGTCCACCAACTGAAATGCCATGCCCAGGTTCCAGCCGAACTCGCCCAGCAGTTCGACGTCGCGCGTTGTCGCCCCGCCGGCCACGCCGCCCAGGCGGGTGCAGGCCGAAAACAGGCTGGCCGTCTTGCGGTCGATCAGCTCCATCGAATCCGGTTCGCTGATGTCGATGCGTCCCAGACGCTCGAGCTGCAGGAGTTCGCCGTCGACCATCATCTGCGTCAGGGTGATCAGCAGGTCGAGAACCTCGAAACTGCGCTGCCGCAGGGCGATCTGAAAGGCCTGCATATAGAGCCAGTCGCCTGCCAGGACCGAAGTGTGGTTGCCCCAAACCACGTTCGCCGACGGTTTGCCGCGGCGCGTGCGCGCTTCGTCGATCACGTCGTCGTGGACCAGCGTGGCCGTGTGGATCAACTCAACGACGGCCGCCAGGCGGATGGCGTCGGCTGACGGCGCCTGAAAGAGCCTGCATGTGACCAGCAGCAGAATCGGCCTGAGCCGTTTACCGCCATTGCCTTGGAGGTATTGCGCGATCTGAGCGACCGCCTCGACGCTGCCGGCCGACTGGAGACGCAGTTCCGCTTCAACCATCTCAAGATCGGAAGAGACGAGGTTGAAGATTTCGCGTGCTGTCAGGGCTTGGCCCAGCTTGCCTGAAGCCATTGGCTGTGCCCAGTTTAACCGTTGACCTTTGCCGCTGGCAAACATAGCCGCCTCCAGTTCTTCGTGGTCGCACTGGCGAGCGCCTCGAAACTCTCACCCCGCAGCTCCGCCAACCGCTTCGCCGTCTCGACCACGAAGGCCGGTTCATTGCGCTTTCCACGGTAGGGCGCGGGCGCCAGATACGGCGCGTCGGTCTCGACAAGCAGCCTGTCGAGCGGGACAATCCTCGCCGCTTCCTGGACCTCGACCGCCTTCGGATACGTCACGATCCCGCTGAAGCTGATATGGAAACCCAGCGCCAGCGACCGTTCCGCCTCCGCCGGGCCGCCCGAAAAACAGTGCATGATGCCGCCAGGCCCATCGGCGGGCCAGTGGTTTTCGAGCATCGCGAACGTGCCGTCCCACGCTTCGCGCGTGTGAATGACGACCGGCAACCCGGCGCCGCGGGCGATCGCCAACTGGCGCGCGAAGACCTCGCGCTGCGTCTCCGGCGGCGAGAAATTGTAGTGGTAGTCCAACCCGATCTCGCCCACCGCGATCACCTTGGGGTGTGCTGTCAGCGCGATGAGATTCGCCCACGCCGCGTCATCCACCTTCGACGCGTCATGCGGGTGGACGCCCACGGTCGCAAAGATGAACGGATAGGCGTCAGCCAGGCGGATGCCCGCTTCAAGATCAGGCGGACCGTCGCCCGAGCCGATCGCCACCATCGTCCCGACGCCAGCTTCGCGAGCCCGCGCGATTACGGCGTCACGATCCTGCTCGAACGTCTTGCCGTCGAGGTGGCAGTGTGTGTCAACAAGCGTCATTTCAGGCGGGCGCCAACCGGGATGTCCTCGATGAACGCGGCCAAAACGGGCGAGCCGCCCTCAAGCGATGCCGCCACGATCATCCCATTGCTTTCGATGCCGCGCAGCTTGCGGGGCTGCAAATTCGCCACGATGACCACCTTCCGGCCCACCAGTTGTTCCGGCTCATACGCTTTCGCAATCCCCGCAACCAGCGTCCTCGGCTCCTTCTCCGCCACGTCGATGGTCAGCTTGAGCAGCTTGTCGGCGCCTTCGACGCGCTCTGCCGCCAGCACCAGCGCGACGCGCAAATCGACCTTCACGAAGTCGTCGATCGTGATCACCGGCGCGAGCGGCGGGACGCCCTCGGGCGCTTTCCATTCTTCCTTCTTCTCTTCCGCGGCCGGAGGCGTGGTCCTGCCCATCAGCAGATCCAGCCGGGCCACTTCCTGTTCGTCCAATTCGTGCATCCTTTCCACTGCCTTCGCCGCATCGATCCTGGGAAAAACCGCTTCCACTTCGCCAATCGGCTGCCCCGACGCCAGTTGCCCCCAATCCAACTCGTCCAGACGGACTGCCATCAACTCGCCCGTCATGCCCAGCATCCGCCAGATCTTGGCCGACGCGTCCGGCATCACCGGCGCCAGCAGCGCCGCGGCCAGCCTGACCACTTCAGCCGAGGTATAAAGAATCCCGTCCAGCTTGGCCTGCGACTCGGCGTCCTGCTTCTTCGCCAGCACCCACGGCTGGTATTGGACGATCGCCCGGTCCACGGTCCCGATCAGCGACCAGAGCTGTTCCAGCGCCCTATGGAATTGGAACTTCTCGAAGTTGTCGCGATAGCCCGCCACGGTCTGGCGCGCCTCTTCCGCGATCTCCGCGATGCCCTGCGACGCCGGCACGAGGCCGCCGCGGTACTGGCGGATCATCGTCAGCGTGCGCGACGTCAAATTGCCCAGCCCGTTGGCCAGATCCGAATTCGCCCTCCCTACCAGCGCGTCATAGCTGAAGCTGCCGTCCTGACCGAACGGGATCTCGCGCATCAGGAAATAGCGCATCGTGTCGGTCCCGACAACCTGCCGCAAGGGTTCCGGCCGCACGACGTTGCCGCGCGACTTCGACATCTTCGAGTTGTCCTTCAGAATCCAGCCATGCGCCATGATCTTTTTCGGCAGATCGTAGCCGCCCGCCATCAGGAACGCCGGCCAGTAGATGGCGTGGAAACGCAGGATGTCCTTGCCGATCAGATGAACGTCGGCGGGCCAGTAATGGTCGCCATCGACGGCGCTCATGTAGCTGGTCAGCGCGTCGAACCAGACATAGAAAACGTGGTTGCCTTCCACTGGGACCGGGATGCCCCATTTGATCGTCGTGCGCGTGATCGACAGGTCGTTCAACCCGCCCTTGACGAATGAAACGATCTCGTTCAGCCGCGTCTCGGGCAGGACGAAATCCGGGTGCTTTTCGTAATGCTCGAGCAGCCGGTCCTGGAAGGCCGACAACTTGAAGAAGTAGTTCTCTTCCGTCACCGGCTCGGTCACACGGCCGCAGTCCGGGCACGGGTCGCCAACGCTCGCTTCGTTCACATAGAGTTCGCAACTGAAGCAGTATTGGCCCGTGTACGAACCCTTATGGATGTAGCCATTCTCGATGCAGCGCCTGAACAGTTCCTGGACCACGGCGCGGTGCTTCTCGCTCGACGTGCGGATGAAGCGGTAGTCGATATTGAACTTGTCCCACTGCGCACGGAACTCGTCGGCGACTCGCGTGGCGTAGTCGATCGGCGGCAGCCCGACTTTCTTGGCCGCCCGTTCGACATTCTGGCCGTGCTCGTCAGAACCCGTCACGAGCAGCGCATCGTAGCCCGACATCGAACGGTAGCGGCGTATCGAATCGGCCACCAGCGTCGAATAGGCGGTGCCCAGATGCGGGGCCGAGTTGACATAGTAAATCGGCGTCGTCAGGTAATACTTCTTGCTCATGACCGGTCTTTCTTGTACGCCGCCAGTGCGGCCGACATGATCTCTTTCAATGGCAAGCCCGTCTCGGCGGCCAGCGCGCGGCAGTCTTCATACTCGGGCTTGGCGGACCCAGCGGCGATCTTCACTTTCACCCGCCCGTGGCCCGTCTCCACTTCCACCCAGCTTCGCTGAGCGACGATGCGTTCCGCCGCCGTCCAGCGCACGCCAAGCGTCGAAGTTTCCCTCATGAGGATCCCGCACAGCCGCTCGCGGTCTTCAGGTTTCGCGATCACCTGAACCAGCACGCCGGGCCGCTGCTTCTTCATGTAGACAGGTTGAAACGTCACGTCCAGCGCGCCTTCGGCCAACAGCCGCTCCATCGCGTAACCCATCACCTCTGGCGTCGAGTCGTCCACATTGGCTTCGATCACCGACACGGTCACCGATTCGCTGGCCTTGGTCGCTTCGCCGATCAGCACCCGCACAACGTTTGCGTGGCTCGTGAATTCCTTCGTCCCCGCGCCAAAGCCCGCCGTCTGGATCGTCATTGCCGGCATCGGCCCGAAACCCTGGGCGAGCGCCGCCATCAGCGCCGCGCCCGTCGGGGTGGTCAATTCCGTCTCCGGCCCCCTGGCAAACACCGGCTTGCCCTTGAGTAGCAACGCCGTCGCCGGCGCAGGAACGGGCATCACGCCATGGTCGGCTTCCACCGTGCCCGAACCCGTGTTGATCGCCGAGCAATACACTTCGTCGATGCCGAGCAGATCCAGACCCAGGCAGGCGCCCACGATGTCGCAGATCGAATCCACCGCGCCCACTTCATGGAAGTGGACCTTCTCGATCGACGTTCCATGCACCGACGCTTCGGCCTCGCCCAACACTTCAAACACGCGGATCGCATTGCGTTTGGCGCGCTCCGGCAAGTCGGCCGCCTCGATCATCTTGACGATATGCGGCAGGTGCCGGTGTTTCTTCTGATCTTCATGCTCGACCGTGAAACGGGTCGACATGATGCCCTTCATCTTCACGCGCTCGGTCCTGAACCGGGCGCCCGTGCCAAGGGAGTCCAGCCCCCGGATGAGAGCCTGCTCGTCGGCGCCCGCGTCGATCAGCGCAGCCACGGTCATATCGCCGGCGATGCCGGAAAAAGCGTCAAAGTATGCGATTTTCATGAGATGAGTTGTGGCAGGATCTCGCCCGCCTTGCCCCGCAGCGAAAAATCGGTCACACCGCTCAACGGGGTATCTTCAGGGTTAATTTCAATCACTCGGGCCTTGGCTTGCGCCGCCATCGGGATCAGCGACGCCGCCGGATAGACCTGAGCGCTGGTTCCGATCACCAGCAGCAGGTCGCATTCAGTCACCGCGCGTTCGGCCGCCGACCATTCCTTCCTCGGCAACGGCTCGCCGAACCAGACCACGCCCGGCCGCACCAGTTCGCCGCAGCCGCATCGCGGAGGCAATACAGGCAACGGCACACGGTCGTCGGTCGTCTCCGCGCCGCAGTCCACGCACCGTACACGCCAGATGCTGCCATGCAGCCGCAGAACGCGTTTGCTGCCGGCGCGTTCATGCAATCCGTCCACGTTTTGCGTGATCAGCGTGAACTCCGGCGTGCGGTCTTCGAGCGCCGCCAGGGCGATGTGGCCGGCGTTCGGCTCCACTTTCGAGATCAGGGCGCGCCGCCAGTCATACCACTCCCAAACCAGTTTCGGGTCGCGGAAAAACGCCTGCGGCGTCGCCAGTTCCTCGGGCTTGAACGTCCGCCAAAGCCCCTCGGGGCCGCGGAATGTCGGCACGCCGCTCTCAGCCGAAATGCCGGCGCCGGTCAGCACGGCAATGCGCCGCGCTTCGCTCAGCCACTGTTTCGCCTGGGGGATCAAATCTCATTATGACCCGCACCGATGAGCGCCTGCTTGGCTTTCTCCATGTGTTCGCCGGGGATCAGCACCCAATCGGTGTCGAACGTGGAAAGCGCAAAAATGGGCACACGCGCCTCGGCCAGCGGGTTCAGAATGCTCGCCAGAATGCCCGTCAACGCGAAGTCAAAAGGACCAGCCAACTCGATCCGCCGCCAACCGGCCTGCCGCTTGACGCCCTCAGGGACAATCGACTCCTCACAGACGACGGACAACTCGACCGAGGTTCGGGTTACCGACCACCAGCCGTCCGGCTTCAACCACTTCGGTACGGGTTCACTCGGAGCAAACCGGCAGACGGCGAATCGCCCGGCATGCACTTTGTACTTGAGCTTGACTGGATTGTTGGACTGCACTTTCGGTTCGCTCTCCGCGTAAAGCCCGGAGGCGGAAAGCGCGCCGGTGATCATACGGTCGCGCCGTTTCATCGGGGTGAGCCCCGCAGAACATCCTACACGAGGCTGGACTGAGCCGCAATCTCACTTCGGGACATCTCACTTCGGGACAACACAGTGAGCCGCGACAGGCTCGATACACCGCGCAGGCGCACGTCCCAGCTCTCGCGGCCCCCAAACTCAAGCCCATCAATAGTGCATGATCTGCGAAAACTGGCTCAACTGTGCGTCCGTCAACGGCCGCAGGGTGAAACCGGTTTCGTGTTGCCCCAAGAACCTGGCAAATGTCATCTCGTGGAACTGCCCGTCCGACGGATCGATGTACTTGACTCTTGTGCCTGCCACGCTGCCATCGCCCGCCATTCCGTAGATGATGATAATGTGACGGCCAGCTCGGGTTTCCACGAGACCGGTCGCGTCGAATTGCTGCCACCCATAACTTGTCCACAGCAGGCCGTGCCTGCGCAGCATTCCTACCCATCCTTCAATGGTCAGGTTCTGCAGCGCCTCCGCGCGCATTCCGGCGGCACGCGCCAGGTTCCGGTTCTCCTCGATGGGCAGCCCGGTATCGCGCCGATAGGTGTCCGCGTATCTCGGTCCGAGTTGAGCTACTGCGTCCGTGATCGCGATGGACTGCTGCCTCCTCCACGAGTACATCATGGTGTACATTGCGGCCCAACAGCTCATGGGGCTGGGTTGACGGACGGGAACCATCAAACCCGGAACGGTGTAATTCGCGTCTGGCATTTCCTCCTCCTTCGATGCCGGTTTGCCTCGGCTTCGGATGCCTCGCACGCAAGTGAGTACCTAGCTCGGCATGTCCTCGCTGTGTATTGCTGAGCCGCTGCGAGATCGAATCCGCGAAGCCACTCCGGCTTGCTCACATATTAGCCGAACATGCAGCGGCCGCCAAGCCAATTGAGATGTCACTCTGGCCGTGTTACCTTCGACAACCCATAGCGCGAGTCCATATACTCCCGCCAGCCCTCGGGCGTCTCCATGTCCGAAACAAGCTTGAAGACCTGCTGCCAGCTTCGCGCAAGAAACGCGATGCCGTCCTGACGGGCCTTCAACGCGAGGTCGTCAAGTTCAGCCTGGTAGGCACGAGCGTCCCTGTCGTCCACGTCATACCAGAGATGCATCAAGGCGAAATTCGAGCGCCCGAAGTTCTTCTTGAGGACCATCAACTGCCGGATCGCTTGCGACGCATGGATCCATCGCGGGGCCTCTTCGCTGCGTCCGTCGAGGGTCCGTGCCAGACGCTGCATGCGGGGCCAGCCTTCCAGCAGATCCTTGCGGTCGGCGTAGGCGCGCGTCAGTCCCGGCCGCGGTTTGCCATCGTAGGCTTCGCAGAACTTGGCTTCGATGGCGAACATGAAGCCGTCGCCCTTGTCCGAGACCAGCATGGCGTCCATCGACGGCGCTTCCATCCGCTTCGCCGTCAGCGGCACGCGCACGTCGTACCACGTCCGCAACTTGCGGTCCTCGTCGAAGCCCAATGCCTGCGCCAGTTTTTCGACACCCCAACCGTGCCAGGCTTCCATGAAGTTCAGGCAGAGCGCCATCGACGATGCGAGCGAATAGACATGGCCCGTGGCGCAGTCCGGCGGATTCAGTTCGCCGCCCGAGCCGCGCATGAGCTGCGTCCTGGCGTCGTCGGGCAGCGGGACGCGGAAGTTGTCGTCGAGATTGACCACCTGGAGCAGAGGCACGCCGGTCTGCTCGTCGCACCGAGTCTCGATCCCGCGGGCCTGAGCCCATTCCAATTGTCGTTTTTCCAGTATCCGGCGAAGTTTCATACGTGAACGGCTGCCGCCCCGTAGAGTAACAGATTGGCGACGAAGTGGCTCGTCCTGCACCGGCGCGCTCCTCTCCGCCCGATGTTTGTGGAACGTCTTGAATATGGCCTTGACTACATATGGAGTGTATGACATATTAGGACCGTGGCATGGGATGTCGAAATCGGCGACGAGTTCGATCCGGAGTTCGACGCGCTGCACGAGGACGTGCGGACAGAGATTCTGGCGTTGGCGCGGTTCCTTCAGCAATTCGGACCGCAATTGGGCCGGCCTCGCGTCGACACGCTGAACGGGTCCCGCCACTCGAACATGAAAGAGTTGCGCTTCGGCGCGGCGGATGGCGAGTGGAGAGTTGCCTTCGCCTTCGACACGAAGCGCAAGGCGATTCTACTGGTGGCGGGGAATAAGTCGGGCGTCAGCGAAAAGCGGTTCTATCGCGATCTGATCCGCAAGGCCGATGACCGTTTCGACGCCCACCTGGCCCGGCTGAAGAAGACAAGGAAGCAATCATGGCCACGAACGTAGACGACATCATCAAGAAGCTGAGCCCCGCCCAACGCAAGAAGGTCGAGGCCCGCGCCGCTGAGTTGATTGCCGAGGAGATGACCTTGCGCGAACTGCGCCGCGCGCGCAAGCTCACACAGGTCAAGATGGCGCAGAAGCTCGGGATGACTCAGGACAGCGTCTCGCGCCTGGAACAGCGAAGCGATCTGCTGCTATCCACGCTGCGCAAGACCATCGAGGCGATGGGCGGAAGCCTGTCGCTGGTCGCGGAGTTCCCCGACCGCGCGCCTGTCGCGCTGTCCGGCATCGCCGAAGACCATCCGAAGCCGAAGCACTCAGGCCGGAGACCTGCCCACGTTTAAGGCGGTTGCGGCGTTCAGGGGTGCAGGTGGAAGACCTTGTTCATGATCTTCCATTCGCCGTCTATCTTGAGCAGCGTCATGATGTCTGTGAACCGGTGCCCGGTCCAGTTGTCCATTTCCAGCCGGACCGCGGCGACTGAATCGAAGACGTCGACACTGGCCAATCGGATTTCGAGCTCCGTCGCCGGCCCATTCTGGTCATTCCAATCAAAGAGCTGTTGAATGGGGCCGGCAAACAGGTCGTCGCCCACATAGCCGAAGATCGTCGCGTCCTGGTGGAACGCAGGTTTCATGTCCGCGCCTCGCCCTGACCTGGCGCCATTGATGTAATGTTGGATGGTCTTGGCGATCGCGTCGTACTCGTTCACGCTGGTCGGTCGGTTGCCCATGGCTCTCCCTTTTCCTCTCTGTCCCGCGTTGGGGTTCCAGTTGCCCTTCTCAACCGGCGGCGTACAGCCAAACCCAGAATCAGGTTGACCTGGACAAAACTGGTATCTGGGCAGGTTAGCACGGAATCGCCATCGGCAAGCCCAGGCGGCGGCGATTGTTCGCAGCCAGCCTATTCGATCATCCCGGCGATCTGCTCGCCGATGGCCAGGCTGGCCGTTGCCGCGGGACTTGGCGCATTCAGGACGTGGATGGCGCTGGCACGCTGGATGATGTCGAAATCCTCGACCAGTTGCCCGTCGCGGCGCATCGCCTGCGCCCAATCCAGTTGCCGGTTTTCCAATTTCTGGCAAAGCTTCATGGATTCACTGCGACACGTCCGTCCTATATGGTGGTGGTTGCTGAGGCCTTGGCCGATGCCGGAACATCTTGCCCTGTGAGCAGGGTTGAGACGACAATGGAGTGGGAGTGAATGAACGATGCCGGATCTGGTCAAAATCCCAATGGCAAGCGCTGAATACCAGGCGAGGTTCGACCGGCCCTATGTCGGTTTGGTCGCCAGCGATATGCAGAGGGTCTATGAATCGGTCCTGGTGTCGCTGTTGCCCTTCAACCTCCGGCTCGCAGACACTGAGGTTGACACAAGCGGAAGGCTCGCCGACCACAAGGTGGTATTCAGGATTCCTGATCGCAGGATCAGCTTCCAATTTGGAGCCGAGGAATACAGGTTTGCCAAAGGAGAGTCCTCTTGGGTCACAGCAGATGAGGACACCGAAGTATTGGTCGCCGCTGAAAGCGCCCTGCTGGAGGCTAGCGGCGCGAAGATCAAAACGTGCATGCTCACGATAGCGATGCATATGCAGCCCTTGGCCAAGACGCGCGAGGAGGTACTGGCGCCTTTCGTGCCCGAGCCGTTCAAGAAGCTCCTGACGGAGCGTAACGCCCAAACGTTCGGGAATCATCTGAAATGGGCCGACGGCAATGTGTTGCTTGATTTCTCGGTCGCTTTTGCCAACGGAATTTTCCTGCGCCTTACTTCGGAATTCGTGGGCCATCCCCCGCTGCCGGAGATTCTGGCCAAGGTCCGCAGCGACCAGAACACAGTCTTTGAAATTCTCGGTGTCGAGGAGGCCGTCAATGCTTAGTTCATTCGACGTGCAGCAGACTAGCTTCCCCCCGCTGCCGTATCCAGTTCAAAAGACAGAGTGGTACGAACGCCAGCAACCGGCCAATGACATTCTCGCGGCACGTAACTTTGGCAGAAACCCCTCTCTCCAGAGCTTCCATTACGACCAAGGGCGATCGAGGCAAGATGTCACGCTGCAGTTGCGCTCCCTCCAGCAGCACTATACGATCCTTGGCAGCAACCGCCTCGTAATCGGGCTTCTTGAGGAAGAACCGGCGCTGTACGCGCTTCTAATCGAGGCCGTAGGGCCGCTACAGAATGCTTTTGGAGAAGGCCGCATCATTCAGCTACGGATACAGGTTTCCGACGACGACAGCTTTATCAAGGTTGCCGTGCAGTTGCCCGCGAGTCTTGGCGACGACTCGGAACGCGCGCTACGTTCCTTTGACGCCGACTGGTGGTTAAACAATTGCCACCGTTCGGGCGGCACACTCGTGTTTGACTACGAGATTCAGGATGTCGTTTGACTGGCGGGAGTTTCTTGTCTTAGCGCACGAGTTGCGCGATGATCCGCGCGAGGGTGTTCAGCGAACTTGCCTTGGACGCACGTATTACTACGTCTACAATCTTGGTTTGACGAGAGCCCGGGCGCTGAACTTCAGCGAAGCGCCTCCGAGTCTGCACAAGAAGCTTTGGGCTTGGTGCCAGAGGCAGACAAACCCGACGATCAGGCAACTGGGCGTCGAAGGACTGCGCATGCATGCACTTCGGATTGACGCCGACTACAACGACGCGCCAATTCAAAATCTGGCTGGCGAGGTCAAGAAACAATTGGGCCGAGCGCAGGCGTTTGAACGCATAGTGGCGCAAAGCAGCGGGCAGACACCGCCCGCAGCTTTGGCACCGTAAGTCCACATCCGCAGCGCCGACCCCGCACTCTCGGCTGAAAGCAAAACGGCCGCACCCGATCCGCAGAAGTGATGTCTCGCAGGTCCTGGGCGTAACGCCCGCCTATTCGATCATCCCGGCTATCTTTTCGCCGATGGCCAGGCTGGCCGTCGCCGCGGGGCTTGGCGCGTTCAGGACGTGAATGGCGCTGGCTCGTTGGATGATGTCGAAATCCTCGACCAGTTGCCCATCACGGCGCATCGCCTGCGCCCTCACTCCCGACCCGCCCGGCATCAGATGACTCTCCTGGATTTCGGGGACGAGCGTCTGGAGCGACTCGCAGAACAGCCGTTTGCTAAACGCGCGGCGCAGTTCGTTCGTGCACATCTTCAGATGCCGTCCGGCGAACCGCCACAGCCCTGGAAACGTGACCGCCTCGGCGGCGTCGTCCCAATCGAAATCAGTCTTGCCGTAGCCCTCCCGCTTCAAGGCCAGGACCGCATTCGGGCCCGCCTCGATCCCTCCCCGCGCCAGCCGGGTCAGGTGGACGCCGAGAAATGGAAAACGCTTGTCGCCGACCGGATAGATCAGATTCCTGACCAGCTTCTCGCCCTCTGGATTCAACTTGAAATAGTCACCGCGGAACGGGACGATCTGGACGTCAGGACGCTCGCCCGCCATCCGCGCGACGCGGTCAGCATGGAGTCCGGCGCAGGTCACCAGGAACGACGCCCGGAATTCGCCCTCTTCCGTCCTGGCCACCCAGCCGCCATCGACCTGCCGCAGCCCGCTCACGCCCGCCGAGACAACCACGTGCCCTCCGGCCGCCTCGATCAGCCGCACCAGCGCATCGCAGAAGCCCGCGTAGTCGACGATTCCCTCTTCCGGAACGCTCAAGCCCGCCACCCCCGCGACATGCGGTTCAATCTCCCGCATCCCTGCGGGGTCCAGAATCTCAAGCCCGTGGAGGCCGTTCGCCGTGCCGCGTTCCTTCAGGTCGTGGAGGCGGGGCACCTGGTCATCCTTGGTCGCAACGACGAGTTTGCCGCAGATCTCGTGCTTCACGCCGTTTTCCATGCAGAACTCGGTGATCTGCCGGATGCCGCGCACGGCCAGACGCGCCTTTTCGGTCCCTGGGCGGTAAGCGAGTCCACAGTGCAGGACTCCGCTGTTGTTGCCCGTCTGGTGGCGGCAGACGCCCGGCTCCTTCTCGAGCAGTGTGAGGGCAGCGCCGGGCCAGCGCTGGAGGATCCGCCAGGCAGTGGCGAGTCCGACGGCACCACCCCCGACTAACAGAAAGCTCTTGTTTGCCATAAGATAGTGCGACCTCGAAGCCATCTGAAGCTGAGGGACCTTCTGAACGAGTTCAGCGAAAGAGAGGATCGTCCATCCAGGGTGCACGATTTCAGATTAAATTCACCGACATATGTTGATTTTTTGCTCCGACTCCTATTTAATACTAATGGGTCTGTAGACCCGGATCATATCGGGAGGACTACTTCATCATGCTAGAACGAATACAAACCCGGTGGCTCAGGCTGGGGTTGGGCGTCGCGATTCTGTCTGCCGCGGCATTCGCCACGCCGCCGAGTGGAAGGTTCGACCGCGAGGCGATGGGCGACATCGTCCGCAAGGTATATGAGACGCACAGCCGCGAGGCGGCGTCGGCCAAGCCCACCTACCTCGGTTCCGAGGTCTGTATCGCATGCCACAAGGACAAGGCATCGTACCGCGAGACACTTCACGCCAAGGGCCTGAAACATACCTGGGACGACGTCAATTCAATGAAGGTGAAGGACGGTATCATCGCCGACTACGACAGGAATGGCGTTGACGACTTCAAGCAGGGGATCGACTTCAACCAGATCAACAGCGCTTTCAACAAGTACAAGCCGAACGCACCCGTTCTTGGCTACCGGACAGGCAAGGGATACACCGTCACCATCGCCGGAGTGGAGTTCCTGGTGGGCTTCGTGCACGGCGGGACGGGTGACTACAAGCAGCGCTACGTCCTGCGGTTCCCGGTCACCAACACGGCCACCGGCTACAGCGCGGACTACTATTACAGCCCGGTCCAGTTCAACGAAACCAGCAAGAGCTACGTTCTGTATTCGGACAACTACTGGTGGAACGCCGACCTGACCCCGAAGATCAAAGGTCCGATGACGGCGGCAGTGGCGGCCAAGACGGGCAAGTCATTCAACCTCGGATGCGTGGGATGCCACTCGACGGTCTTCTCGGTGAAGCAGGACGTCAATGGTGAATGGGTATCCACCACAGCCACTGCGATCTATGTGAAGGATGGCGACAACCACTACCTCGATTTGAACGGCGTGGGAGATCCCCAGTTGCTCAACATCGGCTGCGAACGCTGCCATGGCGCTGGCTTGAAGCATGTGATGAACTACGGCAACAAGAAGTTCATCGTGAAGCCGGAGAAGGATTTCACAGCGAAACAGCAGAATGAGCTTTGCGGCTCATGCCACTCGCGCGGTACCAGCATGAGTGGCAAGCACGAGTATCCACTGTCACTGGATGGGAAGGACTTTGGGGAGGAAATGGGGGGGGACCTGTACGGCAAGTACTGGATCGACAAACCGGGCTTGTGGCCCGATGGCAAGACGTCCAGACAGCATCACCAGCAGTTGCAGGACATGATGAAGTCGTCCAAGTGGGAGTATGCCTACCACAAGGTGACCTGCACGGAGTGCCATGACGTCCACGTAGCGACCAAGAAGCACATTCGTACGACGATGACCGTGACCGAGGGAGGGGCCACGCTGAAAATCCCGACGGCCACCGACGACAACACGCTCTGTTTAGCTTGTCATGCGGGCTTCGGGCCGTTCGACAAGCTGAAACGGGCGATGATTGTCGATCCGAAGGCCAATGAGACTCTAATCGCCTCGGTGGTGACTGCACACACGCGCCACAGCTTCGCTCCCGACGGCGAAGTGGGCTTGAGCCGCTGCACGGAGTGCCATATGGCGAAGATGGCCGCCAGCGGCGACGCCTACGACATGCATTCGCACACGTTTGAGGTGGTGCCGGCCGAAAAGACGCTCCAGTATCAGGCCCAGGGCGGCATGCCCAATTCCTGCGCAGTCCGGTGCCATCGCGGAATCGCTCAGTTGTTCGGCCAACCGGCCGATACGTCGCTGACGAACTGGACCGAGGCGTCCGACGTGGCGGTGGCGAATTGGCTGAAGACCTACTACGGCAAAGACGGGATTTGGTGGAAGACCAAGTAAGTCTCAGCTAGTTCACGGCGAGTTACACCGGTCCGGGTTAACCACCCGGACCGGTTTTTTTGTGCCCGGTGCGGCGGCGCTACCGGATCTCGACTACAGCGAACATGCGCTTGCCTGGCGCACGGTCGCGCCGCCATGAATGGAATTCAGGGCCTCCGCAGCAGGTGCAGGGAGCCTTGGAAGAGATACTGGTCTCGATCAAGCCAGCCTGCAGGAGCAGCCGGCGGTTGGCCTCGCGGAGGTCGATTTTCGTCCGTTGGTGGAGGTCGTCGCGCTCAGGGAAGAGGTTCGAGAAACGCGGGGCGACATCGGGACCAACTTCGAAGCAACAAGGTCCGATGGAAGGGCCAAAGGCGGCCAGCAGGTCTTCCGGACGGCAACCGTAGCGTTCCGTGAGGGCAGCGACCGAGGCCGCGGCAATGCCGTCGGCGGTCCCGCGCCAACCGGCATGGACTGCCGCGACGACACGCTTCACGGGATCGGCGATCAGGATCGGGACGCAATCGGCGGTCTTGACGGCGATGCGGATGCCAGGACTGGACGCTGCAAGAGCATCGGCGGAGCAATGCGGTTGCCACTCTGACGCATCGACCAATCTGGTTCCATGGACTTGATGCAGGACCAGGAAACCAGCCGCCGGCTGAGACGCGGCCGTGCCGAAGGCGTGGTCAAGCCATAACTGGCTCTTCAGAAGCGGCGAGTGCCAGAGACCGTCCGGCGAGCGGCGGAGTGTCACGCGGCAGGGTTCTTGGTCTGCGCGATCATGACGCGGCTCTTGAAGTCTTCAAGCATCGACTCTTCAAGATGGACCTCGGTCGGACGTTCAACCAGGCTCATCGTGTCGATCTTTTCCTGAAGCTTCAACAGGCCGTAGAAAAGATTCTCGGGCCGGGGCGGGCAGCCGGTCACATAGACGTCAACGGGGACGATCTTGTCGACGCCCTGCAGCGTGGCGTACGTATTGAACGGCCCGCCGACACTGGAACAGGCACCCATGGCCATCACCCATTTCGGTTCGGGCATCTGCTCATAGATGCGCTTGAGCACAGGCGCCATCTTGAGCGTCACCGTGCCGGCGACAATCATGAGGTCGGACTGGCGCGGACTGGGGCGGAAGACTTCGCTGCCGAACCGCGCGATGTCGAACCGCGCGGCCGAGGCGGCGATCATCTCGATGGCGCAGCAGGCCAGGCCGAAAGTAAGCGGCCAGACCGAGCTTTTGCGCGCCCAGTTGAAAACGTAATCCACGCTGGTGACGAGAACACTGCGGTCGTTGACGTTCTCTAAAGACATAGATGTCCCGATTGTATCAGCACTCTTGGGTCAATTCCGCTCCCCTGAGAGTGGCGATGGGAACCCGCTCTCTTCGTTCGCGGCCTGCGCGTGCATGAGGCTGCGAACGCAGAGAGCAGGTCTACCGCGCAGTTGAGATTGAAGATCAGAACCCGCTCTCTCTCCATGAGGCGTATCCGTAACTCCTGTGTTTTCAACGAAGCTATCGGCCAGCGCCTCGTGGTCCTCATGACGCGCGCCGCGCGTTTTTGACTTCGTTCGCGGCCTGCGCGTGCATGGGGCTGCGAACGCAGAGAGCAGGTCTACCGCGCAGTTGAGATTGAAGATCAGAACC
>CAZLDN010000026.1:35609-48344 GCA_964558355.1 uncultured Candidatus Solibacter sp.
CGCTCTCTGCGTTCGCGGTTCCGGGGGATGGCGTCGTTTTCAGTCATTTTGTGGGCTGGCGGCCCATGGGCACTCCATCCGACTACCGAATTGCGACGGGCGCGCCACCCTTCAGTTTGCTCTGGCGGGCGGCTTCCATGAACTCGAACATCTCCAATGTTTCGGATTCGGGGATAGGCGAAACGCCGGTCTGGAAGAACTTGACGATCTCCTTAAGTAGGCCGGTATAGCCGGAAGAGAACTCCTTGCCGGTTTTGGTGAGGATGGTCTTGGGGGTGATGACCGCCGCGCCGAAATCGGAATAGGGGCGGTTGACGCGGATGGTACCGAGGCGGCCGTCTTTCCAGCGGCCGGTGACGACATCGGAATTCTCGCTCGACGTCATGGTCACTTGCTCGCATCCCGTGCCCATGAGGGTGTAAAGGATCTCGACGGTGTGGATGCCGTACCAGGTGAGTTCGAGTTCGTGATGCGGCTCGGTCGGCCCAGGCCCCCAAGCGATGACGCCCTTCAGTCCGGGTTGTTTCAGTGCGTCGATGCCCGGACCGAAGCGGAGCGAGGAGGACGAGAACCATTTCACGTTCATCTGCTTCGCGACGCGGGCGATTTCGCGGGCGTCCCTCAGGGTGGAGGACAGCGGCTTGTCGATAAAGACAGGTTTGCCGCCCTTGGCGATCTCGCGGAATTGGGCGAGGTGGGGCCGGCCGTCGACGCTCTCCAGCAACACGGCGTCAACCTTGGTGAGCAGCGTGGCGATGTCGGGAACGATTTCGACGCCGTACTTGGTTTTGAGTTCCTCGGCGTACTTGTCGACGCGAGTGGCCGATGACTCGAGATCGGCGCTGCCCCCTTTGTAGGCGGCTACGATGCGCGCGCCGGGGATGTGGTTGGGGTTGGATGGGTCGTTCAGTACGGAAGCGAAGGCAGGCGCGTGAGACGTGTCGGTGCCGACGATAC
The DNA here is from genome assembly GCA_964558355.1 of uncultured Candidatus Solibacter sp. Taxonomy (GTDB): domain Bacteria; phylum Acidobacteriota; class Terriglobia; order Bryobacterales; family Bryobacteraceae; genus PNKE01. Next base: position 36,567 of record CAZLDN010000026.1, read on the forward strand.
CCAGTTTCAGCTGCGCCGCGCAGGGGAGCGCGAGAGCGAGGACGAGAAGAAAGCGCGAATAGGCCATGGCCGCATTGTACACTGAAGAATCCGCGGTGGACCTCTCGACTCCCGTCACCTATCTGAAAGGCGTCGGCCCTCAACGGGCCGCGCATCTGGAAGCGAAGGGTCTTCGCACTGCCGCGGACCTGCTCAGCTACGCGCCTTTCCGCTATGAAGACCGGTCGAATGTGAAGCCGATCTCGGAGCTTGCACCCGGCGAAATGGCGACTGTTCTGGCCGAGGTGCGGTCGGTGCATCTGCCGCGATTGAGGCAGCACAGACTCAATCTGTTCGAGGCGTTCTTCACCGACTCGTCAGGCGCGCGCCTCATGGGCAAGTGGTTCAACGCCTCGTATTTGAAGAACGTGCTTGAGCCAGGCGTGCGGGTGGCGCTCTACGGCAAGGTCGAGTTCGATACATACTCGCGCGAGCTGGCGATGATGCACCCCGAGCACGAGATCCTGCGCGACGACGATGGCGACGGCGACGACTCGCTGCACACGGGCCGCATCGTGCCTGTGTATGAGGCGGCGGGCAAGGTGAACACGCGGGCGATGCGGACGATTCTTCGCCGCCTGCTCGACCGCGTGGACTCGATCGACGACGCCATGCCGCTGCACATCCTGCGGCAGCTTAAGCTGCCCGGCATCGTGGAGGCGCTGCGAGAGCTTCACTTCCCTTCCCCAGGGACTGATCTGCGGCTGCTCAACGCATTCCGCACGCAGGCGCAATTCCGGATGATCTTCGAGGAGTTCTTCTGGCTCGAAACCGGGATGGCGTTGAAGCGCAAGCAGGCTCAGATCGAGATCGGTATTTCGTTCCAGCTCACCGATCGAGTGCGCGAGCAGATCCTCAAAATGCTGCCGTTCAAGCCGACCCCGGCGCAGAAGCGGGTGCTCAAGGAAATCGCCATGGACATGGCGTCGGCGTCGCCGATGAGCCGGTTGCTGCAAGGCGACGTGGGCAGCGGCAAAACCATCGTGGCGGCGCAGGCAGCCGTGATCGCGGTGGAAAACGGTTACCAGGCGGCGCTTCTGGCCCCAACCGAAATCCTCGCCAGCCAGCATTACGCCAACCTGAGCCGGATCCTGGCGCCACTGAACTACCCGATCGCGCCGCTGTTCGGTTCGATGTCCAAGAAGGAAAAAGAGGCCGCCAAGCGAGCGCTGGCGACGGGCCTGGCCAAGGTGGCCGTGGGCACGCACGCGCTGCTCGAAGGAGACGTCGAGTTCCACAAACTCGGCCTGGCGATCATCGACGAGCAGCACCGCTTTGGCGTCATGCAAAGGAAGGCGTTGCAGCAGAAGGGCGTTACGCCGGACGTGCTGGTGATGACCGCCACGCCGATCCCGCGTACGCTGGCGCTGACGATTTACGGCGATCTCGACGTCTCGGTGATCGACGAGTTGCCGCCGGGGCGCAAGGCGATCAAGACGTTCCACAAGACGAAGGTGGAACTGGAACTGGTCTACAGTTTCGTGCTGAAGCAGGTGCGCGCCGGACGGCAGGCCTATTTTGTCTACCCGGCGATCGAGGAGTCCGAGGCGCTGGCGGTGAAGGCGGCGCAAAACGCATATGAGGAGCTGTCCAAACAGGTCTTTCCGGACTTGAACGTGGGTCTGTTGCACGGCAAGATGAAGCCGGCCGAAAGGGATGCGGTCATGGACGGCTTCGTGCGCGGCGACGTGCAGGTGCTGGTTTCGACGACGGTAATCGAAGTGGGTGTGGACGTGGCGAACGCGACGGTGATGGTGGTGGAAAACGCCGAAAGGTTTGGACTGGCGCAGATCCACCAGTTGCGGGGCCGGGTGGGCCGCGGGGCGGATCAAAGCTACTGCGTACTGGTGACAGACAAGCTGAACGAAAACGGGCGGGAACGGATCCGGACGCTGGTGGAATCGACTGACGGGTTCCACATTTCGGAGATGGATCTGCGGCTGAGGGGTCCGGGCGAGTTCCTGGGAACGCGGCAATCGGGGCTGCCCGCCTTCAGAATCGGCAACATCCTGCGGGACCAGGAAATTCTGGAACTGGCGCGAAGCGAAGCGATGGGTTTCGTCGAGTCGCCTCCAACGCCGGGGACGCTGGAGGAGGCCGTGCGCTACATCCGGGAGAACTGGCAGCGGCGCTATGGCTTGGCGCTGGTCGGCTAACTTAGTGAAGAGAGGAACCAACTTGTTCTTATGCGAGTGATCGGTGGCGAGTTTCGAAGCCGGCGGTTGAAGACGCCGCCTGGGGCGACGGTCCGGCCGACTCCGGACCGGCTGAGGGAAGCGTTGTTCAACATCCTCACGGCGCGGATCGGGGGCGCGGTCTTTCTTGACGCCTACGCCGGATGCGGTTCAGTAGGGATCGAAGCGCTGAGCCGCGGGGCGCGTCACGCGATCTTCATCGAGAAGAGCCGCGCCGCGCTGAGGTGCCTGGACGAGAACATCCGGACATTGGGCATCGAGGGGCGCTGCGAAGTAAAGGCGGGCAGCGCCGCTCCGCTGATCACCGGATTCGAAGCCGACATTGTATTTCTGGATCCGCCCTATCCGCGCGAGCAGGAGTATGAGCTATGCCTGCAGAGGCTGGGCGAGACGCCACGACCGCTGGTGATTGCGCAACACACGTCGAAGTTCACGCACCACTTAAGAGCCGTGTATGGCGTTCTGAACCGAGTACGGATTCTCAGCCAGGGCGACAACTCGTTGAGTTTCTACGAGCCGAAGCCCTGACCGGATCCTGCGTTTAGAAATTCACGCTGACCGCCGATGACGAACCAACCGAATTGGTCAGCGTGACCGAAGCCGAGGCAAGCCCGGCGAGTCCCTGCGGGACATAGAACGGGATCACCAGCCGGAACTGGCTGCCATATGGCGCCGAGGCCGACGAGCCGTAGTAGCTGGTGAAGACACTCTCCAGCGCGACCGGGAACTCGCTGGTGGCGAGCGCCGAACCGGACGTGGGCGTCAACTTGACGACGGCCTGAGTCAACTGGCGTGGAGTAGAGTAGCCGGTGACGACGAGTTCGAACCCGCCCGGGACGCGGTTGAGTTCGAGTCTCGTGACGACGGGCGCCGCCGGCGCGATACGAATCGTCTGTTGAGGCGCGGGCGCCGGAGTGACATCGATGCCTTGGACGGAGACTGAAGCGGTCAGCGTGATGGTCCCGGCCACGGTCCCCGTCTGTAAAGCGTTAAGGGCCGAGCCGAAGCTGGCGTCCTGCTGGCCCGCCGGGATAGTGAACGGCATCGCGCGGCTGCCGTTGGCGAACAGCACCGACGGGTCGTCGCCGAAGCGGTCGGGGGCGAAGCCGAGGCGGACGATGCCGTCAATCGGAGCCGGGTAGGCTTGGTTGAGGCGGAGTCCGAAGCGAGGCTGCTCACCCGGCCCTGCGGTGGCGCCGATTTGAGTAAAGACAGGCGGCGGCAGTGGCGGCAGCACGATGGCGACGGTAAACGTCCTGACGGCGGATGCCTCGGTGACATCCGAGACGCCAACTTCAAAGGTGAAGTTGCCGGCGGTGGTGGGAGTACCGGAGAGAACACCAGTCGAGGCGTTGAGAACCAAACCGCCAGGCAAACCGCCGTTGGAATACCACTGGGAAGGAGCAATGTCACCAGTGGCGGCGAAGGAGGTTGAATAGTTCGCGCCCACGGTGCCCTGAGGCAGCGGGCTGGTGGTCACGATCACGACATTCGAGCGGATCACGATCCGATACGGCCGCTCGACGCGGCGCCCACGGTTATCGGTGAGAGTCACCGCAATCTGGAAGATGCCGGGGCGGGTTGGCGTGCCGCTGAAAGCGCCGTTCTGGAAGACGACTCCCGGAGGCAGATCGCCGCTTAGGGTAAGCGTGTAGGGGGGCGTTCCGCCAGATGGCTGCATCTGGAGGTCGTAGGGCGCGGAGAGCCCGCCCGCCGGAAGTTCGGACGGTGCGAGATCGAGCGGTTGGACCACGATCAGCGAGAGTGGCGCTGAAGCCTGGAGGCCGGAGGTATCGGCCACCGAGACGGAGAATTGGAACGTCCCGCTCGCGGTGGGCGTGCCGGACAGGGTTCCGGCAGGTTCAAGAGTAATGCCTGGAGGAAGCCCGCCCTGGGGGGTCGAGAATGTGTACGGCGGAATCCCGCCGGTGGCCGACAACGGCTGGCTGTAAGCCTGTCCTACCACACCTTCGGGCAGCGTAGTCGTGTTGATCACCAGCGACGGGACGAGGACTGTTAACTGAATCAACCTCTCCGTGCTGGCTTGCCCTGAAGTCAGGAGGACTGAGAATTCTGACATTCCCGCCGAAGTGGGCGTCCCGGACACCACGCCGGCCGAACTAAGCATCAGACCGGGGGCCAAGCTTCCACCGATCAAAGTGAAAACATAATAGCCGGTACCACCAGTGGGCGTGAAAACCGCGGTGAATGGGATGTTGACCGTGGCGCCAAGCAGCGTCGTGGGCGTGAAGTCAAGCGGAGGCGGTTGGATGGCGATCGTGTACTGGCGGGTGTTGGTCTGCCCGACGGAGTCCGTCACTCGGAATGTCACCGGGAAACTGCCGCTGGAGGTTGGAGTCCCGGAGATCAAACCGGCGGAATTCATCGACAAGCCGGGGGGAAGCGGGCCGGCGCTGACTGCGAACGTGTAACCGGGCACTCCGCCTGAAGCTGTAAGTTGTGCGCTGTACGCCTGGGTCTGCTGACCTGTGGGCTGGCTGGCGTTGGTGATCTGGACTCGCGTGTAGATGATCAGAGTGTAGATTCGGTTTCCGAAGTTCCCGTACTGGTCATAGGCATATATTTCGTGCGTTGTCGTACCCGGCTGCGTTGGAGTACCGGCGATGACGCCGTTCACAAAGCTCAATCCGGGTGGCAGGGGACCAGGGCCGTCAGTTTGAAGGAATGGGCCATCGTAGGGAGGGAACCCTCCCGACACGGTAAACGGCTGCGAATATGCCAAGCCTACCGCGCCGAAAGGAATCGTGGCGGGCAGGATTGTGACGGCTGGGTTGACGGCAATCGTAAGGGCCTGTGTGTCGACTTGCGGGGTCGTGGACGAGGTTGAGTCCACGGCACGGACCGTGAAGCTGGAGACCCCCGTGGCGGTCGGCACTCCTGTGATCGTGCCGAATGAAGACAGGCTGAGGCCGGGGGGCAGGGCGCCAGCACTAATTGAAAAAGTGATGGGGGCGATGCCGCCTACCGTGACCACCTGGTCGTAGTAGTAAGAGCCGATAGCGCCACCCTGCAAGGTGGCGGTCGTGATGCTCAAAGGCGGAGGTTGGGCGCTGGCGGGAATACTCAGGAGACCGAGCAAGCAGAGTGCCGCCGTGACCGATAAACAGAACTTGGCAGATTTGGACATGACGAATCCTCCTTACAGCGGCCTATCTGGGCGGGCCGACAGTTGGTGTGCCGGGTGTGACCCCGATGGACGCCGGGACGGCGCCGTTCGAGCTGCCGGTCCGGTTGACATAGACGGCGGCGCCCGCGGCCGCGGCGCCCGCGACGGCCAGCAGAATCCAGAGCTTCGCCACGCCGATGCCGGCAGCGGCGGCGACCGCGGCGGCGTTCGTCATGGTGAATGAGGTTGAAGTGGTGACACCCTGATGGGAAGCGCTCACGCGCACCTGGAACGGGCCTTGCTGGTTGTTGATACGGAGACCGCGCGCGACGGCGCGTCCGGCGTTGTCGGTGGTCACGGTCAGCGTGTTGGCCCCATTGGCAAAGACGCCGCCGGGGCCGTTGCCGGGCAACATGAAGGTGACCAGCGCTCCGGCGACGGGCTTCTTGTTCTCGTCCGTCACTTCGGCGATGGGTTCACGCGCCACGCGTTGACGGACGTTGTTGATGGCGCCCTCGCCTTCAACGATCACGATGTTGAGCGCCTTGATAGCGCCCGCCTCCTGCGCCCATGCTGGTGGCAGAGCCATCAGTAGGGACAAGGTCACGGCCATCACGGACCGGACCGGATAATGAGTTCTCATAGCATTGCCTCTCACTTGGCCTCTCACGTGCAATCGTGTCCCGACGGAAGTACCGATAGTATAGCTCCATTTGTTTCTGAGCGAACCCCTAATGTCGGGTTACAATGGGGCCAGCTTGGATCCTGACGACAGGAGGACGAGGGGATGAGAATCGGTCAGGTGATGATGGCTCTTGGCGTGCTATCCATGAGCCTTTGCACGACCAGCCAATTGACCGCGCAGAAGAAAGCTCCACAGCTTACTGCGCGGGAACTTTTCTACACTGCGCCCGCAAAGCCGGCCCCGGCGGCGGCTCAGGCGGCCAAACCGAAGGCCGCCAAACAAGCCGCACAGACCGCGGCCCGCAAACAGCCCGCCGCTAAAACACAGCCGGAACGCTCGGCCGAAGCCCAGGAACCGGTGCAGGCGACGCTGGCCGCCTCACGGCAGGACGAGGTTTTTGTTCCGGTGGCCTACACCGCGTCGGTGCGTCCACTTGGACTGCGTTACAGCATCCTGAAATACGCCGGCGACCAGGAGTACATGGAAGTGGACCCGGACCTGGTCTTCCGGTCGGGCGACCGGATCCGGTTGCGGGTTCAGGTGAACGATCCGGCGTATCTTTACATCGTCATGAAGGGATCCAGCGGCAACTGGCGGGTGCTGTTCCCTTCGCCTGAATACGACTCGGGCGCAAACCGGGTGCTGCCCGGCCGGGACTACGACATCCCGTCGCGGACGCGCTTCGTCTTCGATGAGACGCCGGGCGAAGAAAAGCTGTTCTTTGTCCTGTCGCGGCAGGCCGAGTCGGATCTCGACAGGTTGATCTACGAACTGGACCAACCGGCCGCGCCGGCGGCCACGCCGGCATCGGCGCCGGTGAAGACCCAACCCGTGAAGACGATGATGGCGATGAACGCGATCAATGTCAGCGACAACCTGGTGGGGCAGTTGCGCGGCAAAGTGTATGCGCGCGACCTGGTCTTCGAAAAGGTGGATGAAAAGACGGCTCCGCCCGCCGCGGCTGGCGCACCGGCCAAGGAAAAGGCCGTTTACGTTGTCAATCCGGACACTGGCGCGGGCTCGCGCCTGGTGGTCGACGTGTCGCTCAAGCACCGCTAGGGGAAAGGGGCCCAGGATGGACGCTGCGCCGGCTTTGGCATTTCTTTCTTTAATCCTGCCCCAGGCATCGGTTCCGGCACGGCCGGAGGCTCCGAGACGGATCGTGATTCAGGTCGAATTGCGAACCAATGGGGAGTGGAAGACGGTGGATCCGGCAACGATCTTCGACTCGGGCGCGCAGGTGCGTTTCCGGGTGAAGACGAATTTCGCCGGCTACCTCTATGTCATGAATCAGGGGACCAGCGGCGCCTACACGCTGATGTTTCCGCGCGAGGACACCGGCAGCCAGAACCGCGTGGATCCGGGACGGGAGTATGCCGTACCGGCCACATCGGGCGCGTTCCGGATCTCGGGGCCGCCGGGTCAGGACATCGTCTATTGGATGGTGACGCCGCTCGACATCGCGCCGCTTTCCGAAGACCGTTCCCGGCCGGGCTACGTCCCGCTGCCGCCCGCGCCGCCTCCGGGGACCAAGATGCATACGCTGCTGCCGCGCTGCGACGACGCGGTGCTGAGGGCACGTGGCGATTGCGTGGATTCCTCGGCCGGGCCGCGCAAGGTGGAAGACGCATCCACTCTGCCGGAGAACCTGAAGAAGGTGCCAAACCTGCGGTCGCGGGAACTGGTGTTCATCCGGCAACAGAATTCCGCCGTGGTTTCGTCGCCGTCGTCCGGCAACGGCCCGGTGGTCTATGAATTCAGGCTGGCGCACAAATGAACTACCGGAATCTCTTCGCCATCATCCTGCTGGCGGCCTCGGCGCTGCCGGCGCAGCAGCAGCAACGGCAGCAGCGCGATCTGCGTTACGAGGACGAAAAGCCCGCCGCGGAAGCCAAACCTGGGGCCGTGAAAATTCCTCGCAGCTATGCGCTGATTATCGGCGTCGCCCAGTATCAGAACCTGCCGGCCGAGGCGCAGTTGCGCTACTCGGAGCGCGACGCCGAGGCGATCTATTCGATTCTCATCAGTCCCGAGGGCGGCAACTTCCGCGCCGAGAATGTCCACAAACTGGTGGGCCAACGGGCCGCGCTGGCCAACGTCAAGAAGGAGATCGAGCAGTGGCTGCCGTCCGTCGCCAAGGATGACGACCGGGTGCTGATCTACTTCGCCGGCCACGGTTTCGTTTACCAGGGCAACGGCTACCTGGCTCCGTATGACTTCAACCCGAACCGCATCGCCGAGACCGGCTATTCGATGGATGCGTTGGGGCGGAACTTCGGCTCCGTCATCAAGGGCAAATGGAAGGTGCTGCTGACAGACTCCTGCCACAGCGGCGCGATCACGCCGGCCGAGGATGCGGCGTATCTGAACAAGCGGCTGCTCGACCTGTCGAAGAGCCTGTTCTCGCTCACGGCCAGCCGCGACCGCGAACGCTCGTTTGAAAGCCCCGATTGGGGCGGCGGGCACGGCATCTTCACCTATTACGTCGTCAAGGGCATGGAGGGCATGGCTGACGAAAACGGCGACGGTCTGGTGACGGCCGACGAACTGGCCGAGTATGTCCGGCGCAACGTCCGCGAGGCGTCTGGCGGGCAACAGAATCCAACATCGGACCGCGGCAGTTTCGACGCCCAGATGCTGCTGGCTTACCTGCCATCGGGCGTCAAGCCGGGCACGCCGCCGCCGCCGAAGTCGGGCGCGCTGATCATCGAATCGAACATGGACGGCGTCGAAGTATTCCTGAACGGCAACAGCGTCGGGGTGGTGAACAAGGGCAAGGCCCTGCGGTTACCCGGACTGCCTCCTGGAGCGGTGACGATCAAGGCCGTCAAGATGGGCTACGAGCCAGATGGCCCGCGGGAAGAGATGGTCTATCCGGGCCAGGAATCGACTGTGTCGGTGAAGATCATGATCCAGCGCAGGAGGCCGCGGGCTGCGGTGGACAAGTTCGACGATGCGCTCGACCACTACAACAAAGGCGGCCAGGCCGAGTACAGGAAGGCCGCCGCGCTGTTCGGCGAGGCGCTCAAGGCGGATCCAACCTACAGCCAGGCGGCGTTGTATCTGGGGCGGGTCCACGATGCGCTGTTCGAACAGGAGACGGCCGCGGGTTTTTTCAAGAAGGCGATCGAGATCGACCCGGACTACCTGGAAGCTCGCGCGTCCTATGGCGGGATGCTGCTTGGCTTGGGCGACGTTGACGAGGCGATCCGGCAGTTCAACGTGGTGACGCAGCGCGACGCGAAGAGTCAGATGGCCTGGTACCTGCAGGCGCAGGCCTACAGGATGAAGGGAATGTACGCCGAGTCGATCGATTCCGCGAAGCGGGCGATTGCGCTAGTGCCCAACAACGGTGAGGCGCATTTCTGGCTGGCCGAGAGTCTGCGCATGAACGGCAAGCCGGCCGAGTCGTCGCCAGAGTATCTCTCGTATCTGAAGTTGAGCGACTTCGATTCGAAGCTGGCGGGGAAGCTGAACTATTACGTCGCCGGGTTTCTCATTGGGTATGGGCGGAAGAAGCGCGCCGCGCAGCGCGACATCTGGCAGGATCTGCGGAGCCTGGCCTTTTTTGGACTGTGCGAGAACGCCAAGAATCTGAAGCGTTATGACGAGGCGATCACCTACTGCCAGCGATCGCTGACCTACGATCCGGGGGATGCGTTCGCACACTACCTGCTGGGATTGAGCTATTCGTATCAGGCTCAGAAGACCGGATCGCTGGAGTTGCTGGCAGCGGCGCGGGTGAGCTTTCAGAAGATGTTGACGCTGAACCCGGACCTGGAAGAGGCGGGGTTTGCGCGGAAGAACGTGACCGCGATCGATTCCGCGCTGGCGACTCCGCGATAGGGGCACCCCACGGAACGGGCTGAAGCCCTTCGCAGGCTGAAGGCCTGCCCCACCGCTAACGCATATCCCGGATCTTGAGGTTCTTGAACCATGCCCGGTCGCCGTGGTGCTGGAGAATGATGGCGCCGGCGAGTTTGGGGTTCGTCAGGTCGCTCAGGATATCTGGGGCGGGCTTCCAGCGTTTCTCGACTCCTCCGGTGACGCGGGCATCGTCGAGGGCGGCATCAAGGACTTTCACGCCGTTCACCCAGTGCTCGACGCGCTTGCCTCGGACGACCAGTCCGCCGTGATTCCACTCGCCGGCTCGCTTCGCGGGCGAAGCCGTGGGAGGGATCATCGAATAGAGGGCGCCGGTCTGGCGGTCGGGGCCGCGGAGGGCGTCGGGGTGGGACGAGTCGTCGATGAGTTGAAACTCGAAGGCGACGGTGTAGACGAAGCCCTTGGCATCGGGGGCGAGGCGGGCGCGGTTGGAGGCGTGGGAGGCGAGTTCACGTCCGAGGATGCCTTCGAAGCCGTTGGGGCCGGGCTTGACGGTGGACTGGTCGACGAAGATCTCGCGCTGGAGACGGTACTTGAGGCCGGTGTTGCCGCGGGGGGCCACCTTCCAGTCGAATTGGAGTTCGAAGTCCGTGAAGGAATCGCGGGAGATGAGGTCCTCTTCGATGCGGGGTTTGAGGACGGTGGTGAGCGCGCCGTCCTCGATGGTCCAGGCGGAGCCGGGAACGACTTTGGCGGCGGGGTCAAGCCAGCCGTTCATCGACTTGCCGTCGAACAGCAGGCGCCAGCCGGCGGCCTTTTCATCTGAGGTCAGATGGTTGTCCTGGGCCGGAGCGGCCAGGCAGAGGAAGGCGAAGAATGCGGCGAGTCTCATCGACTTATATTGTCGCAGGACGGCCGGGAGCCGCGCAGGGTGGGCCGCGCCGCCCCTCCGTTCGGCGCGACCCGAAAAGGTCCGCCTGGCATCCTCCGACACCGTGCTGGCGAACCTTCCGCTGTATACAGCGTGAACAGGGGACAGATTCCATCACGGGCAGCAGGAATTGTTCAGCCGGTCTTGACCATGCCGCGATAGGGGACGCGGATCTCCGCCGGGCCTTTCCAGGAGGGTTTGCGTTTGGGGTTGAGGCACCACTGGAGGCCCTGGACGATGAAGCGCTGGAATGGTTCGACGGCGAAGTCCTCGGGATGGCCGAGCGAAGTGTAGAGGGTGCGGCCGCCGTGGCGGTTGGTCCAGGTCCAGGCGACGGGGTTCTCCTCGGCGGGTTTGTCGGGGCCGATGGCCGTGCCGTTCAGCAGGATCTGGGCGTCGGCGGGGGGCCATTTGGGACGGACGCGGTAGAGCCAGGAGCGGACGCTAAAGGCGGGCGCGACCCCGGCGGTGATGGGATGGCCGGGGGCGGCGACCTTGACGTCAGTAGTGGACTTGTGGCCGAAGTGGGTATGGCCGTCGGCGCCCCAACCGGGGGGCGCGCCAAAGGCCTCGGCGGCCCAGGCGTTCCAGGATTCGAGGGAATCGCCCTTGGGATAGCGGAAGGCGTGGGAGGTGGTGCGGAAGGCCATCATGGGGCGGCCGGATTTCATGTAGCGCTCGATGGGGGCGAGTTGACTCGCCGGGAGGCGGCGCCACCGGAGGTAGAAGACGGCGAGTTGGGCTGAATCTAGGGCGTCGAGGCCGGGGATGTCGGTTTCACCGTTCTGGTCGGGAACGGACTTGAGGACGGTACAGGCGAGGCCGTAGTTCTTCTCAAGTTCGGCGGCGACGAGCGGGAGGGTGGATTCGCCGCCATACTCATGGTCGCCACAGACGAAGACGACGCGGGGGCGGGCGGCGGCGGCCAGGGGGGTGGCGGCGAGGGAGAGAAAGTTGCGGCGGTCCATATCGATGA
>CAZLDN010000027.1:0-47402 GCA_964558355.1 uncultured Candidatus Solibacter sp.
ACCCCGCAGAAGGTTTTTCAGCAGCCTGTTCAGCCTGCGAAGGGCTTCAGCCCGCGCCCGCTCAGCCAGACACGGCCTTCGAGGATGCAGGTTCTTGCAGCATTGCCGGACCAGAGGCCGCTTCTCAAAAAAAGACGGGACCCGCTCAGAGCCCCGTCCGGTTTGAACTCGCCGAATCGAGCTATTCCTTCACTTTCCTCTGCATCACCCGCACATCGGAGTTGCCTCCCAATTCCTCCACCTTGTAATCCGACGGAGCTTCGAACAACGACTTCGGCTGTTCGCCGCGCACCACACCCTGCAGCCGGTAGTTGGTCTCGCCGAAGCGCGGATCGCTATGCTTGCGCAGCACATCGACCTTCAGGCTGGGCGCGTGCCAGCGCTCGGTCACGATCTCGATCGGAAGGTCGTTGCCGATCTTACCCGCTTCGATCGTCAGCACTTCCTTGGTCCCCGAACCACCTGCAGGAAAACATCCTGCACGATCTCCTCGGCCACGCCTTCAGAACCCGACATGCGCAAGGCGTAACGGTAGACCGCCGGGCTGTGGCGCGCGTACAGCTCGCCGAACGCCGTCTTGTCGCCGCTTCGCGTCCTTCGCAGGAGTTCGGATTGGTGGGACATTCGCCGCTTACAATTGGAATTGTCCTGCACGGGTTGGAAAGTTCCAAAATCTTTCACCCTCGCGATCCGTAACCAATGACCCCGCCCCGGTTGGACAACCTTGCCGTCGTTCTGGTCGAGACCAGGAATCCGCTGAATATCGGCGCCGCCGCCCGTGCGATGAGCAACTTCGGCTGTCATGACTTGCGGCTCGTCGCTCCCTATGACGTCGCATTTCAGGAAGCCGTGTCCGCCGTGGGCGCGCAGGAACTGTTGAGAAACGCCCGTGTCTGCCAGTCAGTCGCCGAGGCGGTGGCGGATTGCACCCTGGTTATTGGGGCAACGGGCAGCGCCCGCCGGATGCCGCTCCATCCGTATCATCGTCTCGAGAAGGCGGGCCGGCTCCTGCGCCGCCACATGAGTGCGTCAAAGGCGGCGATCCTGTTCGGCTCCGAAAAGCACGGTCTCGGCAACGGCCATATGGCGCATTGCCACTGGCTGCTGCGCATTCCCACGCGGCCCGTGCATGAATCCATGAATTTGGCTCAGGCCGTGGCCGTCTGTCTCTACGAGTTGACCCGGCAGCCGCTGGCGGCGCGCCGTCTGCCCGAGGCCCGGCCGCAGGCGGCCGCTGAGGATGTCGAGCGGTTCACCGTCTTGCTGGAGGAGATCCTGGAAGAGGCCGAATACACGCAGGAAGTCACCTCCTCCAGCAAGTCGGAGAAAATCCACCGGCTCGTTCGCCGCCTCAACATCCCCGCGAAAGACGTCACCGTTCTCACCGGAATGCTTCGGCAGGTCCTTTGGAAGCTCAATGCGGGGCGCGGGTGATATCCTGGCGGAAGCGATGACCAAGGTCGAAGTAGAGTACCTTCTCGAATTCCCGGTCAACGACCAGACGATGGAAGCCATCTCCCGTTCACACTCGATCTATGGCCTGCACAAAGTGCGCTTGACGCCTTCGATGGACCGGCTGATGGTGACCTACGACGCATCGCGCATGCAACTGCCCGACGTTGAACGCGCCCTGCACGAAAGTGGCCTGGCGGTGATGCGCCTGCCGTAACCGATCCGCCGCCTACTTCTTGACCTTCTCGCCCACCTTGCCGATGCCCTCGCCGGTCTTCTGCAGGACCGTGCTGGTGGCATCGACGGTCTTCTCCCACCCCTTCGAGATCGCTCTGCCCGTGGTCTTGGTTGCCTTGACGGCGCCCGAGGCAGTGGCGGATCCGATTTTCCTGGTCCCATCCACCGCGGCTCCAGCGCCGTCCACGGTGGCACCGGCTGCCTTCTTCGTGCCGCTGGCCGTGGCCGATCCGATCTTCTTTGCCCCGGTGGCGGTGGCATAGGCCGCATCTTCGGTCTTATCCCGGGTCACGACAGCAGCCTTCTTCCCGTCCCGGACCGTGGCAGATCCGATCTTCTTTGCGCCGGTAGCGGTGGCCTCGGCCCCGTCAACGGTGGCGTCCTTTGTCACCTTGGCGGCCTTTGCAGTCCCGGAGCCGACGGCCTTGGTTCCGCTCACCGTCGCATCGGCGGTCTTCTTGATGGCATTCTCAGTGGCCCCGGCTGCCTTGGTCAGAGGTCCCTCTTCGCGCTCCTTCGTCTGAGCGAAGGCGAAGACGGGCAGTGCAATGGCAAGCAGGGCAAGACCGGCAAAACGGAAACGGGTCATATTGTTGGCACCTACTTACATAATGTATGCGGATCGCCTAAGGTTGCGCCGGATTTCTGCGGGGCCTGGAGAGTGACAGTGGCAAGGTTCCATCGGGACCCATTGCCTCCGCTGATCCGTCATGTTCCATACTGTCGCAATACGAGCTATTTTGGACATCATGAGAGAAACGACGGTCTCGATAGCAGCAGTACTTGCCACCAGCCTGCTTCTCCCGGCGCAAGGACAGGACAAGACATTCATTGTCGAGGGGACAGTGGTCGATTCACTCTCCAAACTCCCCCTCGCCAATGTAGCGGTTGCTGTGCGCTACACGCGTCCACCGGACGGGGGTAGGGTGATGAGTGTTCTCAACATGCAGGGCGGCGTGGCGGTGACTGGTGATGATGGCCGCTTCCGAATCGAGGAGCCCAAGCAAGTTCCTTTCCGGTTGTTCTGCGAGTTAGAAGGTTACGTCAAGAAGACGGACAGCCGTGTCTATGAGTTGAAGCCGGGCGAATCCGTCAAGGGGGCGGTCATCGGCCTTGATGCCGAGGCGCAGATCGCCGGACGGATCACCGACGAGGACAGCGGCAACCCTCTCGCCGGAATGGTCGTCGCGGCATCGAGACATTCTGTCCTGCCGGCTGGCTCATCGACGACCGATGACGGGGGCCGGTTCGTGATCCGGTCGCTCGAGCCGGGCGAGTACAAGTTAAGGGTTTCGGCGAAAGAGCGGCCGCAAGCCAGGCCAACGCCGAATCCGCCCTCGAAGCCCGGCCTCGCCCACCAACTGACGTGGTTCCCAGGCGTCCAGGATGCGCAGGGCGCACTGTCGATCCAGGTGCCGGCCGGCGCGAAGTTGGATGGCTACGACTTCCGGCTCCGTAAGCAGCCCGTGCTGCCGGTGCGCGGGATCGTTGAGATGGAGGGCTCCGGCGACCCGATTGTGCTTTTACTCTCAGAGGAACGGGGGACACGGCAACAAAACATCGGCACGCTGGACAAGCCGGGGCCGTTCGAGGTGATCAACCTGCCGGCCGGCAGTTACCGGTTGCTGGCGATCAGCAGGACGAAAGAGCAGTCAGCACAGCGAAGGGCGTTCGTCGGCTTTGAACTCTTCGACAAGCCCGTTGAAGATCTCCGCCTTGCGTTGCTGCCCGGCGTGAAAGTGACCGGCGAAGTGAGGACCCGCGGCCACGACGACCCTTCGACTGACGCGCTGTGGCGGGAGAAGCGGGACAAGAAGATCGAAGCCTGGCTGTTTCCTCATGGCCGGGCTCTCAGCTACGGCGAACTGCCCGTGCCGGTGGACGATGCGGGCAAGTTCACCATTGAAGGTGTGGCCGTGGAGTCCAGGAGGGTGGAGGCCTTGAACCTGCCGCCGGGATTCGTCATTCGATCACTGGAGTACAACGGCATCGAATCAGATCCTCAAAACCTCGAACTGAATCCAGCGGCTATGTCGCACCACTTGAAGGTGTCCGTCGGCCCGGTGGACAACGGCATCTCAGGCGCGGTGAAACGAGACGGCAAACCGATGGAAAAGGCCGTGGTCTGGGGCGCGCGCGAAAGCTCGCTCGATCTCTGGAAGAATCCGTCTGTCATCAGCGCGGAGACCGGCGCCGACGGGCGCTACTCCATTCAGACCCTGCCGCCCGGCACCTACCGCCTGCTCGTTCTCGGCGGCATGATGGAGACTCTCGGCGCAAAAGACCGCCTCCTGCGGGGTGAAGGAGTCAAGGTCAAGGTTGAGGAAACGACCAGGGCCGTCCAGGACTTTGAGTTGAAGTAGCGAGACCTGGAGAGGGTCAAGAACACTCTTGTCAAGAATCGCCGCCCGGCCGTCAGATCGACGCGATGTAGTCCAGGAAGCGGCGGGCGCAGCGGTCGAGGTTGACTATCGACCCGCCGCCCTTGAGCGGCGCACACATCTCATAGGCCACGGGGCCTTTGTAGCCGCCTTCGCTGAGGGCGCCGAGAAATGCCCGGTAGTCGATGAAGCCTTCGCCCATGGGCACCATCTGCGTGGCAGGCGTCTGAGGTTCGTAGTTGACCAAAGCCGGGTTGTATTTGAAGCGCGGGCGCATCTGGTAGTCGGCCACGGTCGTGTGGCAAGTCCATGGCGCCATGAGACGCGCCGCCGCGGCGAGGTCTTCGCCCTGCAGCGCCGGCGCCCAGGCGTCGAAACAGGCGCGGCAGTTTGGATGGTCCACGGCTTCCAGCAGGTCGATGAGCGAGAGGTGGCCGACGGCAGTGTCGTGGTGGTTCTGAACCCCGAGGATGACACCGTGATCGGCAGCGCGCGCAGCGGCTTCATGGAGGGTTTCGACGAGCGCATGGGTTGCGAACAATGGGTGCTGATAGGCGGTGAAGATGCGCACCACGCCTGCCCCTAAATCCCGGGCCATGCGCGACAGTTCGCTGACGTGTTGGATCTGGATCTCGCGCTGCGGGATGTCGGGATGTTCGGCGTCAGCCGAGAAGTTCGTATAGCCGGCGATGACGTCGCAGGTCAGGTGGAGTTCATCCAGCCGGTCCTTCAAGGCGCGGCACGCGTCCGACGAGTAGTCGAGGACGGAGAGGTGCGGGCGCTTGGCCATCAGCATCACGCCTGAGTAGCCAAGTTCGCGGGCTTTGAACAGAAACTCGTCCAGACCGAGACGAGCCTGGCCGGGCCATACTCCTGCATATGAAACCGAGTGCAACACGGATCGAAAGGGCATGAATCGATTATGCGGCAGGCTGGCGGATAATGGGATCACCTGCCCCCATGGACGCACCTCCCGCATTGCCCCGCCGCCCGCTGAGCCGGATGTTGGATGAGATTCGCCGGTCGCTCGCTGAACTTCGATCCGACCTGCCCGCGCTCGGCCGCTATCTTATCGACCCCGAGGCGCACGTTTATGCCTTCTCGATCGCGGCAAACGTCCTGCTGTCGTTCTTCCCTTTCATGCTGGTGATGATCGCCTTGTGCCGCCATCTGCTGCATTGGCCTGCGGCCGAGGTGGCGATGTATGTGGCCATCCGCGACTACTTCCCTGGCGAGACCGGCTGGTTCATGGCTCGCAACCTGAAGGCGGCCGCCGACACTACACGGGGCCTGGAATGGGTCTCCGTACTGTTGCTCCTCTTCACGGCGAATGGAATCTTTCTGCCGTTGGAAGTTGCCTTGAATCGTGCGTGGGGCGTGAAGGTGAACCGTTCGATCTGGATGAACCAGGCGGTGAGCATGGGGCTGATCTTCAGTTGCGGCGCGCTTGCCCTGCTTTCGGGCGCGTTGACCGGAGGCGGACAGGTTCTCTGGAATCTCGTTTCGGGCGGCGATGTGATGGCGTTGAGGGACTCGCTGACTGATGTGCGCACGATCCACTGGGCGCCGGCGCCGTTGGTGCTGCTGTTCAAAGCCTCGTCGATTCCGGTGACCGTGCTGATTCTGTTTCTGGTCTTCTGGCTGCTGCCCAATACAAAAGTCCCGTGGCGGGCGATCGTACCGCGGGCGGTCGTCACCGGGCTGTTCCTGGAAGCGTTGAAGTGGGTGAATCTGTTGATCTGGCCGTGGCTGTATGCGAAGTTTTCGCGTGAGTTCGGGCCGTTCAAGAACTCGGTGACGATACTGACCTGGAGTTTCCTGGCGGCGCTTGTGGTGCTGGCGGGGGCGGACTGGACGGCGCGGCGGGTGAGGCGGTCGATCGAAGCCCAACAAGGGGCCCAACGAGGGGTGGCGCAGGAGAGTTGAAATCGGGATAGAATGGGGGCGTAAAGACTACCGTCGAGTCCCTTTGATCCTACCCGCCAGGAAAGGTATTTGCTTATGGCCGAATCCAAAGACATGACGCGCCGCGAAGCCGTGAAGGTCGCCGGCGCCGCGACTCTCGCCACCATGGCGGCCAGCGGGCCGCTGATCCGCACCGCCAAAGCCGCCACTGACGGTGTGAAATACGGAATGATCGGTACGGGCAGCCGCGGCGCGTACCTGCTGAAGCACTTGAAGAGCATCGACAGCGGCCAGTGCGTGGCGATCTGCGACATCAACAACGAAGCGATGGACAATGCCCAGAAAACCATCGGCGGCAACCCGAAACGCTATAAGGACTGGCGCGAGCTCCTGGCCGATAAGAACGTGGACGCGGTCTTCGTCACCACACCGCTGTTCCTTCACTTCCCGGCGACCAAGGACGCCCTCGAAGCGGGCAAGCATGTCTTCTGCGAGAAGAGTCTCGTCTTCAAGCCCGAAGAAGTGCATGCCTTGAGGGCCATGGTGGAAGCCCGGCCGAAGCAGGTCTTGCAGACTGGCTTGCAGCGCCGCTACAGCGAGATGTATCAGGCCGCCCGCAACATGATCGAGAAGGGCCTGCTCGGCGAGGTCACATACGTCCAGGCGCAGTGGCACCGCAATCCCGGCTGGAAGATGAAGGACCTGCCGAACAAGCGGATGGCGAACTGGAGGCTGTTCCGCGAGTATTCTGGTGGTCTGGTCGCTGAATTGGCGTCGCATCAGATCGACGTGGCGGACTGGATGATGGGCATGACTCCCGAAGCCGTCATGGGTCTCGGCAGCCAGGACTTCATGAAGGATGGCCGCGACATTCTGGACAACGTCCAGTTGATCTACAAGTATCCGAAAGGCCGGCGCCTGGTATGGACTGGCGTGCCCGGAACCTCTCACTGGGCCGGCGTCGGCGGCGCGCGAACCGAGATGGGCGAGATCATCTGCGGCACGCAGGGTTCGATCCACATCACGATTGGCGACGACAACAATTTGCCGATCGGCATGTGGTTCCTTGAACCGAATCCTCCGAAGGTGGAAACGGCGAAGAAAGAGAAGAAGGAGGCGTTCAAGGCCGGCTCGACCATGGTCGCCGCCGCCGGTTCGCGTCCGCTGCCGATCCTGCTCAGCAAGGACCTCATGACCGGCAAGGAGAGCTTCCTCGAAAAGGAGATGAAGTTCGCCCGGCTGTGGCTCTATCAGAAGGGCATTCTGGTGCCCGAGGAGCCGAAGAACCCGGTGGACACCGAACTCGAAGCGTTCTTCAATTACTGCCGTGCGGGCGGCCGTCCGAAGGCCGATCTGGAAATCGGTTTGGCCGACTCCACCGCCGTCATTCTCTCGAACCTCGCTCTCGACGAAGGGCGCATGGTACAGTTCAGCGAAATCGAGAAGATGGGCAGGTCCGGCGCAGCTCCGGCGAAGGTCGCGGCAGCGAAGGGGTAGACCTTCGTCCGTTCACCTTCCATTCGTTCAGTTTGAGAGGCGTTTCCTTCGGGGGCGCCTCTTTCGCTTTGGGTACAGCCGGCGTGGGTTTCTCTGGCATCGGAGCATCTGTCAAAGTAGGATTCATGACACCCGAACGGGAACTCGAGGAACTCATCTACGACCATCTGGCCGAAGATCACCCCGAAGCCTTCTCCGATCTGGAGGACGCGACGATCCAGGCGCGCATCCGGGCAGGAATCAAACGGGCGCGCAAACACGCGCTCGACACCGATGGCGCGGCCGTCGCTTTCGTTACCCTGATGTTCCTCGTTGCGCCCGACTTCGACCGGCATCCCGCGATCAAGCAGGCGCTGGCAAACGCAGCGTTACCCGCGGACGAGCGAATCCGCATGTTGTTCAGCGCGACAACAGAGGACGATTGGGCCGAGGCGGCCAGCAACAGCCTTGGTTGGGATGACGCTTCAGCCGCCCGCTAGAACGGCATCTCCTGGCTGTCATACGTCAGGCCGTCGCCGCTTTGACCCGCACCCGCGGAGGCGCTCCGGGCCCTAACCAAGTTGACATCCGACCAACCGCTCGAAGAGGTTTTCTTGAAGACCGTCGCTTCCTTGTCCACCATCTCGTCGAGGTGGTCCGGCAACTCCGAGAAACGATCCAGATTCACGCCGAAGAATGCCAGGTCGCGCTTCACCTGGCCGAGCGTCTTTGAGGTGATGATCCGCGTCTTTGTCAGCGTACTGCCGGCGTGAGTGGGGCCGGTGATTCTGAGGCGCCAGATCACCATCGGGTTTCCAGTGGTCTGCGTGGTGGACAATCGAACGTCCTCCACCCTGGTCTGGTAGTAGCCGTCGGGCACGGAATCCCAGCCATCGGACTCCTGTGCGATTTTTGTGTACTCATCGTCGAACCTGGAAAGGTCCAACCGGTTGTCATCGTCGAATATCAGGCCCATGAGTTCAGACTCCGAACTAATAGTGCGAGGCAGGATCGAGGATTCTCCAACAATCTTGCCGGCTCGACGATGAAACGATGATCGGGCAGCCAATCCGATGCTGTCTGGGCGGTGGTCCGCGAGAATTGCACCAGCTAAAGGAATCCACACGATGCGAGACAACTGGCTCGGACGTTCAGGCGAGGTCAACCCGCCTGCATTCTCAAGCAGAATATGCCAGCCCTTGGCAGAAGTCCCGCAAGCCGCGTCGCGAGCGCCGCTAGGTTGAGATGCGAGGAGCCAGGGCGAAGCAGATCGCGGGCGCCGCCAGAACCCTTCGCCGCCCTTCGCTTTTTGTAGGATCCGTACGCGCCCGGTGGCCTTTTGGCGTCCTACTTGGTATCTATTCTTGCGATTCGATAGACATCATCAGCGTGCTCTGTTAGCCAAGTAGTTGCAAACAAGGAAATTATGCGGAGCCTGGCGGAGAGGGAGGGATTCGAACCCTCGATACAGTTTCCCGTATACACGCTTTCCAAGCGTGCGCCTTCAACCACTCGGCCACCTCTCCTTAGCACGGCATGAGCATGAACGGCGCCACTGGGGCCGCCCGCCCGCCGATGGTTTGCATTCATCAGTTTAACATGCCGACGTTAGTGGATCGGCACGCCCTGGTACAAATAGTTCCGCACCTTGAGCCACCACTCGGGACCGGCCGGAACCGGACTCGGCCGCGCGCAGAAGGACTCACGCGACGGGTAGCCGCCGGCCTTCAGGATCATCGACACGACGGCGTCCCGCGTTTCCTGCTTGGCCCGCTCTTGTGCAAGGAGGAGATCGATCATCACATTCCTCGTGATGAAGTCGCCTCCACGCCTCAATTGCCCGTCGCCCTTCTTCCACGCTGTCCCGCAAACGAATCCCATCAACGGGATGAGCAGCGAGGAGTCGGCCCTTTGTTCTGGCCTCGACGGATTAGCTATAGGTTCGGGCTCGGCACGGACCACCACGTCCCGCACTCGCATCTCCATCGGATAGATCACCCAACGTTCCCCTACATTCAGTTGGAACTCCAGGCGGAATCGCTGGGGCTTCACAGTTGCGGGCACATGAATGTCCAGCAGGTACGATTGGACCGACTGCCCTTGCGATAACATCGCGCCATGCGGCATCTCGACCGCGGTAAGCCCGTCCGGCAACCATTCCTGCCCAACCTGGCTATAGCGCTCCTGGTAAAGCCGGCACTGGGCCGTGTTGTCCGGGTTCTGGCCGACGAAGAGCGAATAGCTCATCGCCTGCGGCGCCTCAACGCCCAGGCGCAGTGTGATTGTGCCGCCCCGCGGGATTGCCGGGGAGATGAACTCATGGCTCGGAGCCGCCCGATCCGCCGCGGCAATCTGCCCATCCGGGCGAAGCCGCTGAAATTCTGAGTAGACGAGAAGGCGCTGGCCGGCGGAGGGCACGGCCAGCACACTCAAGATGACCCAGAGGCGAAGCGGCATGGGATCAGGTTAGATCATACTTGTCCTGGTGAATCTCCGCATCGGAGATCACCATGACCGGTCTGCCGAGAATCTCCTCCAACTCTTCGAGATAGTTGTTCTTCAACGACTTCAGCAGCGTGGCGACCTCGGGGTTGACGCGCAGAACACACTCCTGCCCATCCACTACCTTGGCGTACTTCTGCGCCTGGTTGAGGATCTCGCCGATCACCGTCTCCGCGCTCTTTACATAGCCGGAGCCCTCGCAGACCGGGCAGGGCGAACAAAGCGCGCGTTCGAGACTCTGCTTCACTCTCTTGCGCGTGATCGCGACGAGACCGAAGTCATTAAACTGGAGGATCTTATATGGAGCCTTATCCAGCCGCATCGTCTCTTCAAGCACCTGCATCACCTTCTGGCGATTCTTGCGCTCGTCCATGTCGATGAAGTCGACGACGATGATCCCGCCCAGATCGCGTAGCCGGATCTGGCGGACGATCTCCTTCACCGCCTCGGTGTTGGTCTTCACGATGGTGTCTTCAAGCCGGTGCGACTTGCCGACGTATTTGCCCGTGTTCACGTCGATGGCGACCAGCGCTTCCGTCTGGTTGATCACGATGTATCCACCGCTCTTCAGCCAGACCTTGGGACGGAGCGCCTTCTCCAATTCCTGAGTAATTCCGAAGGCGTCGAAGATCGGCTCCGGGCGCGTATAGAGTTTCACGCGGTTGAGCAACTGAGGCGAGAAGCGCTCCACTGTGTGCAGTACTTGTTCGTACAGTTCCTCGTGATCGACCCAGATCGCCTTGAAGCCGCCCGTCAGATGGTCGCGCAGGATGCGCTCGACAATCTCGACGTCGTGATGCAGAAGGAGCGGAGCGCGGCGCTTTTCGGCTTTCTCCCGGATCTCCTTCCAGAGTTCCGCGAGATAGCGCATGTCGGCGCCAATCTCTTCCTCGGTGCGGCCCTCGCCGGCCGTCCGCATGATGTAGCCGCCCTGAAGTCCTTCACGCTGGCGCTGAAGGACCTTCTTCAGCCGCTGCCTTTCTTCCTCAGTAGAGATTTTGCGCGAGACACCCATATGCTCGATGGTCGGCATGTAGACGACATAGCGTCCTGGGAGGGCGATGTGGGACGTGATTCGCGCGCCCTTCTGCCCCAAGGGTTCCTTGGCGATCTGGACGATGATCTCCTGGCCCTCTTTCAGCAGGTCGGAGATGGACGGCGGCTGTCTGTCCTTGTCGCCGTTTTCACGATCCCGGTCACGGTCCCTGCCTCTCGGCAGACGAACTTCGGCAGGGCGGGCGACAACGGCGGGTTTGGCGCTTACCACTGCTTCCGGCGCCGCTCCCGATTCGGCCTCCGGCGCCTCGAGTTCGGTCTCGACCGCGCCCCTCTCGCCACCGCGGCCCCGGCGGCGCGAGCGGCGGGTCGTGTGGTGGCCCAAACGGCCGCCCTGCGCTCTTAGCGTCGCGGTCAGGCTGACAGGCACCCTGGCCGGCTCGACTCCTTCTTCAGCCTGTTCGCCAGTCTCGGACGTGACTTCTGCCGTGGGCTCGGTTGCGCTCGCTTGCGGATCCCTCCCGGTTTCTTTCGGGCTGACTATGCGGGCAGATCTGGAATCCACTTCGAGACTGATTCCGACCCAGCCATCGTCATCTCTATCGCTCGCTTCCACAGCCAGAGGAACCGGGGATTCATCATCAGCCGGCTCTGCATCAACGGAATCATCCAGTTCGTCGTCGTCAACCTCGACGCTGGTGGTCACCACGATATCCGCTTCCTCGTCCTCGTTCAAACTCGCCGCCTGGTCAGGGCTTTCATCCTCCGCGTCCTGGTCCGCTTCGTCCTCATCCTCGACGTCCGCGGCCATTGTGTCGAGTTCCTCGCCACGTTCCAGTGCATCGATGCGGTCCAGAATCGACTCCGCAGCATCGGCCGCGGCAGCCTCATACGCAATCTCGTCAATGTCGCTGGCTGACTCTTCGTCCGCTACTCCCGGCTCGTGGCGCACTGCGGCCCGCCGGTACTTCGCAAGGGATTCTCCGGGCAGGATGATGACATCGCCGGCTGAATCCTCGACTCCGCCAGCATCGCCCACGGCTTGCGCACCATACTCCTCCGGCGAGGCCTCGCCCACCGGCTGATCCGCTTCAGCGGCATCGGAAGCTTCCGCGTACTTCGATTCCGGGAAGCCCCGGCCCTTGCGGCGCCGGCGTGACCGGCGGCGGGGGTCTCTCGAATCCTCGCCGGGGGCCTGCATTTCTTCCTTCTGAGATGGAGCGGGACCCGCCTCGACCGCCGGGGCGGCCACTTCAATAACGGCGCGCGGCGGCAATGGCTCACGCCGTTGGTCGCGTCTGGAGTCGCGGTCTCTTCCTCGCTCCCGGTCGCGGTCCCGGTCGCGGCCAGGTCCCCGGGTACCCGCCGGTTTGTCTTCCACGCGGTCAATCTCCTCACCGTGCTCGTCGAAGAAATCGGAGACATAGAGGAAACAATCCCGTTCCAGGCCAAGGTCGACGAAGGCCGACTGCATCCCTGGCAGAACGCGGGTAACGCGGCCTTTGTGAATGCTCCCGGCCAGGGAGTATTCGTCGGCGCGCTGAAAATACACTTCAACGAGCTGGCCATCCTCGAGGATGCCAAGCTTCGTCGCATGGCGGTT
The DNA here is from genome assembly GCA_964558355.1 of uncultured Candidatus Solibacter sp. Classification (GTDB taxonomy): domain Bacteria; phylum Acidobacteriota; class Terriglobia; order Bryobacterales; family Bryobacteraceae; genus PNKE01. Next base: position 12,553 of record CAZLDN010000027.1, read on the forward strand.
CTGACTGACCACCAGCTCTTTCGATGAGGACATCGCAGTCACCTCCATTGCCGGGAGCGACCGCAACGGCGGAGCAGGCGCGGACTGGCGATTCAGGTTGAGTGTGAGGAGATGCGCCGCTACCCCTCCAAGGGGTCTTCGCCGCGGAGGGCCGCGACGCGGCCGCGGCCGCTTTAGACTCGCCGCCTAATCTCGATGTCCCGCCCGCTGGCAGGGGTTTTGTCACTCACCCCGCCGGACGAAACCAGAAGGACCGTTGCCGGCCCTCACAAATCTTCTAGGGTCTCCTCAACTCACTTCCCGAACGCCTTCCAGCCCGGTCGCACGTTGACTCGTCGCTTCACGACACGACACGCCGGAGCCGAACATTGTTGACCAGCCCCAGCATCATAAATATCGACAACATACTTGAGCCCCCATAACTCATCAGGGGCATCGGTATGCCGGTTATGGGCATCCGCCCCACGACCATCCCCGCGTTGACAATCGCGTGGAACAGCAGCAAAGCGCACACCCCCATACAAATGAACATTCCGGCACGGTCCGGCGCCGACTGAGCATTCTGAACGATCTGCATCAGCAGCAGAAAAAACAGGCCGAACACCACAACCATGCCAACGAACCCATGCTCTTCGGCAAATGCCGAAATCAAAAAATCAGTGTGCGTCACGGGAAGAAACCTGAGCTGGGTCTGCGACCCGCGCGTCACGCCCTTCCCCCACATCCCACCAGCGCCCACGGCGATCTTCGACTGGATGACCTGGTAGCCACTCCCCATCGGGTCGCGCATCGGATCCATGAACGTCACCAAACGCGCCCGCTGGTAGTCCTTCAGCGCCAACCAGCCCACGGGCATCAATACGGCCGTCAAGACCAGAATCGACGCCACATGCTGCCACCGCGGACCACCGAGATATATCCCGACGGCCAGAATTGGGATATACGTCAGCGACGTGCCCAAATCCGGCTGCACCGCCACAAGCAGCAGGGGCAGTCCGACCAACCCAGTCAGTCTGAGTAAATCTCTCGTTTCCAGGCGGTCGCCCCGCAACTCTGCCAAGTAGCGTGCTACCAGTAATACTATCACTAGTTTGACGAACTCAGAAGGCTGAAAATGGAAGCCAAACCCGATGGGAATCCACCTCTTCGATCCCCCTGCAAGCCTGCCGATCAACGGCGTCAGGATCAGCAGCGCAATCGAAATCCCGTAAAGCACTGGGACCTGTCCGAGCAGCGTGTGGTAATCCACCCGCGACATGAACCACATGCTGATCAAACCGGCGCCCAGCCAGATCCCCTGTTTCCACCACGCTGTCTCGAACTTCGAATCAAGCGTGGCGCTGTAAATTTGCAGGATCCCCAACGCCGCGATGGCCATTGCGAGAATCAGCATGGGCCAGTCAAGATCCCGAATTCTGCTGTAGGCCGCCATTAATGGCCTCCCGTCGAGGTACGTTGAATTGCGGCCACACTCTGAGGCCGCTGCTTCCCGATCCTCGCCTTCTTGTCGAAATACGCTTTGATGACGTCACGGACAATCGGCCCCGCCAGGTTGCCGTGCACCCCGTTCTCCCACAGCGCAGCCACCACGATCTCCGGCGCGCTCCTCGGAGCGAATCCAACAAACCAGGCGTCGTCCTTGTACTCGTCTCCGAGTTTGCCCAGCTTCATCAAATCCAGCGAGGCCCGCTGAGCGGTTCCGGTCTTGCCGCAGAACTCGATTCCCGGAATTCGCGAAGCGCCGCCGGTTCCCCCTTCGTTCACCACGGCGGACATCCCGTTGATCACCCTCATCACGTTCTCCATCTTCAAGCCGGCCTTCCTCGCCGCCGAAACCGCCTTGGCCTCCCTCACGATATGAGGCCGCATCCAGACCCCGCCTGTGACCAACCCGCCAATCGCGTGGGCCAGTTGCAGTGGCGAGGAAGTGACGTAGCCCTGCCCGATCGAGACGGAAATCGTCTCCCCCGCATACCACTTCTCACGCAAGGTACGGATTTTCCATCTCGACGAAGGCATCACGCCTTCTTTTTCTCCCGGCAAATCGATGCCCGTCTTTTTGCCGAAACCCGCCAACTCCGCGTATTCGGCGATCTTGTCGATGCCCAACCGGTTGCCGACGGTGTAGAAATACACGTCGCAGCTTTGAGCCAGCGCCTTGTGCAGATTCACCGTCCCGTGGCCACCCTTCTTGTGGCACTTGAAATACCTGCCATAGAACGACGCCCCGCCTGAACAGTGCACGGTCGTATTCTCGTCGATGATGCCCTCTTCCAGGGCCGCGATGGCCATGATCGGCTTGAACGTCGAACCCGGCGCCAGTTGTGCCTGCACGGCGCGGTTGAACATCGGCTTGCCCGGATCGCTGAGCAACGTCACGAGGTCGCGCGAATTCACCCGGCCGACGAATTGGTTCGGATCGTAGGAGGGCGCTGAAACCAACGCCAGGATTTCGCCACTGCGCGGGTCCAGGGCGACCACGGCGCCTTTGCGGCCCTGCATGGCCAATTCGGCAACCACTTGCAAGTCCAAGTCGATTGTCAGCCTCAGATCCTTGCCCGGGACGGCTTCCTTGATGCCCAGAACCTCGCGTGTGTTCTGGAGGTTATCCACGCGCACTTGCCGCTGTCCGTCCACGCCTTTCAAGACTTCGTTGTAGAAGCGCTCGATGCCCATCTTGCCAATCAGGTCGCCCGGGTTGTAGGCGGCCCATTCGGGCGAGTTCAGCTCGGCGTCGCTGATTTCTCCCAGGTATCCGATCACGTGTCCGGCCAGCCCGCCCTGGGGATAGACCCTGAACTGCGACGGGATCAGTTCCATCTCAGGGAATGAATCCTCTCCTCGATGAGCTTCCACGAAGGTGAGTTCCTCGCGGGTGAGGTCCTCCTTCAACGGAATCGTGAAATAGGTTGGGCGGGAGCGGAACCGCTTCACCCGCGTCTCGAGGATGTCCGGCTCCAAGCCCAGCCCCATGGCGATCGGGCGAATATGTTCTTCCCTGAGGTTTTCGCGCGACAGGATCAAACGGAACGATTCGTGATTATCGACGATGATCCGGTTGTCGCGGTCCAGGATCTTGCCCCTTGGCGCTGGGATCGGCCGGGACTTGATCTGATTCTGTAACGCCTTGGCGTTGTAAATCTCCTCGTTGCGTACCTGAAGATCCCAGTAGCCTGTCAACAGGAAGAAAAACGCCCCAACGACAATCCACTGAAACGCCGCGATCTTGCCAGCGGCGAATTTCGTCTCGTCGCGCATCAGGGGTTTAGTGATGCTTGAATCGGGTTGGCGCTCTGAGGGAATGATCCGCATGGCTCACCGCGCCTCCGACTTCAGTCTATCCAAGATCAAAAACAACGGGATTGCGACCACGGCGTTCAGAAACGCCAGGATGACCGTCTGTGGGATCTGCAACTCCATCGGCTGGCCCAGAAGCGCCCGGGTCAGCAACCAAACGAATAGCTGGTGGAACAAGAAGAAGAAAAAGGAAAGCAGGAACCGGAGGGCGCTGTTCTCCACATCGAATCGCATGCTGACGCTGGCGGCAAAGTAGCCCACAAGCGTCTTCACGATGCCGAACATGCCCAGATACTGGTGGGAGAGCGAATCCTGCATCAGTCCGATCACCGCCCCCGCCGCCGCACCCACGATCGGGCTGCGCCTCATCAACGCCAGGTAGACCGTGATCAGCAACGGCAACTCAAGGTAGGAAAGGGTCTCGATCAGCCTCGGAACGTAGACCTGGAAGACGATTGCCCCAAGCGGCGCCAGAATCCACACCAGCGGATTGAACTTCGAGCTGGCCGACCCTCGCGCCCGCCGCGGCAGCAACTTCTCCTCGAAAGGGTTCATTGCTTTTTCACCGGACTGGCGGGCGGCGCAGGGACAACTTCACCCTGCGGAGGCGGGAGCACCGGCTTCGCGGCGGCCGGCGGCCGGTTGAAATCGGGAACCCGGCCCGGGGCCGCACCGTAAGTATGCCCTTGCGATTCACCGATCCGCCGGTATTTCTCCATCAGCCTGTCGGCGTCAGTCCGCGCGGGACTTCCTCCTCCTGTCGTGCCTGGATCTTCCAGCGGCGCCTCGCCGGCATCCTGCGGTGGCGGGGGCAGAATCTGGACACTCGGCGACGAGGGCGGCAACGGGTCCGGAATCAGCCCGTGAACCCCGCCGGTCACGATGAGAACTTCATTGACGCCGGCGCGCAGCCCCACAGGTTCAGCCACCACGTCTTTTCCTCCCCGGCCCTCGCGTGCCGACCGGACGATTCCCGCGGGCAAGCCCTTGGGGAAGATCCTGTCGTCGCCGGAAGTGTACAGCCATTCGCCTGCATCCACTGTGTCGCGATTCTCGACATGGTCCACCGGACACAACGATGAGCCAACGCCCTTCATCGTCCCGCGAACTTTGTGCTTCTGTGAGATCACGCCCGCCGCAAATCCCTGGCTGGTCACCAGCGCGACGAGTGATGCCGTTGGGTAAGCCGCGGTCACCCGGCCCGCGATTCCATCCGGAGTAATCACAGCCATCCCCTTCATGACGCCGTCTCGCGAGCCGCGGTCCACGAAGACGGTCCTCGAATTCGCGCCGGTTCCGAGAAAGATCACCCTCGCGGCCAGCAGTTTCGATGCCGATGCCTCCGCGTAGATGGCTAGAGCCTTGGCCCGGTCAGCCGTGGAAATATCGGCTCGCAGCAGGTGATTCTGGACCCTGATTTGGCCCAATTCGGCCTTCAGCCTGGCGTTCTCCTGCCGCAGTCCCTCGACCGCGAACATCTCCCCCAGGCGCGATCCCCGCTCCCTGATCCACTCGCTGACATTCGCCAATGGGGCCGCCGCCGTCACCGCCCATACACGGATGAGCCTGACATCCTGGCCCGTCTTGACCTGATAGGCCAGTAAGAGGAGTTGGCCCGCCAGCAAGAGTAGCAGGACGCTGATGTTGCGATACCGGCTAAGAAAAGTCTCCATGGCAGCTCACCGGAGGCGTCCGGCATCCCGGCCGCTCCGGCTACTCGATGGCGATGCGCCGCAGCAGTTTGAAGTCCGTCAGCATTCGTCCCGTGCCCAGAACGACGGAAGCCAGCGGATCCTCGGCGATAGAAACCGGCAACCCGGTCTCCTCGCGAATCCGTTTGTCCAGGTTCTTCAGCAAAGCGCCGCCGCCAGTCAGTACGATGCCGTGGTCGCTGATGTCGGCGCTCAACTCCGGCGGCGTCCGCTCCAGGGCCACGCGAATCGCGTTCATGATCGTGGCGACGCACTCGGAAAGCGCTTCGCGAATCTCGTCGTCGCCAATCTTCAGCGTTCTCGGCACGCCCTCGATCAAGTTGCGGCCTTTGATCTCCATGGTCAATGGCGTGTCCAGCGGGAACGCGCTGCCAATCTGAAGCTTGATCTGCTCGGCGGTCCGCTCGCCTATCAGCAGGTTGTATTTGCGCTTCAGATACTGCATGATCGCGTCGTCCATCTCGTTGCCGGCCACGCGCACGGACCGGGAATAGACGATACCCGACAGGGAGATCACCGCAACGTCGGTTGTGCCGCCGCCGATGTCCACTATCATGTTGCCGGAAGGCTCGGTGATCGGCAGTCCAGCACCGATCGCCGCCACCATGGCCTGTTCCACCAAGTGGACTTCACTTGCCTTCGCCCTGTAGGCCGAATCGATGACCGCGCGCTTCTCGACCGGAGTGATTTCGCTCGGCACCCCAATGACGATTCGCGGATGGACCAGCACCCGGCGGCCGTGCGCCTTCTGGATGAAGTAGGTCAACATCCGCTCGGTCACCTTGAAGTCGGCAATGACGCCGTCCTTCATCGGCCGGATCGCGACGATGTTGCCCGGCGTCCGGCCAAGCATCTCTTTCGCTTCTTTACCAACCGCTTCGACTTCACCGTTGACCTTGTTGATGGCGACGATGGAGGGCTCGTTGACGACGATTCCCTTGCCGCGGGCGAACACCAGTGTATTGGCCGTCCCGAGGTCAATGGCAAGATCGGATGAAAATAGACTGAAAATCGACCTGATGTTCATTTGTGCCGTGCGGACGCGCCCCAGCCGCCGCCGGTTTGACCCGCCCGCTTACTCAATGCGGACGCCCGTCAGTCTGATGCGGAATCCACATTGAGCGTAGCACACCAGCCCGTTTCGCCGAAAGCCGGAAGCTTCAAACCTTCTGAAATTAAAGGATGTATGCCCCGCTCCGGGCATAGGCCAGCGCCTTCAACTCCTCGAACACCACGCTCAGGGTTTGCCTGTGCTGATCCACGTCTTCCATTTGGTGTGAACGCATCCATGCCAGAATCTTCGCCACCGTCGGCTCGACCTCGGGAAACACCCTTTTTACCATCGCCTCGTAGGCATCCCTGCCCCGCCAGTCGATCCCCGCCAAGCCGAGCCTGACATCCACCAATTCCGCCGCCTGCCGCACCCGGATACACCTATCGTCCTCAGCAGGCCGGCCCAGCGCAGCCGAAGCCTCAACCGCCCGGTCCAAGGCTCGCAACCAATACGTTTTGTGGTCGAAGCCTCGCGCATCCAACTCCTTTCGAATCAGCACATGCTGAGCGATGTCTCCCGTCTGGATCGCCAGACAGCCGGCCAGGCCGGGTTGGAAAACCGGGGTGGGGTACTTCTTCGTCTTGATCCACGCGTGACCGAACTCATGCGCCAATACCACCTCCTCATGACCCTCATACTCGGCGGCGCGCCCCAGATTCAGCATCACCAGGTAGGCCTCGCGGGTTCCCCTGTGATGGATCATCACCCCATACATGTGCTGGAACTGCTGGATGAAGTCGGACTGCTTCAGGTACTCCGCAAAAAGCTCGCGGCCTTCGATGCCCTGGGCCAGCGAGTATGTGTTGGCGCCGGCATTGTGATTCACTCCAGCCACCAGCAAAGGCACGCCCGCGCTCTCGATCTCTTTCTTCCACGCTTCGAGCGCCGGCGTCATCGTTTGGCCAACAAGCCGCCCGCAAAGCAGAAGTATCAGAATCCAACGCATGTATCCAGCTTACTGTGCGATCATCACCATTGAGGTAAGCCGCCGTGGCTCTTGACGAGCGCCAGTTCTTCACCGAAAAGCAGGGCACCCGCAAGGCCCGGCTGAACTGCCCCTATTGCCGCAGTGTCGAGGAGTATGAGCTTCGGTGGCTGATCCGCCAGAAGAAGGACCGTCTCCCGCCCGGAGCCGATGAACGCGACCGCGCCAAGTTTGCCAAGTCCCAGAGCTACATGGTCTTGCTTGACGACAAGGTCTCCTGCCTCCAGCCCAGGTGCCGCAAGACATTCGACATCTCGGGCATTAAGACGACCGCCCTGCTCTAACAGCCTGTGAAGTTTTCGCGCCGCCAACTCTTCGTGCTTGCCGCCGCCGCCGGATGCCGGCGTCGCGGATCCGGGTTCCCAGGCTATGCCCTCATCGCCGCCACCGGCAGCAAGTCAGTGGCAATCGCCGATCTCATGGCATTTTCCAGGAAAGGCTCCATCCCGCTTCCCTTTGAGCCGACCAGTCTGGTGGCCCATCCCGATCCCAACGCCAGCACGGCCTACGCCGTCATGGCCAACCATGCCATGATCGCCGAGGTTTCGCCCCTCTCTGCTTCGCTTCTTCGAAGGATCGCCCTGCCCGCCCGCCCTCGGGCGGTCCGGATTTCCGGCAACCGCATCTACTGGATTGCCGAGGATCGGAATTGGCTGGGGATCGTGGACCTGAAGGAATGGAAGAATCATCCCCCCATCCAATTGGCCGCTCCTGCCATCGATCTTGCTGTCTCTGACAGGCGCGGCTTGGCAGCGGTCACCCTCCAGTCAGGAAGCGTTCAGTTGATCCCGGCCGATGGCGGACGCCCGGAGTCACCCATTGAAATCGCGCCGGATCTCGGATCCCTCCTCTTCCGGTCCGACGGTAACTGCGTCCTCATCGCCGAACCCAAGGCCAGGGCGCTCTCCGCGCTTGACATCGACTCCCGTTCGCTCATGGTTCGGCTGAAACTGGCCCTTCAACCCGAGCGGCTGTGGATGAAAGGCGACGGCGGACAGCTTTTCATCACCGGCGCCGGGGTGGATGGCGTCACCATCGTTTACCCGTACCGCACTGAGGTCGCCCAGACGTTCCTCAGCGGCCGCCGCCCCGGCGAGATGGCCGATTCCGTCGCACCCGACTACCTCTTCGTCTCGAACCCCGAAGCCGGCTCGGTGACCGTCTTCAGCATCGATACCCAGAAGGTCGTTGCCGTTACCGGCGTCGGCGCCCAACCCGGACCGATCTCGATCACGCCGGACCAGCAGTACGCACTCGTCCTCAATCGCGGTTCCGGCGACCTTGCCGTTATTCGAATCGCCGCCATCACCCCCGGCAGGGAGAAGCGCGCGCCGCTTTTCACCATGATTCCAGTGGGTTCACACCCCTGCGGCATGGTCGTTCTGAACGCCTAGCAGGCACCTACTTCTTCTTCGGCAACAGCGCCTTTTCGATTCGCGCCAGCATCTCCTCCCGCTTGCCTTCCTCCCATGCAGCCGACATTTCAGCCTCCGCGATGCCCGCGACACGCCCCAGCAGCAGGTAAGGCGGCAGCGCGTGTGGCAAGTGCGTCCACCGAGCCATTTCCAACAGCGAAGGCAGCGCCCGCTCTCTGATCTGGGTCAAGGCGCCTTCGCTTAGGTCGTCGAACATCAGGTTCAGCGTCCGCGACCCTTCAATGCGGTCGGCCAACGCCACTGAGTTCAGCATCTCGACAAACCAGGTCGCGCGGATCTGGACGCCAAGCGACTTGTCCCTGCCCAGGACCGCGATGGCCCGCAAAGCCCGCGCGGCCGTGGAGCGTACCTCAGGTTCCGGATCGCGCAGACCGGCCTGCAGGTCGTCGATCACCGCCTTCTTGTCCGCCGCATAGCCGATGATGTAAGCCGCCATCGCCCGCTGTTCGGGATCGGCCGACCGCGCCAGCACTGCCCGCAATTGCCCCAGATAGGTCCCGCCAAACCAAACGAACCGCGCCTGGATCGTCCGGCAGGCCGGATTCCGCATCAATGAGTGGCCGGCCGTCAGGTCCTCGGCCAGATCGCCCGCCGCCGCCGCTCGCCCGAGGGCAGCCGTGAATTCAGCATACGCTTCGGACACCTCGGCCGGCAGGAAGACCTCTTCATCCGGGGCCGGACGGTATTCGAACAACGGCATGCCCCGTTCCTGGATCCCAACATACAGAATCAGCCGCCCTTCATCGCAACAGAACGCCTCCATCTGCGCCAGCGCCACTCCATCCAGTGCCACCAGCCGCTCTTCCACCGCGCCCTTCGATCGAGGCAATTCGCTGCCCGGCGCTGCTCCGATTGTCTTAATGATCCTATCTTTAGACAATTTTCGGACGCCATAGACTTCCACATACCCCACTTTCGGCTGCGCCGCCAGGGGCAACAGCAAAGCCACGAAGGCGAATGTACGACAAATAGAGTAAAAGGTGAGCGACATGATTAAGTGGGGCATATTCAGCATAGCTGGCGTGGCTCGGCTGACGCGCCACGTTTCCAACTGGGTCATCTGACGCATCACGGGCGAGCCGGGTTCCGGCCGTTTGGCCATCAAGTTCCACCATATCAGTAGTTACGGATCAACAGGTCTGAATCGTCGCGATGGCACGGGTCTTGCTTATAGAAGTATTGCGAGATCGCTATGCCCAGAAAACAAGTTACCTTGGACGGCAACGAAGCTGCTGCCTACGTTGCCCATCAAACAAACGAAGTCATTGCAATTTATCCAATCACCCCTTCGTCCCCCATGGGCGAGTGGTCCGACCAGTGGTCATCGGAAGGCAAGCCGAACATTTGGGGCTTCATCCCCAATGTGATCGAGATGCAGAGCGAGGGCGGCGCCGCCGGCGCGGTCCACGGCGCTCTTCAAGCCGGTTCGCTGACGACCACGTTCACATCGGCGCAGGGCCTGCTGCTGATGATCCCGAACATGTACAAGATCTCGGGCGAATTGACCGCGACCGTCTTCCACGTCGCCGCCCGCAGCCTGGCCGCCCACGCCCTGTCGATCTTTGGCGACCACCAGGACGTAATGGCCTGCCGCGCCACCGGTTGGGGCATGCTGGCCGCCAACTCCGTCCAGGAAGTCATGGACATGGCTCTGATCGCCCAGGCGGCGACCCTCGAAGCCCGCGTCCCCTTCCTCCACTTCTTCGACGGCTTCCGCACTTCCCACGAGGTCGGCAAGGTGGAGCAGTTGACCGTCGAAGATATGAGGGCCATGCTTCCCGAGGAACTCATCCGCGCCCACCGCTCACGCGCCTTGTCCCCCGACCGCCCCATCCTGCGCGGCACCGCCCAGAACCCCGACGTCTACTTCCAGGCCCGCGAGACCGTCAACAACTTCTATACCGCCTGCCCGGGCATCGTTCAGAAGGCGATGGACCGCTTCGCCGAAGTCGTCGGCCGCAATTACTCCCTCTTTGAGTACGTCGGTTCACCCAATGCCGAGCGCGTCGTCGTGCTCATGGGTTCCGGCGCCGAAGCCGCCCACGAGGCGGTCGACTACATGAACGCCCAAGGCGAGAACGTCGGCATTCTCAAGGTCCGGTTGTTCCGGCCCTTCTCGATCGATGGATTCATCGACTCTCTGCCGAAGTCGGTCAAGTCCCTGGCCATCCTCGACCGTACGAAGGAACCCGGCGGCGCCGGCGAGCCTCTCTATCAGGACGTTCTGACCGCCATTGCCGAACGCATTGACGCGGGCACGCTGCCCTTCGCTCAGCCGAAGGTGGTCGGCGGCCGCTACGGCCTGTCGTCCAAGGAATTCACGCCCGCCATGATCAAGGGCATCTACGACGAACTGTCCAAGCCCAACCCGAAGAACCACTTCACCATCGGCATCAACGACGACGTCACCCACACCAGCCTCGACTACGATCCCGAGTATTCCACCGCCGATCCCAAGACTGTTCGCGCCCTGTTCTACGGCCTCGGAGCCGACGGCACGGTGGGCGCGAACAAGAACTCGGTCAAGATCATCGCCGAGGAAACCAACAATTACGCACAGGGCTACTTCGTCTATGACTCGAAGAAGTCCGGCTCCACCACCGTCTCCCACCTCCGCTTCGGACCTGACCCGATCCGCAGCACCTACCTGATCTCGAAGGCGAATTTCATCGCCTGCCACCAGTTCAATTTCCTTGAGAAGCTGGACGTTTTGAAGTACGCCGAACCCGGCGCCACTTTCCTGCTCAACTCGCCCTTCGGCCCTGACGCGATCTGGAACGAACTGCCAGCGCCGCTGCAGCGGACCCTCATCGACCGCAAGCTGAAGTTCTACATAATTGACGCTTATGAAGTGGCCAAGGCCACCGGCATGGGCACGCGCATCAACACGGTGATGCAAACCTGCTTCTTCGCCATCAGCGGCGTGCTGCCGCGCGAGGAGGCGATCGCCGAGATTAAGAAGTCGATCGTGAAGACCTACGGCAAGCGTGGCGAGGCTGTCGTTCAGAAGAACTTCGCCGCCGTCGACCAGACGCTTGCCCACCTGCAAGAAGTCACGGTCCCCGCCGCGGTGACATCGACGGTCGGTTTCAAGCCGCCCGTTCCCGACGCCGCGCCCGACTTCGTCAGGAACGTCCTGGGCGTGATTTTCGCCGGAGAAGGCGACAGCCTGCCGGTCTCGGCCATGCCCATCGACGGCACCTTCCCCACGGCCACCGCGCAATGGGAGAAACGCAACATCGCTCTCGAAATCCCCGTCTGGGACGAGAAGCTCTGCATCCAGTGCGGCAAGTGCGTCCTGGTCTGCCCGCACGCCACCATCCGCGCCAAGGTAGTCGACCGCGCCGCGCTCGAAGGCGCTCCGGCAACGTTCAAGACCGCCGAAGCCCGCTGGAAAGACTACAAGGACATGGCCTATTCGCTTCAGGTCGCTCCTGAAGATTGCACCGGCTGCAGTCTCTGCATCCAGGCCTGCCCGGTGAAGGACAAGACCAACCCGAAGCATCGCGCGATCAACATGGAAGCTCAGATGCCGCTCCGCGAAGCCGAAGCCGCCAACTGGGGCTTTTTCCTCAGTCTCCCCGAGTTCGACCGCAACAAGCTCTCCACCACCCAGGTGAAGGACCTCCAACTCTTCCAGCCGCTGTTTGAATTCTCCGGCGCCTGCTCGGGTTGCGGCGAAACGCCCTACGTCAAACTGCTCACTCAGTTGTTCGGCGACCGCACACTCATCGCCAACGCCACCGGTTGCTCCTCGATCTACGGCGCAAACCTCCCCACCACCCCTTACGCGACCAATAACGCCGGCCGCGGCCCGACCTGGTCGAATTCGCTGTTCGAGGACAACGCCGAGTTTGGTCTCGGTATGCGCCTTGCGGTCGATCACCAGACCGCTTACGCCCGCGAACTGGTCCAGCGATTCGCCTCGAAGATCGGCGACAACCTGGCGCAGGAGATCCTCGGCGCCGATCAGTCCACCGAAGCCGGCATCTTCGCCGTGCGCGAGAAGATCGAGGTCCTCAAGGCCAAGGTCAACGAACTGCTCGCCGGCGGCGCCAACGGCAGCAGCGCTCCCCTGCTCGACTTGCTGGCCGTCTCCGACAATCTGGCAAGGAAGAGCGTCTGGATCCTCGGCGGCGACGGTTGGGCCTACGATATCGGTTACGGCGGCCTCGACCACGTTCTCGCCTCGGGCAAGAACGTCAACATCCTGGTTCTCGACACCGAGGTGTACTCGAACACAGGCGGCCAGTGCTCCAAGTCCACGCCCCGCGGCGCAGTGGCCAAGTTCGCCGCCGGCGGCAAACCGTCGGCAAAGAAGGACCTCGCCATGATGGCCGTCGCCTACGGCAACGCCTATGTCGCCCGCATCGCCATGGGATCCAGCGACATGCAGACGCTGAAAGCCTTTGTCGAAGCGGAAAAATGGGACGGGCCGTCCATCATCATCGCCTACTCCCATTGCATCGCCCACGGCTACGACATGCAGTTCGGTCTCGAACAGCAGAAACTCGCCGTCCAGTCCGGCCACTGGCCCATGTTCCGCTATAACCCTGCCCTCACCGCCGAGGGAAAGAACCCCTTCGTCCTCGACTGCAAGGCTCCCAGCCTGCCGCTCGACAAGTACATTTACAACGAAACCCGCTACACCATGTTGGTCCACAGCCGTCCGGAAGACGCCCGGAGGCTGCTCGCCGAAGCTCAGGCCGACGTCATGAACCGCTGGCGCCTCTACGAACAGATGGCCGCCGCTCCAGGCGTGGGTCCCGCGGACAAGGCCGTCGAAGGAGGCAAGTAATCATGATCGACCTGACTACCGGATACCTCGGACTCAAGCTCCGCACGCCCATCGTGGCTTCCTCTTCGCCTCTCTGCAAGGAGATCGGCAACGTCCTCAAGTTGGAGGATGCCGGCGTCTCCGCCGTTGTTCTCCATTCGCTGTTCGAGGAACAGATCCAACTCGAAAGCGGCGAACTCGACCGCTACCTCACCGAAGGCACGGAGAGCTTCGGCGAGGCCATGAACTACTTCCCCGAAATGGCAAGCTACAACCTCGGCCCCGAGCCTTATCTGAATTACCTCAGGAAGGTGAAGGACTCCACATCCATCCCCGTCATCGCCAGCCTCAACGGCATCTCCACCGGCGGCTGGATCCGCTACGCCCAGATGATGGAACAGGCCGGCGCCGACGCCCTGGAACTCAACATCTACTATCTGCCCACTGACATGGACATGACCGCTCAGAAGGTCGAGGAGCTCTATTACGATCTCGTCAGCCACGTCAAGGCCAGCGTCCGCATCCCGGTCTCGGTGAAGCTCGGACCGTTCTTCACCGCCTTCGCCAACGTCGCCAAGAAGCTCGACGAAGCCGGCGCCGACGGCCTGGTTCTGTTCAACCGCTTCTATCAGCCGGACTTTGACCTCGAAGCCCTCGAAGTGGCGCCGAACCTCGTGCTCAGCGATTCGCACGAACTGCGTCTCCGCCTCCACTGGGTCGGCATCCTCTACAACCGTATCCGGCCCGACCTTGCCATCACGGGCGGCGTCCACACCGCCGAGGACATCGTCAAAGGCGTCATGGCCGGAGCCAGGGTCACCATGACCACCTCCGCCCTGCTCCGGCACGGCCCTGCCTATGCCGCAAAACTCGAGGAAGACCTCATCGAGTGGATGGAAGAACACGAATACGAGTCCATCCTTCAGATGCGCGGAAGCATGAGTTCGCAGTCGGTGGCTGAACCTGCCGCCTTCGAGCGCGCGAACTACATGAAGGTGCTCTCCAGCTACTCCTTGAAGACCACGGCCTAGCCGCCCCCAACCTGAGGCCGCGAACGGAGAGAGCGGGTTCCGATCCGCTCGCTCGACTCATTGTGCTTTTCGGCACGACTCCCGACTGGGCAGTACATCGGATCCGCGCAAGTCAGGCTTGTTTGGCCTCCCGGCCCCCTGTTATCCTGGGTCATTAGGGCGTTCTCCGCTCAATCGCCCTGAAACTGTTCATCCGACGCGAGGTTTCCCATGTCCGGCCATTCCAAATGGGCTACGATCAAGCACAAGAAAGCTGCCACCGACGCCAAGCGCGGAAAGGCGTTCACCACAGTCATCAAGGAAATCACAATCGCCGCCCGCGGCGGCGGCGACCCGGACTCCAACGCCCGCCTTCGCACGGCCATCATCGCCGCCAAGGCTGTCTCCATGCCGTCGGATAACATCACGCGCGCCATCAAGCGCGGCACCGGCGAGTTGGAAGGCGCGCAGATCGAAGAGGTCATGTTCGAAGGTTACGGACCCGGAGGCGCCGCTGTCATGGTGGCTTGCGTCACCGACAACCGCAACCGCACGGTCGCCGAAATGCGCCATGTCTTCTCGAAACAGGGCGGCAACCTCGGCGAAGTCGGCTCGGTCGCATGGATGTTCGACCGCAAGAGCCAGGTCTATATCGACAAGGAAAAAGCCACCGAAGAGCGGTTGATGGACTTCGCGCTGGAAGCCGGCGCCGATGATGTCAAGGACTCCGGCGGCAACTGGGAACTGCTTTCAAGCCCCGACGCCCACCACAACATCCTCGACGCTCTCCAGAAGGCCGGTATCCCGTTCGTCGAGGCCTCCATCGCCATGATCCCGCAGAACCCGATAAAGGTGGACAGCAAGCACGCCGCCGGCATGCTCCGCCTCATCGACGCTCTCGAAGACCATGACGATGTTCAGAACCTATACACCAACGCCGACTTCGACGAGGCCGACCTCGGCGAGTAGGGCGCTAAGGCGCCGTCCACCAAAGTGCGCATCCTGGGCATCGACTGCGGCAGCCAGATCACCGGTTACGGGGTGATTGAAAGCGACGGAACCGCCCACAGCCTCATCGCCTCAGGCGTTATCCGTACTCATGCAGGCGACCCACTAGCCGTCCGTCTGCTCGACATCGGCCGGCGGCTGCGTGAGATCGTCGTGGAGTTCAAGCCAGTCGAGGCCGCTGTCGAGGATACTTTTCACGCAGTCAACGCCCGCAGCGCTCTGAAACTGACCCACGTGCGCGGCGTCACACTCTTTGTGATGGCTGAAGCTGGACTCCCCGTCGGAGAATACGCCCCCGCCAAGATCAAGGCGACTGTGGTCGGCCACGGCCGCGCCGACAAAGAGCAGGTAGCCTGGATGCTGCGCGCACTCCTGCGCCACGAAGGCGAGTTCGCCACGCCCGACGCCTCGGACGCCGTCGCAGTCGCCGTCTGCCATGCCGTCCACAGGCCGATGGCCGCGCGGCTAGGATCTGCCAAATGATCCGCGTCGCGTTGCTCGTTTTCGCAGCCAGCCTCGGCCTGTTCGCCCAGACCGCGCCGAAGCTGTTTTATAGCAAGAATTTTCCAGGCTCCACCCCAGCGTACATGGAAGTTCAACTCAGCCAGGCCGGCGAAGTTGAATACCGTGAACAGCCTGGCGAAGACAATCCTGTGTTGTTCAAACTGACCGCCGATGAGACCGCCCAGGTGTTTGCCCTGGCGGACCGCCTGGGCCACTTCGACCGAAACCTCGAAAGCGGTCTGCCCGTGGCCAGGATGGGCGAAAAGACCTTCCGCTGGTCCAGAGGGGTTGAGAGTCGCGAGCAGAAATTCAACTATTCGCTCGACCCCGACGCTCAGGCGCTTCTCGACAAGTTCGAAGCGATCTGCGAATCGGCGGTCCGATTCATCGACCTTGAACGCACCGCGCAGTTCGACAAGTTGGGCGTCAATAGATCCCTGCTGCTGTTGGAGGCGGCATGGGATCGTGGCCGTCTGATGGGCCCGGCCCAGTTCCTTCCACTCCTCGACAAGATCGCCCGGCAGTCCGCCTACCTGAACATGTCCCGCGAGCGCGCCGCCAAACTGGCCGCGATCTTTCGCGATCCGCCGCCCCGGACGGCCGTCAAGGAGAACGGCAAAGCCAAATGATTCGAACTCTGTTCTTGGCCGGTTTCATGGCCTGCACTCTTGTCTGTGCGCAGGACTCTGCTCCGGCAGCCAAAGAGACCGTCGAGGATCGCGAGGATCGCGATCTCGAGAACGCTCTCGCCGAGGCCGGCTCCAGTCCGGTCGAATACGCCCGGGCGCTTGAACGCCATCTGAAGAAGTACCCACGGACGGCGAAGCGGACCGAACTTGTGCGGGTTCTGGCGCAGGCCGCCGTCGATGCGCGCGACAACCGCCGGATCCTGCTTTACGGGGTCCCGGCCATCGATGCGGGACTGCGCAATCCGCAGGCGCTCGATTTCGTCACCCGCGCCCTGCTCGACAAGGAGGACAAGGAGAGCCTGGAGCGCGCACTGCGCTATGCGGGCATGATGAGAGAACTGCTCGACCAGGGGCTGGCCCGCCTGACTTCGAGCGACGAGAAGTTTCCCGGACGCGGCCGGCGACTGGATGAGACCGAGCGAGCCATGGCCCGCGCCCTGGCCTTCCAGGCCCGCGCCCAAGGCAAACTCGGCCGGACCGGGGAGGCTATCGAATCGGCGCGCAAGGCGTGGACACTCCTGCCCTCATCCGAGACCGGCTACGAACTCGCCCGCTGGATCGAGGCCGCCTCACGCCCTCGCGAAGCCCTCGACGCGCTTGCCGGAGCCCTGGCCGTCTCTTCTGAACCGGCCAACCCCGCCACCCGAGCCCGCGATATCGAACGTCTCTCCAAACTGGCCCAGGCCGCCGGCGTCCCTGCCGGCGACGCTCTGCTCGCCGCCTATCAGCGTACCGCCGATGCGTTGACCGCCCGGCGCGCCCGGATTGCCGCGATTGATGCCAACGCCTTCGCCGGCAAGCCCATGGATCACGTTCTGACCTCGCTCGACGGTAAACCGCTTCCCCTCCAGTCGCTGGCGGGTAAAGTGATCGTCTTCGACTTCTGGGCGACTTGGTGCGGCCCCTGCCGCGCCCAGCACCCGCTCTATGAGGAGGTGAAGGCGCGATTCAAGGGTAACCCCGACGTCGTCTTCCTGGCCGTCTCCACCGATGAGGACCGTTCGCTTGTCTCGCCGTTTCTCGATAGGAACAAGTGGTCCCACAACATCTGGTTCGAGGACGGACTGTCGGACGAGTTCCGCATCAATTCGATTCCCACCACCATCGTCCTGGACCGCGCCGGCGAGGTGCACAGCCGCATGAACGGCTACATCGCCGGCCGCTTCGTCGACATGCTCAGCCTTCGCATCAGGGAGGCGCTCGACCAGCGGTAAATGCGTGGCCTTTCAGCGAATCGTCCTGCTCGTTCTCGATAGTGTCGGCATCGGCGCCATGCCCGATTCGCTCGCCTATGGCGACGACCCCGGAGCCGACACCCTCGGCAACTGCGCCCTGCTTCGGCCGCTGCGGCTGCCAAACCTCTGCCGCCTCGGCATCGCCAACATCCGGCCCTTCGCCCACCTCTCCCCTGCCGTTGCCCCTGCCGCCTCCTTCGGCCGCTGCGCGCTTGCCTCGCCCGGCAAGGACACCACCACCGGACACTGGGAGATGGCCGGGATCATGCTCGATCAGCCCTTCCCGCTCTATCCCAACGGCTTCCCGCCCGAGGTGATGGACCTGTTCTCGGAGCGGACCGGTCTCGGCTGGCTAGGCAATAAGACCGCCTCGGGTACGGAGATCATCAAGGAACTCGGGGTCGAGCACATGAGGACGGGCAAGCCCATCGTCTACACTTCGGCCGACAGCGTCTTCCAGATCGCGGCGCACGAGGGCGTCATCCCCATCGAGGAGCAATACCGGATCTGCGGGATTGCCCGGGCGATTCTGACGGGAAAACACGAAGTCGGCCGGGTTATCGCCCGCCCGTTTATTGGAGCGCCCGGCGCTTTCACCCGCACCTCCAACCGCCACGACTACGCCGTCCCGCCCCCGCCTGGAATGCTGCTGGACAGGTTGGCGGAATCCGGCATCCCGGCCGTCAGTGTCGGCAAAATCACCGACGTCTTTCTCGGCCGCGGCATCACCGCCGGTTTTAAGACCAGGACGAACGCCGACGGCATGGCCAAAACGCTTCAGGCGATGCAGGAACACCCCGCCGGGTTGATCTGGATCAACCTGGTCGATTTCGACATGCTCTATGGCCACCGCAACGACCCCGAGGGTTACTCGCGCGCGCTGGAAGAGGTGGACGCGTGGCTGCCGGATCTCGAAGCCGCGCTTCAGCCCGGCGACCTGGTTCTGGTCATCGCCGACCATGGCTGCGACCCGGTGACGCCATCCACTGACCATACCCGGGAGTACGTCCCGCTGCTCGCCTTCGGGCCGCGGGTCAAGGCGGGAGTCAACCTCGGAACTCGATGTTCTCTCGCCGACGTCGGCCAGACCATCGCAGCGAACTTCGGCTCGGCGGTTCCGTCAGGCGTGCCGTTCCTCGGCCAGATCGCCTGACCGCCTGGCCCACGCCAGGCTCGCCAGCAGGGCCAACAGACCAAACGAACCGGCGACGCACCATGGGGGTTTAAACAGTACCAAGAAAGTCATGACTGGAGCCAGCGTCAGGGCCGACATCCAGCGCACTGGGCCGGACCTGAACCCCTCCATCAGGAGCAGCAGTGGCAGGAGAAGGACTGTCAAATCATAGAGATAGACGTGCGGAACAGCGAATAGCCCGCCGGCGATCCCGGCCGCCAAGGCCAGCCGGGGCGAACTCTTCCAGGCTGCGGCCAGTAGCAGGCCGAACCCGATCGCTGCGCCCAGAGCCAGGACCCAGCCGCCGTCGAAGTCGATGTTGGCCATCAATCCCTGAAAGTTGACCATCTTCTGGGGGGCCGGCGACAGCCGCTCCAGGTCATCATTCGTAAGCATAAAAAGATAGCATCTAAGGCCAGTCAGCCCGCCCAGCGCCAGACTCGCTCCTGACAAAACGAAGCCACCGCAGGCGAATCCAGCCGTCTGACGCCACATCCGGGCGGCGCCTAGCGCCACCGCTAACCCAAAGCAAAGATGAAACTTCATTAACAGCAGGCTCCAGACCAGCCCGGCCGCGAAGCGCCACCCCCGTTCTGACAAAACGAAGCCAACTGTCAGAATCGCCAGCATCAGCGCGCTGTCCTGGCCGTGGGCAATACCGATCGCGCCCGGCAGGTACAGCGACCACCAGACCAGACTGTCACCTCCCAGCCGGTTCTGAGCCCACCAGCCGAAACCGGCATAGACCGCCGCCTGGATCCCGAGCCAGATCCAGAATGCAGGACAAAACGAAGCCAACGCCAGCGGTGCGAGCAGGAGCGCGTAGAAGTGGGGACGGACGAAGGGGACCAATACGCTGGTTTCCGGGACGAACTCCCGTTCGCGCGCCAGTTGAACGTCCGTGTCATGCAATCGGTCGAAATGACCATCGAGGGCCAGACTCGCGCCTGTGTAGATGTTCAGGAAGTCATGGTTGCGCGCCTGCGGGACGACCATCGATCCGATAGCAATCCAGAAGACGACGAAAACCGCCACCGTGAGGTAGCGGGATGCCCAGACGAGCCTGCCTCCTGTGGTCTTCCCCACACTCCGGCTATCGGCAACAAATCAAGGGCGCTTTAGTTAGGCAAGGGAGCTGCCGGCTTGATCCGGACGCCCGCCTTGCGCCCAACTGCGAAGGTCAGCGAAAGGATTCCACCCGAGTCGGTCCGCGCCTCGGTCAACTCTTCGTCGTCCACTTCGATGTCGTAGAGTTTATTCGGCTCCAGGCCCACCACGTAGGCGTATTCCTCTTTCGATGGCCGCTCGTCGTCAAGAGTGGTCTTCAACCAGCCTGTTTCGAAGCGCAGTCCCGAGGCTCCAAAATGGATTCGGGTGGCGCCAAGGGTGAGCGGTGCGACTTTGCCATCGAGCTTCATCTGCATCCGGCTGCCATTGCGAAAGACCTGCGCCCTCCCGCTCATGTAGCCGAACCAGGTCGCATCTTCGTCCCAACTCGAACGGGCGAGCAACATTCCGCCCATGTGCGCCTGATCAGGCATGTAGGTGTAGCTGAGGCCCGGCAGATACGGGTTGGCCCACAGCAACTCGTGTGTGATGCCAAACGGACCGCGCATGAGGAAGCGGTCCTGGATCAGCCAGCCCTGGAGGAACTGGTGGGCTTGGGCGTTGGTGTCAAAGGCGACCAGAGCGAGTTCGGAGGCGCGGCCGAGGGCGGCTTCCTTCAGGCTTGGCCCGCCGGACCCCTCGTACATGGGGATGCGGTATTCGTTCTCGGCCGAGGGCCAGGGCGCCGGGTAGTAACTCAGAACGAGCAGCGGGGCCAGGTTCTCGAACCATTTGACCGATCCCTCTCTCAGGTCGGCCCGCAGGTTGTCGCGGACGGCGTGGAGGAATTCGACGGCAGCCATCAGGTCGGCCTTACGCTCGAACGGGTTCTTCCCGTCGCGAAGTTGCGGCTGAATCTGCTTTCGCCACCAATCCTCGATCGCATATTGCAGGAAGGCCGCGGCAGCTTTAGGCTCGGAGTCTGCGACCGCGAATGCGGCCAAGGCGGCCGAACGGATGGCCTGAGGCGACTTGGGCCGGGTTGAGAGCGAGGGCGTCAGTTTCCTGTTGATCTGGGCCGACTGAGCCTCGCCAAGCGACGTCTGGCACCAGTCGGCCACCAGTGCGATTTGCCGCAAGTCGTCCGGATTGTTGGCGTTGGCCGTTTGAACAGCCCAATCGGCGGCGGCCTTGCAAGGTTCAGCTTCGCCCGACACGATGCCATACAGAGCATAAGAGAAGCCTGGCTCGGCCATCCTGGCCTTCCCCGCGATGAGCGACTCGAACTGGACCCAACGCATCGACTGCCGCTCGCGTTCACGCTTGAGCAGCCTCAAACGGCGTTCCCGAAGGAACAGGCGCGGGCTCTCGGTATAGACCATGTAGTCCAGATCCTGCGCCAGTACAGGAACGGCGCACCAGATTGACACGGCAGCCAGGACGACTGAGGCAAAGCGTGTCAGGCGGACACACCCAGGTGGGCGGCACGACCCGGCGAATCTGGACCAGACTGTCACGAGCATTGAAAACAAAGAACTTGTTTTCGCTGCGATGCTGGCCTTCGATTTGCTACACTCATAAGCGAATTGATGAGTTCTCTTTGAACCTGCCCTCTGCTGTGACAGGTAGTCGAGGGGAGCGAATGGAGTTACGAACGTCGTGCTTGCGGGAGCCGGTGTTAGATTTTTCTTCCACTCGTCCCACCGTCTGCGTGTGATGGCAGAGGGTATTTTTTTTAGCGTTTCAAAGTGACGAGGGCTCATCGAGAAAGTTTTGTCTCCCCCAAAGGTTGCGGGTATCGGCTGCATGCCGGGCGGTTTGGTGAAGGGTTGTTGGAACGCGGTCTTCGCCAGCAGGAAGTAGGGAACACAGGCTTCGCCGTCCCGGAAGTGCGCTGTCGCCGCAGCCAAGCCCTAACAGGGCTGGCCGCATTGGACTCGTCTTCAAACCGAGTCGCTCCTCTCTGGAGAACGTCCAATGCGGCTTTTTCTTCCTTCCACAACCTATCGCCGCAGCGTTGCTTCGATCCCGTGCCGGGTCAGAAGCTGAGGATTGGAGTACGCGGCGTCTCCACTTCACTGGGCAGGTAAACCGTCTTGCACTTTTCGCAGCGGTAGACCTCCGCCTGTTCGCCGAACTTCGACTGAATCTCCTCGCCGAAAAAATACCAGCGCTTCAGGTGGCCGGCGCAGAGCTTGCCCTTTGCGTCCTTCAGGCTGCACGCTCTCATGCGCGGGGCGCGCCTGCGAATCCTGGTCCCGTCGCTCAATTCGCCGATATCGACCGCCTGAGGAATCTCGCGCTCGGCTGGTGCATACTTGGGATTCGCCATTGTGTGCCTCGAAGCCATGATTATGTCACATGGCAAACTGGAGGAGTTGGATTCAGCCATGTTCAAACGAGCCGTACTCATTCCCATCGCATTCGCCATGATGAACGCCCAGCCTTATCCGCCGTCGCCGGCAAGACCTGTCACCGGGACGCTGCATGGCGTCCCGTTCACCGATCCCTACCGCTGGCTTGAGCATCAGACAAGCGCCGATACGCGGGCGTGGGTGGAATCGCAGATCAAATACACGCGGTCGCAGCTCGACCCTGTAGCTGGCCGCGAAGCGTTGCGGAAGCGCCTGACCGAGCTGATGCGGACAGACAAGATCCAGACGCCAACGGTGCGCGGCGGGCGGTTGTTCTACATGAAGCGGCCGGCGACCGAGACGCGCTGGTCCATCTGCTACCGCGATCGATTCGACGCGCCCGAGCAGGTTTTGGCCGATCCTGCCGTCCTCACCAAGGATGAAATGTCATCGGTATCGATCCAGGGAGTTTCAGCGGACGGGAAACTGCTGGCTTACGGCATTCGGGCCGGCGGCGCGGACGAACAGACCGTCCATTTCCTCAACCTGGAGACGCGCCGGGAACTCGACTTCCAGCTTCCATCCAGCCGCTACGACGACATTCGGATCTCGCCGTCGCGCGACACGGTCTACTACTCGGATCTGCCGAACGGCGGCCCGCGGGTCTTCCGGCGTTCATTGACCGACGCGGCGGCGAAACCGGAACAGATCTTCGGCCAGGAGTTCGGCGACAAGTACTCGGCGAGCATCGATCTGACGTCCGACGGCCGGTATCTGGCGATCAACGTTTCCGAGGGTTGGACCCGCGCCTGGGTGCATGTCCTCGATCTCAAGACGGGGCAGTGGACCGTGCTGGGACGGGACCTGGATGCGGTGACGTCCGCCACGGCCGGTAATGGCGAACTGTTCCTCAAGACGAGCTGGAACGCTCCAAAGGGGCGGATCTTCAGGGTGGACTGCGCGCGGATGCAGCAGCACTCCTGGAAGCTGATCGTGCCCGAGGCGCCGGACAGTTTGGAAACGTTCACGCTGGCGGGGAGCAGGCTGGTTCTGGAGTACATCCGGGATGCGTGGTCGGTGGTGAAAGTGGTGAACCGCGATGGAGCGCAGGTGGCCGATGCCGGATTGAAGCCGTTCGGCAGCGTGGGGCTGGGTGGATCGGGCTGGACGGAGAAGGACATCTATCTCTCTTACGTCTCGTTCACCTCGCCGGCGGAGTTCTGGCGTTTTGAGCCTGAAAGCGGGAAGCTGACGGCCTGGGCGAAAGAGTCCGTGCCGTTTGACGGGTCGAGCATCGAGGTGAAGCAGGTTTGGTTTCGGTCGAAGGACGGGACCAGGGTGCCGATGTTTGTCGCGGCCCGCAAAGGGTTGGCGCTTGACGGCAAGACGCCGGCGCTCATTTATGGTTATGGCGGGTTCTCGGTGAGCGTGCAGCCGTCGTTTTCGGCGACCTGGGCGGCGTGGCTGGAGAACGGCGGCATGGTGGCGGTGACGAATCTGCGCGGCGGGTCGGAGTTCGGTGAAGCCTGGCACAAGGCCGGGATGCTCGGGAACAAGCAGAACGTCTTTGACGATTTCATCGCCGCGGCGGAGTGGCTGATTGCGAACAAGTACACCTCACCCGACAGGTTGGCGATTCAGGGCGGATCGAATGGCGGGCTGCTGGTGGGCGCTGCGATGACACAGCGGCCGGAACTGTACCGGGCGGTGCTGTGTTCGGTGCCGCTGCTCGACATGCTCCGGTACCACAAGTTCCTGCTTGGGCCTTTGTGGACGCCCGAGTACGGATCGGCCGACGACCCGAAGCAGTTCAGCTATTTACGGCAGTACTCGCCATATCAGAACGTGAAACCGGGGGCGAAGTATCCGGCGGTGATGTTCAAGACCGGCGACGCCGATACGCGGGTGGCTCCGCTTCATGCGCGGAAGATGACGGCGCTGATGCAGTCGGCCACATCGTCAGGGCGCCCGGTCCTGTTGCACTACGACACAAGCGTTGGGCATTCGACGGGGTTGCCGGTGACGAAAGAGATCGACGACGGGGTGGACGTGCTGACGTTCCTGATGTCGCAGACGGGATTGCCGCTGACGCCGGCGGCTGCCAGGTCTCGTTAAGTCATACAAAACACAGATCCCAGGATTGCGACCAAACGAACCTACCGGGCGATTCGGAGGTCCGTGCCGTTTTCTCTTTACAGGGGATTCGAGTGCTTATACACTCATAATAGGGACTTATGCAAGACACCCACTCAACCGTGGTGTTACTCTGACGGTCCCTAGTGAGGTGAGTATGCGTTGGTCCCAGCAGTACAGAGAAAAGCTCCAGCGGGCGGAGGAAGCGGTACGCCTGATCCGGTCGCATGATCGTGTATACATTCATCCAGGATGTGCGACGCCAGAACCATTAATCGACGCGATGGTGGGACGAGCGGGCGAGTTGGAATCGGTCGAAGTGACCCACATGCTGACGCTGGGCAAGGCCGCCTACACTCAGCCGGGCCTGGAGCGCAGTTTCCGGCACAACGGCCTGTTCACGGGCAGCAACGTGCGGGGCGCGGTGGGCGAGGGGCGGGCGGATTACACGCCGATCTTCCTGAGCGAAATCGAGCGGCTGTTCGTTTCGCATGAGATGCCGTTGGACGTGGTTCTGCTTCAGACCTCCGCGCCGGATTCGCACGGCTATCTTTCGCTCGGCGCGAGCGTGGACTGTACGCTTACGGCGGCGCGCTGCGCCCGGCACGTGATCGCGGAGGTGAACAGCCGGATGCCGCGTACGTGCGGCGACACGTTTCTGCATGTCTCCGAGGTGTCGGCGATCGTCGAGACATCAAGGCCGCTGCTTGAACTCCAAACGGCGCCGCCTGACGATATCCAGAAGCGCATCGCCTCTCATGCCGCCGCGTTGATCGAAGACGGTTCGGTTCTCCAAGTGGGGATTGGCGGGATCCCGGACGGAGTGCTGTCGTTCCTGGGCAATCACAAAGACCTGGGGATTCACAGCGAGATGGTGTCGGACGGGATGATTGATCTGATCGAGAAGGGCGTGATCAACGGCCGGCGCAAGACGGTTCATCCGGGGAAGGCTCTGGCCGGATTTGTTCTGGGTACGCAGCGGCTGTTCGATTTCATCCACGAGAACCCGGCGTTCGAGTTCCAGCGGACCGAGTATGTGAACGACCCGTTCCTGATTTCGCGGAACGACCGGATGGTGGCGATCAACTCGGCGATCGAGGTGGATCTGACCGGGCAGGTGTGTTCGGATTCGATTGGGCCGAAGCCCTACTCCGGTTTCGGCGGGCAGGTGGATTTCGTTCGAGGCGCGGCGCGCTCACGTGGGGGAAAGCCGATTATCACGTTGCCCTCGACGGCGTGCGGCGGGCGGGTTTCACGGATCGCTGCGTTCCTGAAACAGGGGGCCGGAGTAGTGACGTCGCGCGCCGACGTACACTATGTCGTAACCGAGTATGGCGCGGCCTATCTGCACGGAAAGAGTTTGAGGCAGCGCGCCGAGGCACTGCTCAGCATCGCTCATCCGGCGTTCCGGGAGGAGTTGTCGGAAGCGGGCGTGCGCGAGGGTTGGATTGAAGCGAGAATTATGGTGGAACGGTAGGAGACAAGACATGGCGGTACAGATGCGACCCGGAGCGGCGCCCGACAAGGGGATGGTGGAAGTCGACACGAATGAATGCAAGGGCTGCGGGCTATGCGTGGAGGCCTGCAACATTGGCGTTCTTTCGCTGGCCGGCTGGCTGAACCACCAGGGTTATCACCCGGCCGAGTATTCCGGCCATGGGTGCAACGGCTGCGGACTTTGCTTCTACGCGTGCCCCGAGCCGGGGGCGATCAGGATCTACAGGCTGGCGCCGGTTCAGGCCGCTTGAAAGGACATGACGTGCCATGAAGCCGCAACTGATTAAGGGCAACGAGGCCATCATCAAGAGCGCGGTCCTGGCCGGATGCCGGGCGTATTACGGGTATCCGATCACGCCGGCGAGCGAGATCGCCGAGGCTGCCGCCTATTACTTCCCGCTCACGGGCGGCCATTTTATTCAGGCCGAAAGCGAAGTGGCTTCGATCAACATGCTGTATGGCGCGGCGTCGGCTGGAATCCGTGCGATGACGGCGTCTTCGGGGCCGGGCATCAGTCTGATGCAGGAAGGGATCAGCTATCTGGCCGGGGCGGAACTACCGTGCGTGATCGCCGACATCACGCGCGGCGGTCCGGGCCTGGGCAACATCGCGCCGGAGCAGGGCGATTACCGCCAGGTGGTGAAGGTGGGCGGGCATGGCTGTTACAGGGTGCTGGTGTTGGCTCCGAATTCGGTCCAGGAGATGGCCGATCTGACAACGCTGGCCTTCGACCTGGCGGATGAATACCTGACGCCGGTGTTCGTGATGGCGGACGGGTTTATCGGCCAGATGATGGAGCCGGTCCGATTTGCCGCCGAGGCGCATGTTCATCCGATGCCGGCCTGGGCCGTGGATGGGACGCGGGCGACAAGAAAGAACCTGATCGCTTCGATCCACATCGAACCTGACGCCCTGGAGGCGCACATCCTCAAACTGGACGCAAAATACAAACGGGCCGAACGCGAGGTGGTGAGGTATGAAGCCTTCATGGCCGACGACGCCGAAGTGGTGCTGGTCGCCTATGGAATCGTTTCGCGGATCTGCAAATCGGTCGTCGAACGGCTGCGTGGGGAGGGCATGAAGGTTGGGCTGCTTCGGCCGATCACGCTGTACCCGTTCCCGGAGGCAAAGATCCGGCAACTGGCGCGGACGGCGAGCGTGTTTGGCTGCGTCGAGATGTCGACAGGACAGATGATTGAAGACGTGCGCCTGGCGCTCGAAGGGCGCAAGCCAGTCGAGTTTTATGGCCGCTGCGGCGGCAACACGCCGTCGGAGGAAGAGGTCCTGAAGTTCGTTCGCGAGGTGGCGGGACGGTCAACTCCGATAATGGTACCCGAGGAGGTTTTCCATGGCTGAGTACAACATCCTCCACGAGAAGGCGCATTGCTTCTATCCCGAATACGAGCGGAAGGGCGAACTCCAGCACCAGACGCATTACTGCCCCGGCTGCGGCCATGGCATCGCGCACAAGCTGATCGCGCAGGCGATTGACCAGTTGGGGATTCAGGACCGGGTGATCACGGTGTCGCCGGTGGGCTGCGGGGTGTTCGCGTATTACTACCTGGACACGGGCAACATCCAGGCGGCGCATGGGCGCGCGTCGGCCGTGGCGACGGCGGCGAAACGGTCGCGGCCGGAAGCGATCGTGATTTCGTATCAGGGCGACGGAGATCTGGCGGCGATCGGGACGGCGGAGATTCTGCATTCGGCGAACCGCGGCGAACCCATCACGGTGTTCTTCATCAACAACGCGATCTATGGGATGACGGGCGGGCAGATGGCGCCGACGACGCCGGTAGGCTGGAAGTCGACCACGACGCCGTTTGGCAGGGATTCGAATACCGAAGGGTTCCCGATCAAGGTTTGCGAACTGTTGTCGGCGCTGGATGCGCCGGTGTATCTGGAGCGGGTCGGGCTGGGGAACACGAAGCAGATCATGGCGGCGTCGAGGGCGGTGAAGAAGGCGCTGACGAATCAGGTTCAGGGGCTCGGCTTCTCGCTGGTTGAAATCCTCTCTCCTTGTCCAACGATTTGGAAGCTGAGCCCCGTGGATGCGCAGACGCGCGTGCGGGAAGAGATGACGAAGGTGTTCCCGCTGGGCGTCTACAAGGATCGAACGAAGGAAGCCGTGCCGCGTCCGGCGCCGAAGGCGGCTCCGCCGCTGGAGACGATTCCGGCGATCCTGGGAATCGAGTCGAGCGAAGGGATGGTGACGGCATCGAAGCCGGAGAAGGCCGCCGATTGGCGGATTCGTGTGGCCGGATTTGGCGGCCAGGGCGTGCTGATGCTGGGCGAGGTGCTGGCCGAGGCGGGTTTGGATGCGGGGTTGGAGGTGTCGTGGCTGCCTTCATATGGGCCTGAGATGAGGTCCGGCACATCGAACTGCCATGTGCGGATTGCGACGCATCCGATCGCGTCGCCGCTGGTAACGCGGCCCAATGTTCTGCTGGCGCTGAATGAGCCGTCGCTGAGGAAGTTCCTGCCGGCAGTGGAGCCGGGCGGGTGGGTGCTGTATAACGGCGACACGCTGCCGGACGGAATCGAGGCGAGGGACGACATCCACATGCAGGCGATCCCGTTCACCCAATTGGCTGATGAACTGGGCGAGGCGAGGGCGGGCAACATCGTGACGCTGGGCGCATTGCTGGAACTTACCGGCATGTTGCGCCAGGAGGCGGTGGATCACGCGCTGGCACTGCTGGTGAAGTCGTCGCGGTGGCTGGAGATCGACCGCAGGGCGCTGAAGGTTGGCCGTGAGGCGGCTCATCAGAACACAGCGGAACGCGAGGAAGTCTGCCGGTAGTGCCCTGTCCCGGAGGTCCGTGGAAAAAGGCCGTGCCGCCGGAACGGGACCGGCGAAACCTGAATTCGCTGCGCCCGAAGGGTCATGCGAAGGTAATGTGCGCAGGACACGGCGCTCCAGCGGAGCCGGACCGGGGGGTCCGGCGCGGACGAGGGCGTCCGCCCTCCGATACTTGTTCAGCGGTATTCGGAGACGGGACGCTGGCGGCGGCGGGCGGGCCGGCCTGAGACAGCACAGACCGCTTCAGCAGCCGATAGATGCCGTTGGGCGATGGTACTATCGGAAAAATCACGGCTTGCCTGCGCAGGCCTGAGGAGTTCTCCGATTATGCATGTGTCTATCCTCGATTCCGTCCTGCGCGAGGGCGTGCAGAGCGGGCGGATTTCGTTCCCGGTTGACGAGAAGTTGGCCGTGGCGCGGAAGCTCGATGAGTTTGGGGTGGACTATATCGAAGGCGGCTGGCCGGGCTCGGATCCGAACGATGCCGAGTTCTTCCGCCGCGCCAAGGGGTTGGCGTTAAAGCACGCGAAGCTGGTTGCATTCGGACCGGTGCGGGCTGAGTCGCGGCAGGCTTCGGACGATCCGCATTTGGCGGCGCTGGTGGAAACGGGCGCGCCGGTGGCGAGCGTTTACGCGAATCTGATTGAGAT
This sequence comes from uncultured Candidatus Solibacter sp., assembly GCA_964558355.1. Lineage (GTDB taxonomy): Bacteria > Acidobacteriota > Terriglobia > Bryobacterales > Bryobacteraceae > PNKE01. The sequence continues at coordinate 41,918 of CAZLDN010000027.1, forward strand.
CACCGGCGACGGCGTGTTGAAACAGCGGGTGGCCGAATCGGTGGCGTTTCTGAAGCAACAGATCGGCGAAGTGATCTTCGACGCAGCCAACTTCTTCGACGCCTATGAGGCGAATCCGCAGGCGGCGATCGAGGTGCTTTGGGCGGCGCGGGAGAGCGGCGCGGATTTGCTGGTGCTTTGCGATTCGGCGGGCCGGACGCTGACGGAGCGGCTGGAGCGGATCTGCGAACAGATCGCGGCGGCGGTTGGAGGCGAGTTGGGCATCCATGCGCATAACGCATGTGGATTGGGCGTGGCCAACACTCTGGCGGCGGTGAGGCAGGGCTTCACCCACGTCCAGGGGACAGTGAACGGATATGGCGCGCGCAACGGCGTGGCCGATCTGGTGGCCGTGCTGGGCAACCTGGCGCGAATGGGTGTCGAGACGACGTGCGGCGGCGACGTGCCGGCGTTGCGTGAACTGGCGGCGTTCGTGGCAGGCGCGGCGCATGTGCCCGTGGATCCGCAGCAGGCGTTCGTCGGCGGCGGGGTGAGCCGGAATCCGGCGACGCTTGAACACTGGATTTCGCACTACGGATTTGCGGAGAGGATGGGCGCTCAGGCGCGGCGGGAACTGGCGGATCGGGTCCATCAGTTGGAGTCGGAGGGGTACGACCTGGACGCCGCGGATGGGACGGTGGAACTGCTGCTGAGGCAGGCGGCGGCGCCGGAGATGAGGCTGTTCGAGGTGGGCAATTACGCGGTGGCGACGCGCGGGTCAGGCGCGCCGGGGACGCATAACACGGCCACGGTGTCGCTCGACATGGGGGAGACGGCGGTGTCGGCGACGGCCGAAGGGAATGGTCCGATTCATGCGATGGAACAGGCGCTGAGGGAGTGCCTGTCGCCGGTGTATCCGTCGATCCGGGAGATGCGGCTGGTGAACTACCAGTTGAGGGTGGCGGACCCGCAGCAGGGGTCGGCCGCGAAGGCTCGGGTTTACCTCGAGTGGGAGGCGGAGGGGAGCAGGGCGACGACGCTGGGGGTGTCGGAGAACCTGTTGGAGGCGAGTTGGCTGGCGCTCGTGGATGGGATGAGGCTGGAGCTGCTGCGGCTGGCGGAACGGGAGCCGAATGCCGTGGATATGACGGCGGATTCGTCGTGGGCGGTGTGAGATTGGCGGCGGAAGATGACAGGCCGGGAGGCCTGTCCCACAGGGCTTTGCGCAAGCTTACGACATTTTTACTATTTTTTGTTTGAAACAGGAACCAAGGTCTTGTATAGTGTGGTTGAGAGAGTCAACGAGTATACTTCTTCTTTTCACTCTCAAGGGGCCACTCCGCCTCATCCTCTTGCCAGCCGGTCGTCAACCTCAAGACGACCGGCTAACTTTTTTGTGGGCAACCCTGCCCTAGACCAATGTGCGGCCCGATTCCCGCTTGAGCCTGCGCATGCAACTGGCAATGCGATAGATGGCGACTGACCGCCGCAATGGCTTGTGGAAGAAGGTGGCAGAGGCTGACGCCTTGGGCAATTTGCTGAACTTGACGTACACAACTCCCCAAGACCCAGCGAGCCGCGGCAAACCGGCCCCCTGAGTCCGCGAATGCAAAGAGCGGGTTCCCCTCCGCATATTCGCCGGTTGTATGTCCTCAACGGGCGGCTCCAACCCGTCGCGCCCATTTAAGTCCGGAGCTCGACAGGCAAGGATGCCTGTCCTACAAGGGAAACGCCCGGTCAGCTCAGTCGAGCCGCCGGGCGTTTGGGTTGGTTGTGCGCGTTCTAGAATTCGAAGCGCAGGGTGAACTGGAGGGTGCGGGACAGGCCGCGCTGACTGGTCACGCGCCCGAAGTTGCCGCTGGTCGGATCGGTGTTAGGTCCGGCGAAGTTGGTGTGGTTGGTGGCGTTCAGCATATCGAACGCGAAACGCGCCTGGATGCCGCGCTCCACGTTGATCGGGAAGAGCCGCTCAATCTTCAGATCGAGGTTCTTGATGCCATCATGGCGGAGGGAACCAAGCCGGTCCGGGAAGACCCGCACGTGGTAGGATCCGGGCTGAGCGGCAGCCCGGCCCTCGAATCCGGTGAAGCCGGAAGGAGGGGCGCTATTGCCGCTGGAGATGGACGGGTCGAACCACTGGAGGATGTTGCTGCTGCGCATCTCCTCCGACTTCCACAGGCTATCAAGCTGGTTGATGTCGCCGTAGAAGAAGCGGTTGCCCCAATCGGAGGCTTCGCCGGAAACGATCGTATAGACCCAGGACAGGTTCCAGTTGCCGACGATGTGGGACATCGGGCCGCCGGAGACAAACTTCCTGCCCTTCCCAAACGGGGTTTCGTAGACGGCTGTCCAGGCGATGGAGTGAGGCCGGGTATTGTCGTTGATGCGCTCGGACGGAGTCTGGTCGAACTCATTCAGGAAATAGTCTTTCGCATAACTGGCGGCATAGGTGTACATGAAGGTGGTCTGGAAACCACCGGTCATGCGGCGTTCGACGAGGAGTTGCATGTCGTTATAGCGGACGCTGCCGATGCGGCCATCGCCACCGATCTGGTAGTCGCGGAGGTTGCTGTAGTGCGAGTACCCGCGCAGGAGGCGGTTCCGCTGGATATTGGACCCGGTGTAGAAACCCTGACCGCTGATGAAGCGGTAGAGCGTGGGGTCGGATGTGGCGAGCCCGGCCAAGTTCTTAATGTTGTAAGGATTGGCGACATTCCCGTTGAGGAAATTGTCCTTTGCCTGGTCGCGCACCATGCCCGTGGTCCAGTTGCTCGCGGGCAGGTAGTTGACCCTGTTCTGGACGGGAATGAAGGAGCGGGCGCCGTTGTAGGAAATGTCAACCATGAGGTTGTGCATGATCTCGCGCTGAATGCCGATCCTCCATCGGTTCTGCAGAGCCGGCTTATACTCCCAGAAGCGGGAGTTGAAATCGCCGCCGTAAAGGGCAAGCCCCTTGAGCGACGACCCGTACGGGTTGTCGAAACGGGTATTGCCGCTGGCCGGCCGCACGGGGAAGGGATCGTGCATCGGGGTCTTCGAGGCGCTCAACCCGGCAACGTCGCCGACGCCGCAGCAGAAGGTGAGGCCGGAGTCGTTGCTGATCGGGGTGCTGGTGGCCTGGGTGTAGCCGTTGGTGTATGGACGGTCGTTTGAGACGTTCAGAGTGTCCTGGTACATGCCCCACCCGCCGCGGATGACGGTCTTATTGTTGACGGAGTAGACAACGCCCAACTTGGGCAGGAAAGTGTGGGTGCCCTTCGTGGCGGTATCAAAGCCGTCCGTCCCAAGGTAGCTGGAGATGCCGGTCGCCTTGAAGGAACTGGCAGCCAGCTCAGCAATGGGATTGGCCGCGTACGCGGCCTGGACCATATCGGTGATGGGGCTCTTCTGATCGGAAAAGGTCCAGGCGATGCCCCGGTTGAAGCTCTCATCGACGCCCGCCTCGCGCTCATAGCGGAGGCCGAGAGAGAGGCGCAGTTTGTTACTGACGCGCCAATCGTCCTGGAAAAACAGGGCGCGCCGGGGGGAGCGGAAGTAGAAGGAATCGTTTGAATCGATGCTCACGCCGCTGGGCGCACCCATCATGAACGCCGCCCATTCATGGATGTGGTTCGCGGCGAGGTTGTCGACGTTGGTGGGGCGGGTCCAGCTATTGCGGAATTGGAAGTAGCCGGTGCTCGAATTAGGACCGGCGGCGGCGAAGTTGGTCTTGCGCTCCTGGATTCCGTACTTGAACGAGTGGCTGCCCATGATCGTGGTCATCGCGGCTCGAAACTCGACGTTGGTGAGTTTGGTGCCGATGACTGGATAACCGCCACCGATGTCCTGCATGGTGTCGAAATCGACGCGGGGCAGTTGCGTGTACGCGTCGGCGCGCTGGTCGATGTAAGAGGGAAGGCCGAAGTCGGTCGCCTTGTAGTTGGTGCGCGACAGATTGCGCGAGCCTTCCTCCCACCGCGAGATGCCGAGGTTCACATCGAGGATGTTGGTGGAACTCATTGTCCAGATATAGCCGACGTTACCGCCGCGGTTGATGCGGGTGAGGCCGTTGGAATGGAGGCCGCGGACGGTCTCATAGGTCCAGTCGTATTCGTCGGCCAGGCGGTCGTTCCACTGCCAGCGGGCGTTGACGCGGTGGTTGTCGCTCACTACCCAGTCGTAGCGGTTGACCATGGCGTGGAACTTCTCGTCCTTCGGCATGGCGGAGGCAAAGTAGTTGTTGGTCATCTCCGGGGTGACCTTGCCGGGGATGTTGTTGGGGGTGGGGTAGAGCTTCGCGAAATTCGCATAGGCCGGATTGAGGATCGGGACTCCCTTGTTCTCGGGGAAGGGAGTGCGAACCACGTTGGAGCCGACCAGGCGCGCGGAGCGCGGATCGTAGATGGTGAAGCGGTTGGCCCCGTTGGGCACGGTGAGGAAGTAGGAAAAGTCTCCCTGACGGGCGGCCATGGTCGGCACTGTCCTGTCGGTGGATGAGGTTGTCTCGGCCTTCGACTGGCGGATCCCGTTCCAGGTGAAGGTCCAGAAGAGCTTGTCCTTGCCGTTGAAGACCTTTGGAATGAACACTGGGCCGGAGGCCGTCATGCTGTAGTTATTGGAGCGGCCGGTGGCCTGTTTCTGGGTCTTCTCCGGATCGATCGTGCCGGCGCGGACTTTGGCGTCGTACGCCTCACGAGTAAAGAACGGCGTGGCGTTCCAGCGCTGCTGCCAGTGCTGGTTGAACAGAGCGCCATGCAGGGCGTTGGTGCCGGAGCGGGAACTGACATTGATGGCGGCGCCGGAGGTGAAGCCCTGGCTGGCGTCGAAGTTCGAGGTTTCGAGTTTGAACTCGGTGATGGAATCGGACGGAGGCACGAAACCGACACGGCGTCCGGAACCGACGACTGTCATGCCGTCGATGGTGTACTCGTTCTGGCCGACGCCGCCGGCGGTATTGAACGACGAGGTGCCGGCATTGTCGAATGGACGCCGGTACTCAGGCTGGCCGGTCCACTGCATGCCAGGAGCGAGCGCGCTGAGGGCGAACGGGTTCGTATCGGAGAACGGCAGATTGAGAATCTGGCGGTTATCGAGGACACGGCCGCCGCTGGCAGTCGTGGTTTCAAGCAGCGGCGCTTCGGCCGTGACTTCGACTGTCTCCGCAACGCCGCCGACTTCGAGCGCCACGTCGATTTCGATACGGGCCGACACGTTCAGCGTGAGACCCGACCGCAGAGCCTTTTTGAACCCTTGGGCCTCCACGCTTACCGTGTAGGTGGACGGTTCAAGCAGGTTGGCCTCGTAATAGCCTGTATCGTTGGTCACCAGACGCCGCGAGGTGTTCGTCGCGGTATTCGTCACGGTAACAGTTGCGCTGGGCACGATGGCTCCCGTAGGATCCGTCACGCGCCCTGAAATGCTGCCGCGGGATTCCTGCGCGTAAATGGACGCGGAAGCCAGCGCGAGGGCCATTAGCACACTGAATAGTCTTTTCACGGATTTTTCCTAACCTCCCCAAGCGTGGATG
>CAZLDN010000028.1:0-46849 GCA_964558355.1 uncultured Candidatus Solibacter sp.
CTGTTCATCGACAACATTTTCCGCTTCACCCAGGCCGGATCCGAGGTCTCGGCGCTGCTTGGGCGCATGCCCTCCGCCGTCGGCTACCAGCCCAACCTGGCCACCGAAATGGGCGAGTTGCAGGAACGCATCACTTCAACAAAGAAGGGTTCGATCACGTCGGTCCAGGCCATCTACGTGCCCGCCGACGACTATACGGATCCCGCCCCCGCGACCACCTTCGCCCACCTCGACGCTACTACCAACCTCTCGCGCGACATCGCGTCGATGGGCATTTACCCGGCCGTCGATCCGCTGGCCTCCACCTCGCGCATTCTCGATCCTCTGGTGGTCGGCGAAGAGCATTACAACACCGCCCAGCGCGTCAAGGGCATCCTCCAGCGCTACAAGGACCTGCAGGACATCATCGCCATTCTGGGCATCGACGAACTCTCGGAAGACGACAAGCTGAGCGTCCACCGGGCCCGCAAGATTCAGCGCTTCCTGTCGCAGCCGTTCCACGTCGCCGAGCAGTTCACCAGCATCAAGGGCAAGTACGTCAAACTCGCCGACACCGTCCGCAGCTTCAAGGAAATCTGCGACGGCAAGCATGACGACGTACCCGAACAGGCGTTTTATATGCAGGGCGCAATCGAAGACGTTCTCGAACGCGCCGAGCAGATGAAGAAGGCTGACTGATATGGCTGGCGTCATCACTCTGGAAGTGGCCACCCCAGAGCGGCTGCTTCTGAAGGAACAAGTGAGCGAGGTCGAGGTGCCGGGCGCCAATGGCGCTCTCGGCATCCTGCCCGAGCACGCGCCACTGCTTTCCGAACTCGGCTCCGGGTCGCTGGCTTACACGCCAGTCGGCTCCAGCCGGAGGTTCATCGCCATCAGCAACGGCTGGGTCGAGGTTCTCCCCGACCGGGTCCGTGTCCTTGCCGAAAGGGCTGAATTCGGTGATGAAGTGGACCTGGCTCGCGCCGAGAAGGCGATGGAGCGGGCAATGGAGCACCTCACCCACCCCATCGATGGGACAGACGTGGCACGGGCGCTGAACGCCATGCACCGCGCCCAGGCCCGCATCGAAGTCGCCAAGTTCACCGGCATGTCGCACAAGAAATAGTCCGCGGCTACCACCCAACTCATCAAGGCGCACGGCTCCATCATCGTGCGCCTCTTCGCTTTTTCTGGACAGTTGAACGACCGCAATCAGAGATTGGCCGACGCCACGGCGATCTGCGCCCGCGCCTCGCGGACAAACTCCACCCAGTCCACCTCGCCCCACCAGACGTGCTCCCACCCGGTGACCACGCCCGCAGACCAGATCAACGCCACATTCGCCCGTGCCCCATTCATCCGGAAGACCCACCGGTAGATCCCGGTCGGCTGCTCCCAACAGCACTCCCCCAAGCCATCCAGTTCCACACGGTCGAGCGCCTCGGATAGGGCCTCCAGCGCCAAAACCGGTTCATGAACGGCGATCACGGATCCGCCGATCGAACAAGCCAGACACCCCCGCTCGTCGCGGTGCAGAACAAACGACATACTCCGAGTCTACCGGACCAGCGAGTCGCACTCCTTGCGCCTACCAAAGGCCGATCAGCTTCCAGTACGCAAACCCTACCGTCCCCCAAATCGCCAGGTTCGCCACCCCGACGATCGCCCCCACCCGCCACCAGTCCTTGATCGGCACATACCCATGCCCGAAGAACATCGGCGCCGGCGTCGTCCCGTAGTGCGTCAATCCCGCCGCCAGGTTCGCGAAGAACGCGAATGACAGCACCACCAGTCCCACCGGAGCACCCTTCGCCAGCAGCACCGCGACAAAGGCCGGATACATCGCCAGGATGTGCGCCGTGATGCTGGCAAACGCGTAGTGGGCAAAGTAGTAGATCAGCAGTGCCACAACCAGCAACGCCAGCCAGCTCAGGCCCGAAAAGTACCCGCCGACCGACTCCGCGAACGCCTTCGTCACCCCGGCCTCATTCAGCGCCTTGCCCAGCCGCAGCAGCCCGCCGTACCAAACGAAGATGTCCCACGCCGCCTTCTCGTTGATTACGTCCTCCCACGTGAGAACGCCCGTCAGCAGTAGCGCCAGACTCCCGCAAAGCGCCGTTACCGTGATGTCCACATGATGGAATCCCGACGTCGCCCACATCCCACAGACCGAAACGAAGATCACCGTCAGGATCTTCTCCGGCACCCCCATCGGCCCCATTTTCACCAGTTCGCTACGGGCGAACTCCGCCGCTTCGGGAGTATGCCGGATCTCCGGCGGATAGATCCTGAGGACGATCTGCGGCACCAGCGCCAGCGATACCAGGCCGGGCACAATCGCCGCCGCGAACCAACTCGACCACGTCACCGGATAACCGAAATTGGTCGCCATCTGCGCCGCCAGCGGGTTGCTCGCCTGACCGGTAAAGAACATCGCCGCGCCCACGATCGCGCTCTGATACACCCCCACCATCAGGAACGCCCCCAACCGCCGCGGCGACTGCTCCGGCGTCGATCCATACAACTCGGCGATCGAGCGCGTGATCGGCAATGTCACTCCGCCTGACCGCGCTGCGTTCGACGGGATGATCGAAGCCAGCAACGTGTCCGACAACCCCAGCGAATAGCAAACCCCCACCGAACTCTTCCCAAACGTCCTCACGAACAGCAGCGCAATCCGCCGCGCCAGACCAGTGTTCAGAAGCGCCCGCGAAATGAAGAACGCCGCCATCACCAGCCAGACCGTTGGATCGGCGTAGCCACCCAGAGCATCGGAAAGGGTCAATCCGCCGATGATCGCCGCAAGCGTGACCGCCAGCAGCACCAAGGCCCCGCCCGGGATCGGAGCCAGGATCAACCCTGCAACGGTGGCCAGAAAGAGCCCTGTCAGCCGCCAGCCGGCAGCTGTCACCCCGGCAGGGGCAGGCATCAACACAACGGCGAGGTAGATCGCAATGAGGACGGCAAATCGCCCGGCCATCCTGCGGGCATCAAACGGTTTCGGCGAGGAAGCCATTGGATATCGAGTCTACACGAGGATGAGGGGAGAGAGCTTCTTGTATGTTTAGCTGCAACTACTGGGGAACTCCCGCTCTCCTCTGAAAGAGGATGCTTCATGATTCGCATCGCCGGGATCCGCCTGTGCGCAGCCGTTTGGAGTAGCGCTCTCGCGTATCCGACCAGAACGACGTCATCCGCGACCTCACCTACCCCGACCTGCTCGGATACGTGAACCTGGCCGGCGGCCCGCCGCGAGTGAATCCCCGCACCATCCCCGACCTCGCCCTTGGATATACACGTAGGCGCGATAGCGTCCGGAAATGGGAGGCTGTCCTTCAGGCGTCAAACCGCTTCGACAGTACGGCCCTTTACAACTGCCAATCGATCTTCGTAGGAACGCGGCTCATCTCCCCGCGAGCCGTCAGTCTCCGCCTTCTCTGGTTCTTCCAGCCCTCTCCCATGAAAATGGTCATTTTCATGGTTTGTTGCAGCTGGCAACGGCCATGCGGAACTCTGTCGAAAATCACGCCGGAGACCCGCTCTCTGCGTTCGCGGCCTGCGCGCTTGGGGGGCGCGGACGATCAATTGGCGGTCCGCATTTTCATTAACTTAGGTGGCCCGAACGGGGTCATGTGGACTCTCTGAGTCTCCGGGCTATCCTCGCCTTGCGCGGAAGCCATACCAGAAGCCGCTGATGCCAATGATGAGGGCCAGGCCGAGGGCGGCGCGTTCGAGTCGCGAGGCGCCGCTGGCCGAGGCCTGCGAAGTTGAGCCGGCGAAGGGCTCGGGTATGCGGACGACGGACTCCTGACGGTGGCCCAACTCGTCATCAACAGCGACACGCCAGTTGCCGGGTCCGGCGGGTCGGAAGCAGAAGTAGCCTTGCTCGTCGGCGTTGCCGGACTGGTAGACCTTGGCTGGCGCTCCAGGCGCGTAAACGAGCACTTTGCCGAATACGACGGGTTCGCCGGCGCCATAGACCGCGCGGGTGACCACCGCGGGCGGCGCGAGCGAGATCTGGATGGAGAGGTCGTGCGCAAGGACCGGGCATGACAGAGCTAAGAGAAAGAGAGTCCACGCGGCCCCCCTGGGGCCGCCCAAGTTGCTAAAAACGTGACCCATCAATTGATCGTGCGTCCATCCCACTCGCGCGGGCCGCGAACGCGGAGAGCGGGTTCCTAATCGAACTTTCGACAGGGGTGGAGAGATCCGCGAAATGAGCCGGAGCATGACTCCCAGTATCTCTTTTTTTCGATTCGTGCTACTATCCGTCGTCATAAGGAGTCGTTTTCCAGTGATCCATTCCACTGTCTCAAGAGCCCTCATCGGCCTGTTTTTATTGACCTTTTTGCTCGCAGCCCATTACACCTGGATGGCGCCGGCGTCGATGCCGTTGATCCAGGGGAAAGTCAACAAGATCCAGATCGCGCATGGACACCACTTCCCGGCCAGCGAGGAGGCGGTCGCGGCCACGCAGGTACGGGCCTTCGCCGTCTCGCCGGGCGGCAAGAGGACCGAACTGACGGCCGTGGCAGCGGGTAGGGTGGTTTTGCTGGACTACACGCCCAGCGAGGCAGGCACCCATGGGCTGGGATTCGTGCAAGATCGCGGCGTGTCGAGCCGGACTCCTGGCGGGGTGAAGAAGGGCGGCAGAGACGTCAATCCCAGCGCGACGCAGGCCTTTCACATGGTCCGCACGGCGGTGGGGTATGCGTCGACGGGCAAGGTGAACCCATCGGGCAACGGCCTGGGACTGGAGTTTGAGATCGTCCCCCAGATTTCGGGCGGAACGATCACGCTGCAACTGTTGCGGACGGGCAAGCCTCTGCCGGGTGTGGGTATCGGACTCCTGGTGAACGGAGCTGAAGAACCAAACGAACTGGGCAAGACGGACGCCCAGGGGCGGCTGGTCTACAGGCCGGGAGCGGGCGTCAAGCCGCCGGTCCTCTTCATTGCCGATTTCTCGGAACCGGCGCGGAAGGGCGCCGCGTACGACTCGACAAACTTGAGCACGTCGCTCTATCTGGGCTGGTAAGCGGTATGCACATCGCGGACGGCATCCTGCCGGTGGCCTGGTGTGGGGTTGCCCATGCGGCAACGTGGCCGCTGGTCTATTGGTCGGGCCGGCGGACGCAGCCGCCCGAGATAGTGAAGATGGGGCTGCTGGCCTCGGCCCTTTTCGCCGTCTCGCTAGTCCATGTTCCTTTCGCTGGCACGGCGATTCATGTGGGGCTGCTGGGACTGGCGGGGATTCTGCTGGGGGCGCGATCGCTGGTGGTTGTGTTCGCGGCGTTATTGCTGCAGGCATTGCTGTTTCAGCATGGCGGGCTTCTTGCGCTGGGGGTGAATGCGCTGAACATGAGCGCGGGGGCGGCGGTTGCAGGGCTGGTTTGGAGAATCCGGGCCGGGCGGGTGGGCGTGAGAGGGTTCGTGGCGGGCTTCATTGGGGTGATGATTCCGGCGTCACTAGTAGGGGTCGAGTTTCTAGTCGCCGGATATGGCAAGGGCTTTCTGGCTCTGGCTGGACTGTATTCCGTCGTCGCGGTGCTGGAAGGCCTGATCACCTCGGCGGCGGTAGTCTTTCTGGCGCGCACGAAGCCGGCGGCATTGGAGTTTCCGTTTGGCGGCGAGAACGGCGGGGGAAGCTGAAGTGCGGGACGGGGCAGGGCGCGTTGACAGTCTCGACCCGGCGGCGAAGCTGATCACTTTTCTCAGCGCGAGCATTCTCGTCGCGACCACTCCAGCCCTGAAGCCCGCGGCGTTCATTGCGTATCTGAGCATCGCGACGGCGCTGCTGGTAGGCTGTCGAGCGCCGGGACGGGCGGTTTGGAAGCGCCTGCTGGCGTTGTCGCCCGTGGTGTTGTTGTCGGGCGGGATGCGCGCGTGGCAGGCGGGCGACGCGGCGGCCGGGATGATGGTGGTGGCGAAGGCGGGGATTGTGATCCTGTTATTCGCGATTCTGACGACGACCACGCCAGTGTCGGCGCTATTGCCGGCGATGCGGCGCATGGGGTTGCCCAACGCGGTGGGCTCGGTGATCGCGCTGATGGAGCGGTACGTCCATCTGATGGGGGAGGAGTTGCGGCGGATGTACCGTGCAAGGGCGAGCCGGGCAGCGCATGCGATGGGGGCGATCAATCGGTTTCACAGCGAAGGGCAGTTGTTCGGCGCGCTACTGCTGCGGAGTTGGAATCGCTCGGACCGGGTGTATCACGCAATGCTCGCGCGCGGGTTCACGGGGGACTGGCCGAAGGGGAAGCCCCGGCGGTGGGGGCTGCGCGAGGTTGGGTTCCTTGTCGGGACGCTGGCTGGATTTGGTCTGGCGCGCTGGATGTGAGGAGGGAAGGGCGGTGGTACCCGGGGTGGGACTCGAACCCACACGTTCCTTACGGAACAACGGATTTTAAGTCCGTTGCGTCTGCCATTCCGCCACCCGGGCTTTGCGAGACCAGTTTAGCGGACCGGAGCGGTTCTGGGCGAACGTGGGAGCTCGGGGCGGGCTACCCGGCGCGGATCCGCAGGACTTCGTGAGTGTCAGTGCGTGGCTGATAATATAGATAGCAACCCTCGCCCCAGCGGATGGATCTATTGAATCAGATGAAGTTGAACCAAACAGTTGTAGGACTGGCGCTGTCACTGTTGGCCATGGCCGGCCCGGCCGCCGCCCAGATCGCCAGCCGGCCAGTGGCGGGTCCGGTCACGATCATGAAATCCTCGGAGATCAAGCCGGGGATGAAAGGCACGGCGTGGACAGTCTTTGAGGGGACCGAGGCCGAGGCGGTGCCGGTGGAGATTATCGGTCTGTGGAAGAACGCCTGGGGTCCAAAGCAGGATGTGATCCTGGCGAAACTGGGTGGCAAGGCGGCGCGGACTAACGTGGCTGGCGGCATGAGCGGGAGCCCGGTCTATATCGACGGGAAGCTGGCCGGAGCCATCGCTCTCCGCATCAGCGTGTTCTCTCCGGATGCGATCTGCGGCATCACGCCGATCGAGCATATGCTCGAGATCAACGAACTCGACCGAACCAAGCCGGCCGCGCCGAAGACGCCGCAGAGTGCGCCAACACGGGCGGAACTGACCGTGCCGGCGAACTTCCTGGGTGCGAGTCCAAGACTGGTCGCAATCGAGACGCCGCTGTCGTTCTCGGGATTCCACCAACAAACCCTGGACGCGTTTGGACCGGTCTTCTCGCAGATGGGAATTCAAGCGGTGATGGGCGGCGCGGCGGGTAGTTCGGCGGGGTCGAAACCGGCGCCGGGATGGGAGACGGCTCTCCGGCCGGGCGATGCGATTTCGGGGATGCTGGTGTCGGGCGACTTGAACATAACTGGCCTGGGGACGGTGACCTACAACGACGGGCGCCGGGTATTGGGCTTCGGACACAGCTTCTTCAACCTGGGACCAGTGAGCATGCCGATGGCGAAGGGCGAGGTGCTGATGGTGCTGAGTTCGCAGCTCCAGCCCAACAAGTTCGCCAACGCCACCGAGGTCGCCGGCGCATTAAGGCAGGACCGGCACTCGGGCATCATGGGCGTGCTCGGCGAACAGGCCGCCACGATTCCGGTGACGCTGGAAGTGGAGACGCCGCAGTTGAAACAGACATTCAACTTCGAGACGTTCATCCATCCCAAGTGGACGCCGTTTCTTATGACGCTGGCAGTTTACAACACGCTGCAGGGGCTGAACGACGCGGCATCGGACGAAGCGACGTTCTCGCTCGAAGGCGAGGTGGAGATGCCGGGGATGGCTCCTCTGACGGTGAAACAGATGACGGTGTCGGGCGACGGTCCGATGCCGGCGCCGATGGCGCTGGCCGTGTGGTGGGGCGACAGGTTCAACCGGCTGTTCCAGAACCCGGAGAGCGCACCGTCAATCAAACGGGTCCACGCCAAGGTGAAAATGGCTGGAGAGCGGAAGCAGTCGACCATCGAAGGCGCATGGCTCGATTCGTCGGAAGTGGAGCCGGGAGGAACCCTGGCAGGCAAGATCGCTTTGCGGCCATGGAGGGGCGAGCGGGTGGTAAGAGAGTTCAAGGTGCAGGTGCCGGCGGCGCTCGCCGCGGGCGAACACCGCCTATTGATCAGCGACGGGGACACGCTGAACCGGGCGCAGGCGATGGCGGCGATAGTAAACCGCAACACGCTGGACCTGGCGCAGGTCGTCTCGCTCATGAACCAGGAAAAAGGCAACGATAACGTCTATGTGTCGCTGCTCGAAACGCGGCCGACGGTGTACACGGGGGACCAGCAGTTGGGCGGAATGCCGCCATCGATGTTGAATGCGATGCAGGCGGGACGGACATCGAGACCGGTGGCGGCGACGGCGGAAACGGTGAGCATCTCGACGCTGCTCAAGTCGGATGAGATTGTCAGCGGCAACGTCGCGCTGCGATTCAAAGTGAAGTAGGAAGACCCGGACAAATGACATTGAGATATCGCACTTTGCTGGCCGCGCTGTCGCTGGCCGCGGCGGTCGCCTGGGCCGTGGAAACGAAGAAGTGGGTGGTGAGCGAGGCGCAGGATTACGACAGCGGCGAAATGCGCAACGTGGCGCTGTCGAGCAAGGGGCGGATCAGCCTTGCGCCGGCGAAGAAGTTGGTGATCGACGCCGGCGCGGCGCAGCTTTGGACGGTGGCGGCGGATGGCCGGGGCAACGTCTATGCGGGCGGAGCGGACGGCAAGATCCATGTCTCCCGCAATGGCGGCGCGGCGACTGTGCTGGCGGCGCTGGAAGGCGGGTCGGTCTTCGCGCTCACTCTGGACGCAAAGGGCGATGTTGTAGCCGGCGTAAGCCCGTCCGGCAAGATCTACAGGATCACGGCCGCCGGGCAGGCGTCCATGATCCACGAGACCAAGGCGGGCTACATCTGGGCGTTGGTTCATGACAAGACGGGGACCCTCTACGCGGCGACGGGCGAACCGGGCCGGATTGTCGCCGTGACGGCCGCGGGGCAGGGGCGCGTTGTGTTGGAGGCGGGCGAATCGCATGTCAGGTCGCTGGCACTGGACGGCGCGGGGAACCTGATCGCCGGAACTGAACCGGGCGGGACGGTGATCCGGGTGAACAGCAGGGGCGAGGCTTTTCTGCTGTTGCAGACATCGAAACGGGAAGTAACGGCGGTGGCAGCGGGCAACAGTGGCGTCGTGTATGTCGCGGCGTCTGGAGCGCGTACGCCCGCTGCGCCCGCGGCGGCGCCAACGATCGCGATTCCCCGGCCCGCAGCGACACCGGCGCAGACTCAGCCGAGTGGGGAACAGCAGCCTGGTCAGGCGCAACAGGCGCAACCGCAGCGGGCGGTAGCGCCGGTGACGATCCCGGGCGTATTGGCCGCGCCGGCAGGCGGCAGTGAGATCTACAGGATTGAAGCCGACGGCGAGCCAAAATCGATCTGGTCGAGCGCGCGGGAGATCGTCTACGGTCTGGCGGTGGACGCGAAAGGCACGCTGTATGCGGCAACGGGCAATGAGGGGAGAGTCTACAGGATCGATTCAACTGACGAGCATACGCGTATCGCCGATCTGGAAGCGCCGCAAGTGACGGCACTGACCTCGGCCGCTTCTGGCGCTTTGCTGGCCGCGACGGCGAATCCGGGCCAGGTGTATCAGTTGGGTCCGTCACTCGGCGCCGATGGCGTGGTGGAGAGCGATGTGTTCGACGCCAAGGCGTTCACCTACTGGGGAAGGCTGACATTCGATGGCGCGGCCAGCGGCGGAACGATCGCCATCGAGACGCGCAGCGGCAACGGCGAACGGGCGCAGAAGCTCTGGAGTGAGTGGAAGCCGCTCGCTGATGGGCGCGTGGTTTCTCCGGCATCGCGGTATCTGGGATGGAGGGCGACGTTGAAGGCGGCGGCGGGCGGGCCTTCCCCGGCGTTGTCGAGGGTGGAAGTCGCCTACCAGCAGAAGAACGTGCCCCCGTCAACGGGCCTGGTCGAGCTGACGCCGCCGAACCACAAGTTCTCAAGCTCATCAAGCAGCCTGACGGCGACTGCCACGTTGAACCTGCCGGCAATCGGGCAGAGTCCGAAGGACGATCCGCCCACGCCCACTACAGCGCCCGCAGGCACGGCGATGATGACCTATGACCAGGGCTGGCAAGGCGCTCGCTGGAAGGCTTCGGATCTGAACGGCGACACGCTGCTCTACACGGTCGAGATCCGTGGCGAGGGGGAGAGCATTTGGAAGCCGCTCAAGCCGGACTTGAAGGAGAATCGCATTGCGTTCGACACGGTCCCGTGGACCGATGGCAAGTACGTCCTGAAGGTCACAGCCTCCGACAAAGAGGACAACTATCCCGGCGAGGGGCTGAAGGCTGAAACAGTAAGCGAGCCGTTCATCATCGACAACACGCCGCCGGAGATAGCGGGGTTGACGGCGCGAATCGAAGGTGGCAAGGTCTCGGTCCGGTTCAGCGCAACCGATGCACTAAGTGCGTTGATGTCAGCCGAGATGTCGGTGAACGGCGGCGAGTGGATTGCGGTGAAGCCGTCGACTCGCATGACGGACTGGTTGCGCCACGACTATGCGGCCGAGACAGACAAGCCGGCGGCGGCGGAGATCACCGTGGCGGTCAGGGTATATGACGAGCGTGATAATGTAGCTGTTCGAAAGACAGTTATCCGGCCATGATCACACGCAGACGGTTCGCTGAGACTCTGACGGGCGCGGCGCTTGCCGCGCCTTCGCTTTTTGCGGCGCCCGCCCGGCGGCCGAACATCATCATGATCTATGCCGACGATCTCGGCTATGGCGACTTGGGCTGTTACGGACACCCGACCATCAAGACGCCGAATCTGGACCGCATGGCGGCTGAAGGTCTGAGGTTCACGCAATTCTACTCTGCCGCGCCGGTCTGTACGCCAAGCCGTGCGGCGCTGATGACGGGCCGGTTGCCCGTGCGCAGCGGCCTGTCGCGGGTGCTGTTTCCGTATTCGGAAGGTGGCATGCCGGATGGCGAGGTGACGGTGGCCGAGTCGCTGAGAGGCGCCGGGTACAGGACGTCTTGCATCGGAAAATGGCATCTCGGCTGGCAGACGCGGTACCTGCCGACGCGGCACGGGTTCGACAGTTATTTCGGGTTGCCCTATTCAAATGACATGACGCCCACACCCGGGCCGGGCGCTCCGGGCAGCGCCAAGTCGCCGCCGCTCCCGTTGTACAGAAACGAAGAGGTGATCGAACGCGAGCCCGACCAGAGCAGGCTCACGGAGCGCTACACGGCCGAAGCGGTGGGTTTCATCCGGCGGAAGAGCCAGAAGCCTTTCTTCCTGTATTACCCGCAGACGTTCCCGCATGTTCCGCTCTATGCCGGCGCACGGTTCAAGGGCAGGAGCGCGCGCGGCCTCTATGGCGATGTGGTCGAGGAGATCGACTGGAGCGTGGGCGAGATATTGCGGACTGTGAAGGCGATGGGCCAGGACAACAACACGCTGGTCGTGTTTTCGTCCGACAACGGACCGTGGCTGATCAAGAAGGAGTTGGGCGGGTCGGCCGGACTGCTGCGCGAGGGCAAGGCGACAACCTGGGATGGCGGCATGAGGGTCCCATGCATCGCGCGGTGGCCGGGGCGCATACCGGCTGGGAGGACAACCGCAGCTGCCGGCACGACGATGGACATGTTCCCAACGTTTGCCGGCTATGCGGGCGCGGCCATGCCGAAGGATCGTGAGATGGATGGCCAGGATCTCTCGGCTGTTCTCGCGGGCAAGAGCGAGGGGTGGGAGAGAACGCTGTTCTACTGGAGCGACGTGGAGTTGCGCGCCGTGCGCAAGGGGCCGTGGAAGCTGCATATCAGGACGAACAACCAGGTGGGTCAACCAACGGGTGCGCGCGACGTGGATCCGCCCGAGTTATACAACCTGGAGAACGACCCGTCAGAGAAATACAACCTGGCCGCCGGGAAGCCGGAGGTCGTCACGGAACTTCTCAGTCTTCTCGCCAGCCATAAACAGCAGACGCGCATCGGCGAACTGCAGAGATAGATGCGCTAATTGCCGCCTTGCGCCGGGCTATCGGCGAGGATGGCGAGGCCCGCCCGCGGAAAGGCGAACTTGCGGCCAGCTTCGTCGATAATGCTGACCTGGGTGGTGTAGTTCCCCGCTGGCAGGTCCTTCAACGAAAGCTGGAGTTGCAGAGGGACGGTCTTGCCGCGGCCGTCGAGCCAATCGCTGATGTGAATGGCGGAGCTTTCGAAGACCTTCTTGTTACCGGCGTAGAAACCCACCGTGGCGGCCACCGACGGCTTGCGGCTCTCCACCACAACGCCGGGGTCATAGACTTCGAGATAGACGTAGAGGGACTGGTCGCGGCGGAAGACGCGGGTGACGCTGGGCACGAGTTTTTCACCGTCCCGGACGAGCGGATGGTTGCCCTGGCGGCGTGCCGCGCGCTTATCGGCGACGCCTACGGCGGCCGTCACGGGCTCGCGCTGAGACGCGAGCACGAGGCTCGACACCAGCGGTTCGCTCGCCGTCGCAGGCTTGTCGGCAGGCACGAGGAAACTGGTTTCAAAGGTGCCCATGCGGCCTGTCTGGTTTTCGCGGACCAGAAGTTTGATCTTGTACTTGCCGGATCCAAGCGTGAAGCCGGTGTCATAGACGAGGCTGCGACGGGCCAGCGAACCGGCTTCGGGCAGCTTCACTTTGATGGCGTCGCGGACGGCGGAGATCCTGGCGCCCTTTTCGTCGCGAATCTCTCCGATGAAATCGAAGTCAGTGGTCTCCGCGCCACCCTTCTTATGCAAGGGAATGGCCGAGCCGGGCAGTTTCACGGCGACAGGGACGAACCAGCGGCCGGCGCTCAGCCTGAAATGGTTGACTTCGAGGGCAAGCGGAAGATCGGTGACCGGGTCGCCGAGCATGAGGGCGTCCTCGAGTTGCTTCTCCTTCTCGGATGAGTTGAAGTCCTTGAACTCCTTGTCGGCGTAGTAGCCGGAGCGGTAGTCGATCTTGGCCTGTAGCGTCTTGGCCATCTTGACTTCGACTTTGCGGAAGCGGCCGTCGCGGTTGGGATTCGTGCTGTAGTAGCCGACGATGTAGTAGCTCGAAATGTCGGCCTGCGCCATGCGGATCCCCTCGGTGAGGTCGTTCGAATCGAGCAGCGCCTTTCCGCCGGTTTCCGACGCCAGCGTGTCGAGCGTGTCCTGCTGGCTGGTGAAGCTCTCGCGCTTCTTGTTCTGTGTGCTGCCGCTGAACAGGCCGCTGCCGCCTGATGCGCCGGTCGAGGCGTCGCCGCCCGGGGGTAGAGCCATCAGACCGCGAACATCGACGGGATAGAAACTGACGTTCGAACGGATGGCGGCATTCAAAGTGGAGCGCAACTGGGATTCATTCTCCGATCCCGTCTTGCTCACGCCGGACGAAAAGTAGACGAGCGCCTTCTTCTCGGGCAGGGCGAGCAGCGAATTGGCGGCGGTTTCGAGCGCACTGAGGCGGCGGTCGGTGTTAAAGATGTTGAACTCGGTTTCGTCAAGGGCAAAGGACGCAGTGTCGGAGGAGTCGACTTCGGTTTCGCCCATCTGAGCGAAGTCGCTGGCCTCGCCTGGCTTGAACTTCTTAAGCGCGGAGAGGAGCAGGTCCTTGTCGGCGGTGAACTCCTGGGCGGTCTTGAGGCTCGTGCCGAAGCTCAAAATCGAGACCATGTCCTCGGGGGCCATCTGCTTGCGGATGTACTCTTCGGCCGATTGAAGGGCGCGCACCTGGTCGATGATTTCAAGCGACGACATGTCGAAGAAGATGACGATCAGCCGGCGGTCGCGAAAACGCTTTGCGCCTTCCATCATCTGTTGAGCGCGCGTGCGCAACTCCGTCTGCGCCGGCGTGGCCGCCGGTTCCACCGGGGCGGCGCCTTCGGCCGCGGGCGCGTTGAGGCGCTGGAATTCGAAGACCGAGATCTTCTGCGGCTTACCGTCCTCGATGACGGCGAAGTCGTTTGCAGAGAGCCCTTCGATGGCCTTGCCGTCCTTGGCGCGCGCGAAGACGTTCAGGATGACGAGGTTCGATTCCGCGCGGAAGACCGGGACATCGCCGGCCTGCTGGGCAAATAGAGCGGCGGTCGAGAGAAGCAGAGTGAGTGATGTTCGCATGGCTGGCACCGTGAGCTAGAACCGCAGGCGGAGCGAGAAATTGACTGTCCGCATATCGCCGGCACTGGTGGCGATTCCGTAGTTGACCGCGTTGACCACCGTGCCGAGGCCGGTGATGTTGGGATGATTCGTCAGGTTGGTGGCGGAAGCGCGGAATTCGATCTGGCGGCGCGACTCCTTGCCTAGCTGGATCGCGCGCCCGAGGCTCCCGTTGAACGACAGCATCGGCTGCCCCGGGATTGTGTTGCGCGCCGCGTTACCGAAGGTCCCGGATGCGGGCACACTGAAGGCGAGCACATTGAAGTACCCGCTGGCAGTGACGACGGGTAGACCCGTGGCGTCGGCCCGGGCGCTGCCCACCGCGCCGGTGCCGCCCGCGTCGGACGCCGTGCCGAGTACGCGGGCCGTGTAGGGCGTACCGGTCTGGGCCGTCACGCCAAAACTCATCGTCCAGTCACGCAGGGTGGTGACCGCCCATCGGGGCAGGTTGCGGGTACGGACGCCGGTAACCGGCGAGGAGTACATCCCGTTGAGATTCAACTGGTGGCGCCGGTCGAAGCTCGACAAGGCGCGTTCGGCGGCGAGATTCGTATCGTCCTGCGCCACCACGTTGCCCGCTCCTCCAAACGTCGATGCGTTGTCGATGGACTTCGAAAACGTATAGAGGGCGCCAACGGCCAGGCCGCGCCGCATCCGCTTGTTCAAACGAACCTGGGCGGCGTGGTAAATCGAGTTGCCTTCGGGACTCTCATAGGTGAAGCCGCCCGCGTTGGCGATGACGCGATTGTCTTCGGAATCGGCTGACGATCCGGCCGGTGCGCGGTTCGGCAAACGCGAGAGAACGAGCTTGGTTCCTTTGGTGCCGAGATAGCCGGCATCGACGGTATAGCCCGCGCCGAGGGTGCGTTGAATCGAGAAACTCCAGGTCTGGGCGTAGGGCACAACGTAGTTTGGGTTGACGGCGTAAGTATTGGTTACGGTCTTGGTGGCCGAACCTGTGAATCCGTCGGTGAGGGTCAGCGTGTTGGCAGCCGACGTGTTGAATGCTGAAGTGACGGCGAATGGCGGTTGCGAGGCCAGCGCTGAAGGGACACGAGAAAAAACCGAGCCATCGAAGAACAGGCTGTAGCCGGTCCGGACGACCGTCTTGCCGTCCTTGCCCGGCTTCCAGGCCAGGCCCAGGCGAGGGCTGAAGTTGTTGGTATCGCTGGCAACCATACCCGCGGGAACGATGGCATTGGTGTATGGATTCGTGGACCCGGGCGTGACCACGGTGACCTCGGTGAAGGCCGAGTTCGCCACGATGTTTGCCATCCGGTCGTACTTCTCCGTGTACGGCGGGAAAAACTCATATCTTACGCCCAGGCTTAGAGAGAGCTTCGGGTGAGCCCTCCAGTCGTCTTGCACGTAGGCGGAGACCGATGTCGCGCGCAAATAGACGTCCGAACCGAGGTAGCGGATGGAACTGTTCTGCGGCAGGCCCAGGAGAAAGTCGGCGAAGTCATACCCGGTGCCGGAGAGCGTGCCGCCGGAGGCATCGAGCGCGCTTGTCGCAAGCCCGGTGAATGTGAACGTGCCGCGCGGATTCTGTTCGGCGACGGTATTGAGCCTCGTCCGCTTCAACTCGATGCCGGAGCGGATGGAGTGCTTGCCGATCAGGCTGGTGATACCGCCGCTGTAAGTGAAAGTGTGGACGCGGCGGAGGCTGTGGCCGGCATCGTTCAGGTCGCCATAATTGGTGAACGAGAGGTTGGGCGGCCCGTAGTTGACAGGCTCGCGGGAGTTCCCGGTGATGCCCAGCGCGCCGGAGATGTCCTCCCCGTAGGCAAAGTAGGGGACGAGGGCGTTGCGATTCCGGTTGTAGGAGGCGCGGGCGTTCAGGATGAAACGCGAGGAATAGGTGTGGTTCCAGGTGAAGTCATAGTTCATGCCCGATCCTTCACTCGCGTCGCGAAAGCCGTAAAGCTGCACGGATTCCCCTGATCGCCGCTGCCACGATGTGTTGAACGAGATGCGGTCCTTGTTGCCGATGCTCTGGGACAGCCGGAGGCTGACATTGTCCGAGTTGCTGGGCGCCGAGGTGACAAAGCTGTAGTTCTGGACCTGCCCGGCCTGGTTGGGATTGGGGATCAGATTCAACAGCCCGGCGGCGGCGGAACTGATGCGCGATGCAGGTATGGCATTGCCGGCGAAAGGCAGCAAGGTCAGCGGGTCATGGATTGTATTCACCGTGGCGAGTTGTGCGAAGTCGCCGGAGCGTTCCGCCGCGCCGGGCATGACGGCGAAGCTCGAATAGGGCGAGCGGCTCCTGGCGCCGCCATAGTTGAGGAAGAACATGCCGCTATCGGAACTAAGCAGTCCTGGGATCTTCAGCATTCCGCCGATGGAAGCGCCGAACCGCACCTGCGAATAGGATGGCTTCTCGATGGTGTTGCCGTTGAGGGCGTAGGGTGAAGCGTCTAGAGCCGAATTGCGGCCCTCGATGAATGCCCCGCCCCGCAGCGCGTCGCGCTTACTGCGGCTTGCGCGGTTGCCGAAGACGGCCGTTTCCCCGCCCCGCATCCGATCGCGGTTGGCCATCATCTCTTCCGCTCGTTTTCGCTGTTCGGGAGTCATCTGGGCGAGACGCTCTCTTAACGCTTCAGGGTCCAAGCCTCCGGGACCGCCGCCCATGCCGCCGCCGGGGCCGCCGCCCATGCCGCCGCCCGGACCACCTCCCCTGCCACCGCCGGGACCACCCGCGGCGCCAAGTGGTCCCGCCGGAGGCGCGCCGGCCTGGCCGGGCTGCGATTGGCCGTCCTGCGTGGTTGTACCGAATCCGGGCGCGGCTTGCTCTGGTCCACCGGGACCGCCGTGGCTGCCGGGGCCGCCCATGCCCATCGGACCCATCATCATGTCAGTATCGACACGTTGCAAACCGCTGCTCATGCTGCCTTGAACGAGAAACGACTCGGCGCTGTGGTCCGTCGCCAGCGCCGCGGACTGGATTCCAGCGCTGGAGGACAGAGATGTAGATATGTCGCTTTCCAGACTGCGCATCAGTTCTGTATTCTGGAACCGGCCATTGGCGCCGCGTCCGTTTGTCTTAGCCGCCGATGTGACCGGCCTGAACGGCGAGAGTTCAAGTGCAACGGCCGCAGGCCCGGCTTTGGCCGCCGGGTCCAGCGGGACCCTCTTTGACTGGAATCCGAACAGGCGGATGTCCACTTCAACAGGCGCGGTTGGCGCCGGGTCCAGCAAAAAGCGGCCGGACTCGTCGGTTGAGACGCTTTGGGTCGCGCCGCCAGTCGTCCATGTCACCGTGGCTCCAGGAACCGGCCGGCCCGATGCCGTGACCACGCCGGCGACCTGGGCTTCAGACGAGGCTGAACCCAGGATGGCCGCGCACGCTACGACTATCCAACTGATTTTGTATGACATGCTTTTGACCGGCCCCTCGGCCCTACTCGGAAGACGCAGCCAGGTATAGGTAGGATTACAGCCCCAACCTGAATCGGCGAGAAATGTCAGGCCTCTGGCCGGGAGAAGGCCGGCTTCGATTCCCGCTATGAAACCACCCAATTCTTGCGTTCAACGAACGTCCGCGGTTCGTATGTGACGCCCTTGGCCAACCGCTTCTCTTCACGCTTGGTCAACCAGAGCATGACGGGTCCGAAGATCGAGGCGAACGACGCCGATCGAACCGCGCCGCATTCCAACCGGATCTCATGGCGCAGGTCGGCGATCTTAGCCGCGACAGAATCGTTGGTGAAGCGCATGTGCCGCTCCATGGCCCAAAGCAGCGCCGAGTATTGGGTCCGCAACGCCTTGGCTTCGCGTTCGAACCGCTCGCGGACACGCAGGTCGGGATGCAAACGGTAACGTTTCAGGCCCTCCAGCGTCGTCTTGCAGATGCGGTAGAGCGAGGGACCGTTCATCTCGAAGTCGCGCATGAATGCGAAGTCGAGGAACTTCTTCGAATCGTCGCGCGAGATGAATGGGTGGTTCCAGTTGAACTTGTACTGACCGTGAACATCGGCCAGATCCGACTCGGGAATCAGCCGCCCCTCGGCCTCCATCTGCGCATGCAACGGCGTGCCGGGCAGAGGCGTGTAGAGCATGAACTGGTGGAAGTCGGTCTCGTGCGAGCAGGCATATTCGATCTCGTCACTGATGTTTTCCGGCGTCTGGTGCTCCATGCCGACAATGGACGAACCCAGCACGCGGATACCATTCGAGTGAAGTTCATGAACCAAGCTCAGTGTGTCCTGGCCGCTGAGCTTGGCGTATCCGGATTTCGGCGATTCCAGCCCCATCCACACCCACGAGATGCCGAGCTCGATCAGTTCCTCCATGGTGTACTTGCGGATGGCATTGGCCGAGGAGAAGACGTAGAGTTCCCAGCTCTTGCCGCCTTCTTTCATGCAGTCCAGCAGTTCGATGGCGCGCGGGCGGTGGAGCAGGAAGTTCTCGTCCATGACGAAGAACGCCTTCATGCCCATCTCCCGTTCATCCTTCTCCATCACGTCATAGACATCGCGGCCTGATTCGAGGAAATTGATGAACTTGCCCTTGCCTCCGAAGAAGGCTGAAGTAGTGCAGAAGTTGCAGCCGAGCGGGCAGCCGACTGAAGGAATGACAGTGGCGGCCGTCGAGCCGATGTCGCCAGGGAGTTTCAGGCCCATGATGCGATGGCCGAAGCCGGACGAGATCGGCGGGTGCTTGATGGGCTGCGACGGGTCCTGCCCAAGGAAGCTGCGCATCCAGCAGACGCCCTCGCCGCGGACGACAAAATCGGCGTCGATCATGCGCTGCAAGCCGGGGATGGCTGCGGCGTGGCCGCCAACCACGATCGTGGAATGCGGCGAATGCTCCCGCACCAGACGGCACATCTCGCGCACCTTGCCGATGTTTACGATGATCGACGAGATGCCAACCACGTCATAGCGGTTCGCTCGCAGTTCCTCGACGAACCGCTCGCGAGTGGGGAAATCGAGCAGCGTCGATGGGTTCTCGATGTTGCTCTGGATAAACATCAAGCCCCACGAGCGGTGGAAGATGCGAAGCGAATAGGGGCCTTGAGCGCGTGTTACCTGGTTATGGTAAAGCTCCATCGGATTGATCGATCGGGAGCCGAATTCGTCGTCCTGTGCGTAGGGTCCAAATACGGATGTCAGAAGGACCCGTGCGTTCTTCCCAGACGGGTGGGCGGGGTGGTCAATGGTCATCTATCAAGAGAGGAAGCCGATAATCGGTTTCGCTTTTCCAATTCTACCAGCATACGAACCCGCCGGCCGGCGGAGGCCGCGAACGAAGAGAGCGGGTTTCACACACACTCCCCCGGCAAAGCGGCTACCGTGAGGGAGGATGTCATCGTCAAACACTTCCGGGCGCACTTCAGTCGAGGGAATCGAATTCGGACTCGGCCTGCTGACTATTGGCAAGAGCTGGGGCGCCCGTCCGCGCCCCGTTCCGTCTCAGACCGAAGCCAGCGCTTTTCTTGACGAAGCCCTGCGCCTCGGCGTGCGGGTATTCGACACGGCCGCATCCTACGGCGACGGCGAGGAGAAGTTCGGGCGCTGGCTCGCCACACTGGACGGAGCCGCGCGCGCCAGCCTGTTCGTCGCCACCAAGTTCGGCGAACACTGGGACACATCGAAGGGCGAGCCTTTCGTCGACCATTCGCGCGAGGCGCTGCTCAAGAGCCTGAAGAGGAGCTTGGCGCGTCTCGGACACATCGACCTGTTGCAGGTCCACAAAACGACGCCCGAGGTCCTCGATAGCAATGCTCTGGACGACGCGCTCGCGGCCGCCCGCAACGCCGGCATCCCACATCTCGGAGCAAGCGTGAGCGATGCGGTCTCGGCGCGCATGGCGATCGCCGACCCGCGCTTTGCTCAATTGCAGTTGCCCTACAACCTCGATGACCGCCGTTTCGAGGAGATCATCGATCAGGCCGCCACACGCGGCAAGCGCATCTGGACCAATCGTCCGCTGAAGATGGGCGGACTTGTCGGAACGAACGCGTCAAGCGACGAACTGGCCGTATGCTTCGGCCTCGTCCTGCAGCGCAGGTTCACCGGCGCCGTACTCTGCGGCACCGCGTCGGCGCTTCATCTCAAAGCCAATCTCGAAGCCTTCCGGCAGGCCTCGATCTCCTCCTAGATCTGCGCGACCTTGGGAATTCGGTCGGCCAGCGGCGGCAGCGCCGGGAAGTCGGTATACGGCTTGTCCTGATACCAGTAGGCGCAGGAGTAATACATGTCGGCGCGGTTGTTGGCGTGGCCGTGCTCCATCGTGTGCTTCAAGTAGCGCGTGAAGGTGACCGGGTTGTCGCCATGGAACCGGTAGCAGCAATAACGCCCGCCCATGCGTTCGGGGCTCTGGATCAGCGGAGCGCCGTATTGATGGTGCGAAAACGCCTTGGCGCCTTCCCGTCCGCCGAAGTTCCAGCTACCCAGGAAGTAATCTTCCGACCCCGTGCCGATGATGGCCGGCTTGGACTCGTCGTCCACGAAGATCATCTCGTCGCCTTCGCCCATCCACGCCTCGGCGTTCTGTACCCAGCCGAGCGTCACACCCATCAGATGCCCGCGTCCGCGGGTTTCGCAATAGACGTAGTTGTCCTTCCCATCATTGTTAGGAACGTCGCGGCCATCGGGACCATGGATGGCTTTTGTGGGCGTCTCCTGCCGGTATTGCGCATGGAAGTAAAGCGTATCGGGCGGCAGCGCCTCGACCGACAGGAAGTCGATATTCGAATAGAACGCCCCAACGTCGCGCGAGCCTTCATTGGTGACGGTGAACCGCGCCGATGTCCGGTACGGCATGGCGAAGTAGCAGTTCAACGATTTGCCCGGCGAACATGCCAGATACTGGCTCTCATAGATCACATAGTCGGCCAGGTTCAGGCCAAAGAAATCGCCCACCGGCGCCTCGATGCTCGGCTTCGATTCACCGTCCCAATATCCGCGTAGGACCAGTTCCTTCAGATGCGTCGGGCTGCCGGCCGAGATCGTGAACCAGATGTGCGTGATAACGCCAGGACCTTTCTGATTGAAGATCTCCTGCGTCGCGCCGGGTTTGATCGGCCAGCGGTCGCCGTTGCCGCCCGTGGTGTCATGCGACGACTGTTTCAGTGACTTGTAGTTCTGCGCCCGCGCATATTCGGGCAGGAACCCAAACCGCCTGCCTGGCCCTCCAGCGCCGGCCGGAGGTTGGGCGGCCGCAGGTGCCGCGCCCAGTCCCAGCGCGGCCAGCGCGCCTTGAAAGAATCCTCTGCGTTTGTAGCTGCTCATGTCGTCCTCCAGTCCTCCGGAGGATCATATCATTGCCGGACGGCGGATGAGGAAACGGTCATGGAAACAGGCCTCGATAGCTTGAGCCGCCGCCTAAACGCCTTCGAACTCCGCCACCAGTCTGGCGACCTCGCGATACATCTTGTCGAACGATGGGATAGACCTTGCCTTCTGGAGATTAAACAGTCTTGTGAGTCCTGGCTGGTCAATGGTCTCGCTGTACGTCCTTCCGCGAGGCAACTGTTGTTTGATCCACTCCTTGGCCCCGCGTTTCGACTCAGGATCGTCCGGCGGTTCCGGCGCGGCACTGAGCCTGAAGTGCTCGCGAATGCAATATGGAGAGGCTAGAAACCATGATTCGAACTCTTGATGAGCGATGACACATCCGGTTGGACGGCCTGGGCAGATCTCGCGAGCCTGCTCGATGATTCTGGGCCCCAGAGTCGCCGGGCAATCCCCCTCGCTGTCAAGCAAGATCAGCAAGGGGTGGCCCGGTCCAGCCTTGCCAGCGGCAAGGCTCACCTTCTTGAACATCTCATCCGTCTGAGCAATGAACTTGTCCCGATGGACTCTAACGGGCTCAGGCACGACCACAACCATCTCAGGGTTGGCCGCTCGAACAAGCCTCTGAAGGAGGATTGGCAGGGATGTGACTTCAGAGTGCCCTTCAACGACGCAGCCAAATCGGATGACGCTCATGGCTCGTCTGGGGACAGCTTGGTCTGGACCTCGTCGGCCAGCGCGAGGCCGTCGGCCGCGGATCGCTGAGGCTGCAATTGATTCAGCCGCATGAGTTCGCCTACGGTGTAGAGTCGGTCCTTCAGGACTTGCCTTCCAGCGTCATCAACCGGCCCGATGAGAGTCGCGCCATCTTCCCCGATCTGCACGGCCAGGATGGAGTCGTTGTCGATGTCGTTCGAGTCCAAAAGGTCCGGACTGTGCGTGGTGACGATCACCTGCCGCGACTCGGATGCCTCGCTCAACGCGTCAAGGAGGAGACGGGCGGCAGCGGGATGCAACGCAACCTCCGGCTCTTCGATCCCAACCAGTGAAAGACTCCGGCCTGAGCCGTTCTCCTGTTTCTGGAACAGCGCAACAAGTAACCCCAGCGCGCGCAAGGTGCCGTCGGACATGCTTTCCGCGAGAAACACCAGCGGTGCTTTCTGATCCGGAAACTCAAACTTGAAGCGGATGAACCGATAGACATCAGCCGTGACGTAGAAGCCGCTTAGGCTCGGGACGATGCCTCGCAGATAGGATTCAATGCGGCTCTTCACGTCTTCGTGGTACCGGGAAAGCCGGTCAAGCACCGAGGCCACATTCGCGCCGGAGGGCAGGAGAATGTCATCCAACTCATTTGCTGCCCTCGGCGCCGCCATGCTCCTTGGGTCAGGGTTGTAGAAGCCCATACTTGCCAGGGCATTAGCGACCGGCCTGAATGCCTCTACCCCAGAAACGAGCGCCAAATGGAGCCGGTCAAGGGGTGCAGTGGGAGGCGGGACTCCCGGCGACGATTGAAACGGCACACCATCTTCGTTGGTGTAATGATGCTTCTCGCCAGTTACCGCGTCTGATATCGAGCAGTGTTCGCGCAGGACGTAGAAACTCCCCTGCGCCGCCGAGCGCACGCAGAAAGAAAACTGGCCTTTGACCGATGTGCCAATGGCGAAGTAGATCTCGATGGAAAGATCAGACAGACCGTCTGACGGCGCTCCTGTTCTACAGATCATCTCTCGTATGCCGCCCCGCTCGCGCATCGCATGTTCGAGCGATGTTCGAAGGCTGTCGGCGACAAATCGCAGCGCGTCCATGAAGTTGCTCTTACCCGATCCGTTTGGGCCGGACAAGAACGTCAGATTCCGAAGTTCAACGTCGCAGTAGGCGATGCTGCGGTAGTTCTGTAGGATGACGCGGTTGATGAGAAACGGCTCGCTCATGGCTCCCATCGTGACGCCCGGTTTGGGCCATCCCAATTGTACGCGATCAGTCGCCCGACAGGTTTACCAGATCGCTCTTCGACCGCCCTTCCAGCACGGCCTTGGCGTCCTCGGCCGTAAACTCTTCCACCTTCTGCGAGATGTTGTACGCGCAGAACTTCGGGCCGCACATCGAGCAGAAATGCGCGTCCTTGAAACCGTCCTCGGGCAGCGTCTCGTCGTGATAAGCGCGGGCGGTTTCAGGGTCGAGCGCAAGTTCGAACTGGCGCTTCCAATCGAACCGGTAGCGCGCCCGCGACAGTTCGTCGTCCCAATCGCGCGCACCCTTCCTGCCGCGGGCGACGTCGGCGGCGTGGGCGGCGATCTTATAGGCGATCAGACCTTGCTTGACGTCTTCCTTGTTCGGCAAGCCCAAATGCTCCTTCGGCGTGACATAGCAGAGCATCGAAGCCCCGTGCCACCCGATCATCGCCGCGCCGATCGCGCTGGTGATGTGGTCGAAACCCGGCGCAATGTCGGTCACCAGCGGACCGAGCGTATAGAAAGGCGCCTCGTGGCACAACTCCCGCTCCAGGTCCACCTGCATCTTGATCTGGTCCATCGGCACATGGCCCGGACCTTCGATCATCACCTGCACGTCGTAATCCCAGGCGATCTTGGTCAACTCGCCCAGCGTCTTCAACTCGGCAAACTGCGCTTCGTCGCTGGCGTCGGCCAGGGCGCCCGGCCTCAACCCGTCGCCCAGCGAGAAACTGACGTCGTGCTTCTGAAAGATCTTGCAGATCTCCTCGAAGCTCTCGTACAGGAAGTTCTGCTTATGGTTCTTGACCATCCATTCGGCCAGAATCGACCCGCCGCGGCTAACGATTCCGCACACCCGGCGCGTCGTCATCGGAATGTACTGCACCAGCACGCCCGCATGGATCGTCATGTAATCGACGCCTTGCTCGGCCTGCTCCTCGATCACTTCGAGCAGAATCTGAGCCGTCAGGTCTTCCACCCGCTTCACCCGGCTCAGAGCTTCATAGATCGGGACCGTCCCCACCGGCACCGGGCTTTCGTTGATGATCGCCTTGCGGATCAGGGGTATGTCGCCGCCTGTTGAAAGATCCATCACCGTGTCGGCGCCATACTTCACTGAGTAGTGGAGTTTCTCCAGTTCGCCCGAGGCGTCCGACGTGGTGGCCGAGTTGCCGATGTTGGCGTTGACCTTGACCTTCGTAACCTCGCCGATGGCCATCGGTTCAAGGCTCAAGTGGTTGATATTGGCGGGGATAATCAGCCGTCCGCGAGCAAGCTCGGCGCGGACAACCTCCGGCTCCAACTGCTCGCGCCGGGCCACGTACTGCATCTCTTCAGTGATGATGCCGCGCCGCGCGTAATGCATTTGCGTGCGGATTTTGTCGTCCATGCGTGGGCTTACCCACTGGGCTCTATCCATGTGGACGATTATGACATGGAAGGCACGGATTCAACCCGCCCGCCGCCTTCCCCGGTGGGGCGGACTTCAGTCCGTGAAGGGCTTAAGCCCGCCCGCCCTCAGCCAACCGCGGCTGTCAGGGAGCCGTGCTTTCCTCCGGCGCCTGCCGGTCCCACCTGCCCCGTTCCCTCAAACGCCTGACCACTTCCATGGCCAACTCCTTCAACCGCAGGGTATCCACTTTGGCCACACGGTTCAGCGGCAGCGCCCCGGGTTCGAGAATCACGTAATGTAACGGGCGCATGTAGGACGTCAACCCGCGCGCATGGCGCCGGAGCTCCAACTCGATCAACTCGACCCCCGGCAGCTTCTCGATAAACGCAAAGACGGCCTCCGACCAGAGGCTATGATCCACCCCCACAACGCCACACCCGCCCACCTTATCCGCCATCTTGGCAAAATGCTCTTCAATGTCACCGGGAAAGACCTGGTTGCCGGCCGGCTTGATCACCCACTTGGCGCGGCCTGAGAAATGCAGCCCCTTCCCGTCCACAAACCCCAGGTCGCCCGTGTAGAGATAGCCGTCCGTCGATAGCGCCGCCTCGGCCGACTTCGGGTCGTTGACATAACCGGCGAACGTCTGGACGCCCTTGAAGCAGACATGCCCGATCTGGCCCGCCGCAACCTCGGCGCCAGCCGCGCCGTTGCCGCGCATCGGTTCGCGGATCGTCATCGGATAGATCGGCATGGCGAACCCGATGCTGGCGGCGATCTCGTCGACATCGCCCGTCAGTGGCGTGTACGTGCAGAATCCCGAGGTCTCGGTCAGCCCTAGGCCCGTCCCGATCAGCGGCGCCATCGTCCGCAGCTTTTCAAGGAACGGCCGTGGCACGCTTTGTCCTCCATAGACAGCCACTTTGAGCGAGGACAGGTCGCGCTTGCCGTACTCCGGATGCCGCCACATCATATGAAACATGGCCGGGATTTGGCCGAGGAGCGTGACCTTGTGGGCCTCAATCGCCTCGATCGTTTTGCCCGGATCGAAGATCTCAAGCGAGACCACCGTGCCGCCCATGAACAGGCACGTCATTAGGAGTTCGGTCTGGCAGCCGACGTGGCTCGGCGGCAGGTTCACCATCACGCGCTGTCTTTCATTGAAGTCGAATCCGGTCCCCAGGCAGAGGTTCTGCGCCGTAACGCCTTCGTGGGTCAACAACGCCGGTTTGGGCGATCCGGTCGACCCGGTGGTGAAGATGATCAGCGCGCCGTCGCCCGGCTCGACCGTTGCCGCTGTTTCACATGGCTCCGCCATCGCCGCGGCGATCACTGAACTAAACGCCTCCGCGCCGTCGATGGACTGGTCCGGCGCACAGAACATCCAGAGGTGCTCGACAAAGGGACAATGCTCCTTGACCGCCGTTGCCAGCAGGCCGAAATCGGCGGCGGGCGTCTTGCCGAGGCAGGCGAACACGCGTGGCCGGGTCAAACCAAGGCAGCGCAGCACTTCTGTTGGATGAAGCCGCAGGTCGAGCGGAATCAACACCAAACCGGCGCGGAAGCAGGCGTATTCGAGCACGATGTGTTCGGTCAGCAACGGCAGCGACGTGGCCACTTTGTCGCCCTTGCGTAGTCCCAGGCGTGCGAGATGGCCTGCCAGTGCGCGCGACATGCGGTCCAGCTCGCCCCAGGTGATCGTCGTGCCACGGGTGGCGTTGATGACAGCGGGTTCGTTTGGTTTTTTTGACGCCCAGTGATCAACGCTTGAATGGATCAGCCGCCGTCCGCTGTAATGAGCTTCGAAATGCTCTTGGGTGATGTGGCTCCAGACCATCAACGCAAATCATACCCCACCCAGCGGCAGCGCTTTCCGCTCTGGGCAATGAAAGCGCCGCCTGGACCCTGTCTTTCCGCGACCGCCACTAAGGAACGGGCATCAGCGGACGATATGGCAACCATGGACGCCAATGGCCGGCAGGATAACGCAGTCTGCCCCAAAATAGTGAGCGCTGTGTTGAAGGCCATGCGCGGAAACGCAGAAACGCCCGAGGCGATGGCGAGCATGGGGAGCCACGTCGCCCAGTGCGCGGCCTGCCGGGAACGGATCGCCCATCTCGACCGGCTAGTCAAGTCCTTGACCGACCGTCGGGCTGAACCCCAGGCGGCGATTCCTGATCTTTCCATCCGCCGAAAATACCGCCGCCTGCCCACCAACGAAGCAGTGAATCTGGTCTTCGACGACGGCAGTATTACTCTGGCTCGCATGATCGAGGTTTCGGCGAAGGGAGCTAGGATCGAGTCGCCCGAAGCGCTGGAACGCGACACCCGATTCACGCTGAGCCGGGGCCGGCGCTAAGTGTGCGCCGAGGTTCGGCACTGCAAGCCGGAAGGCAACCTCTACTTGATCGGAGTCGAGTACATTCGCGAGGAGGCGCGCGGATGCCCCCCTGACTGGGGTAAAACAGGACAGGCGGGGAACGCACACCGCCCGTTGCTGCCGGCATGAAGTTTTCCAAGACGCTCGTCGCTCCCTGGGCAATGGCCTGGACCAGCGCCGTGGTGTGCGCTCTGCTGGCCTGGACCCCGTTGGCCACCCGGTTCGACAACGCGGTCTACGACTGGCTTGAGCGGATGCACCCGGCCGGAATGCGCTCGCCCGCCGCCGTTGTGGCGGCGATCGACGACCGCACGCTTATGGAAACCGGCGGAGATCGGGCGCTGCGCCGCACACTGACCCGACTGTTGAACCTGATGGCGGCAGCGCCGCCCGCCGCCCTGGCGATCGACCTGACGCTGGCCGACGAGGGAGTTCCAGAGGAAGATGCGGAATTGAGCGCGGCCATGGCCCGTATCCCCAACCTCGCCCTGGCAAGCGAGATGTTGCCGGACGGAGCGGGATGGCAGGAACCGATTCCGGCCTTCGCCGCCCATGCCGAGGCGATCGGCCACGTCCATGCGCTCGCCGGACCATTTGACGACATCAACCGCCGGATTCCCCTCGAAAAGGTCTCGGCCCGTAAGCGCCACTGGGCGCTTTCGCTCGACACGCTTCGGCTGTACCTTCAGGCGCCTCAGATCATCAGTTCCCCGACTGATGTGACGGTAGGCGGCTACACGTTCCTCTCCAGATGGGACGAGGGCCGGCCGTTCCGCATCCGCTACCGCCTGCCGGGCGAGATGGAAACGGTGAGCGTGCGTGACCTGCTCTCCGGCAAAGTCAATCCGGCCTCGCTAGGCGGAAGGGTGGTGTTTGTCGGCGTGACCTCGCTCTCGGCGATTCGCGACCGGCTCTTCACGCCCGTGGCGCTCGACCGGCCCATGGCGGGCGTCGAGATCCACGCGCAGGCCTTCGAGACCCTGGCTGCCGGCGCATCGCCCGGCGGAACCCTGCTGGACGTTTCGCCGGCGTGGACGATCCTGCTCGCTTTCGCTTTCGCGTCGCTCACCGCCGCGGCCTTCGCCGTCCTCCATGGGAAAGTCTCGTTGGCCGCCGGCATCGCCGTCCTGGCCATGGCTCAGTTCACGCCCTACCTGTTCTTCCATCAAGGTTTTGTGTTGCCGGCATTCGCGCCGGTTTCGGCCTCGGCGATCTCATTCATCGCCTGCGGCGCCTGGCGGTTCCTGATCGTGAGGAAGCAACTGGCCAGCGCGGAAAGCGCCAAATCGCGCTACCAGCAGGCATTCCACTTCGTCGCCCACGAGATGCGCACGCCGCTGACCGCCATCCAGGGCTCTTCTGAACTGATCAGCCGCTACAACCTGCCGGAGGAGAAGCGCAAGCAGATCGGCCAGATGATCAATTCCGAGTCGAAACGCCTGGCGCGGATGATCACGACCTTCCTGGATGTCGAACGGCTCAACGCCGGGCAGATGGAGATGAATACCGCAACCGTGGACGTGGGCGCGCTCATCGAAACCTGCATCGGGAGGGCGGCGGGACTGGCCGACTCCAAGGCCATCTTGATCGACTGGCCTGGCGCGCCGGATCTCACTCTGCAAGCCGACCGCGAACTGCTCGAATACGCCGTCTACAATCTGCTCACCAACGCCATCAAGTACTCCCCGTGTGCGAGCCGGGTGCGCATCACAGCCGTGCGCGGCGGCCGCTCGCTGCTAATCTCGGTGGCCGACCAGGGGATCGGGATGACGAAGGACGAAGTGAAGCGGCTGTTCCAGAAGTTCTACCGGACGGAACGGGCGGAGAAGTCGGGTATTCAAGGCACGGGAATCGGGCTCTCGATTGTGAAGGAAATCGTCACTTTGCATGGCGGCTCGATCACGGTGGAAAGCGCGCCAGAACAAGGCTCGACGTTTACGGTATCCCTACCCGCGTAGGCCGCGAACGAAGAGAGCGGGTCCCGCACCACATTGATTGGAACCGCGAACGAAGAGAGCGGGTGCACAGTGTGCCTCTCGCCCAACCCTTCCATCCGCCGCTGCATGGAGCGGAAACCCGCTCTCTTCGTTCGCGGCCTTACATCTCTGGAACAAACCCCGTCACGACAGCGTCAAACGCCCCGTGGTGTTCATCTGCATCCGGACGTGGTCCGGATCGGGTATCGTAACCACTGGAAGGAAATTATGCTCCGCTACTTCTGGGTATTCCTCCTGATTGCGCCCGCCGGTCTATGGTCCCAGGAACCCGCGCCCATCGAAATCAAGCGCGTGGTTCTTTACAAGAACGGCATCGGCTACTTCGAACTCGACGGCACGGTCACGGGCAACCGCGAGGTGTCGCTCAGCTTCCCGTCGGGCCAGTTGAACGACGTCCTGAAGACCATCACCGTTCTCGACCTCAACGGCGGCCGCATCGCCGGCATCGGCTATGCGTCTCAGCCGCCAGTGGGCCGCCAACTCGGTGAGTTGCCGTTGCCGCAGGCCAATGACGCGGCGCTGCGCGATTTCCTGTTGGCGCTCAAGGGCACGCGGCTCGAGATCAAGAGCGGCACATCAGTCATCACCGGCCGCCTGCTCAGCGTCGAGCGCAAGACGCGCGTGTCGAACAACGTGTCGCAGGAGGTCGATTACCTGTCGCTGCTGACCGGGACAGGCGAGATCCGCACCGTCGAACTCGGCCCTTCCGTCAATGTGCGCCTGCTCGAAAAGGCTCTTGCGCCGCAGATGGAGCGCTACCTTGACATCGTTTCATCCACCCGCGCCGCCGATCTGCGCACGATGAACATCCGCGCCGAGGGCGAGGGCCAGCGCCGGATCTTCGTCAGCTACATCAGCGAATCCCCGGTGTGGAAGGCGACATACCGCCTGGTGCTCGGCGGCAAGGCGGGCGCGGCCCCGCTACTGCAAGGCTGGGCGATCGTGGACAACACGTCCGGTCAGGACTGGAGGAACGTCTCGCTGTCGCTGGTCGCCGGAGCGCCGCAGTCCTTCATCCAGGAACTCTCGAAGCCGTACTATTCACGCCGCCCCGTCGTGCCGATGCCGGAAAGCTATCTCTCGGCTCCACAGACCCATCAGCGGACCCTCGCCACAGGCGGCGGATCGATCAGCGGCATCGTCCGCGACCCCGCCGGCGCGGCCGTGGCCGGCGCGTTCCTGCGGGCCTTTGACCTCTCCGGCGTGCAAGCCGGCGAGACGGCGACGGATGCGTCAGGCCGCTATGTGATCGCCGGACTGCCGGATGGCCAGTACCGCGTCCTGGTCCATGCCCCTGGCTACCACGCCACCGAGGCTTCCGGGTTGAGCGTGAACCAGGCCGCTTCGGCGACATGGGATCCCGCGCTCTTCGCGGGCGAAGCCGCCGAGATGGCAATGGCCGCTCCCGCTCCGGTGCGCATGAACTTGCGGGCGGGCGGTTCGGCCCCAAGCGGAGTCAGGGGCGGCGCGCCCAGCGGCGCCATAGGCGGCGTTGTCGGCGCCATATCTGGCTCCGACTTCAGCGCCGCCGCCGCGAGCGTCCGACCCTCGGCCACCGCCCAGACCGTCGGCGAACTCTTCGAATACAAGCTCAAGGAGCCCATCACCATCGAGCGCAACCGTTCGGCCCTGGTCCCGATCCTGCAATCGCCGGTCGGCGCGGAAAAGATCAGTCTCTGGAACGCCCGCGAAGGCGGCGTCCCGTTGCGGTCGGTTTGGTTGACCAACTCTTCCGGCGCGACCCTGGATGGCGGCACATTTGCCGTCCTCGAAGATCAGACCTTCGCCGGCGAGGGCATCATCGAAGCACTGCAGGCGAACGAGAAACGGATCGTCTCCTATGCGGCCGACCTGGCGCTCAACGTCAGCGCCACCCAGGCATCCGAACCTCAGCGTGTCTCCCGCGTCAGGATCGCCAACGGCATCATGACCCAATACAGCGAACTGCGCGAGCGCAAGGTCTACAAGATGCGCAACGAGGACAGCCAACCACGCACCGTCCTGGTGGAACACCCGGTCCGGCCCGGCTACGCAATGCGCAACGCGCCCACCGCGGCCGAGACCACGCCGCAATGGGTCCGCTTCCGGGTCCCCGTCGCTGCCAAACAAACGGCCGAACTCTCGATCGAAGAGGCGCGCCCCATCTCGACCACCTTCCAGTTGGGCGGCATGACGCGCGAGACGCTCGCCTTGCTCGTCCGGCAACAGTCGATCAGCCCGGCCGTCCAGGAGATGCTCAATAAGATTGTCGCCCAGCGCGACAAGCTCGCCCAGGCCGAGGCAGCGAAGCAATCGCTCGAAAACGAGCGCGAGACGATCTTCGAGGATCAGGGGCGGCTGCGCGAGAACATGAAGTCGCTCAAGGGCACGGCCGAGGAGAAAGAACTCCTGCGCCGCTACACGACCCGCCTGAACGAACAGGAAACGCGATTGGAGGAACTGAAGAAGCTCCTCGCAGCCGGCCAGGCCGCCATCGACAAGGAGAACGAGGAACTCGCAAAACTCGTGAGCGGTTTCTCCGTGGACACCGCGCTCTGAACCGCACCGGGCTGAGACAGCCACGATAGACTGGAGACACATGACCACAGTGCTGTTGGTGGAAGACGACGCGAGCGTCCGTTCGACCATCACTACATTTCTTGACCTTGAAGGCTTTGGCGTCGATGCGGTCGCCTCGACGCACGATGCCATGGAGCGGTTGAACGCCCGCGCCTATCCGATCGTGCTGAGCGACATCTACATCGACGGACGGACGGGCCTCGACGTTCTCGACGCGGCGCGGCGGGCGCACCCGTCGGTCAAGGTCATTCTGATGTCGGCGCGCGGGTCGATGGAAACGGTCATGGCGGCAACGCGCGGCGGCGCCTTCGAGTATCTGGCGAAACCGTTTGAACTCGACGCCCTGCTGGCCGTGCTGCGGCGCGCCGAGCAGGAGATATCCGGCCTGCCGGACGAGGAAGACGAGGAGGTCGACCCGGAAGAACCGCTGGCAACCGAGATGATCGGATCGTCGGCGAAGATGATCGAGATCTACAAGACCGTCTCGCGGGTCGCGCCGACGGACGCCCTGGTGCTGATCGAAGGCGAGACCGGCACGGGCAAGGAACTCATCGCGCAGATGATCCACGCCAATTCATCGCGCGCCCATGCCCCGTTCATGCCCGTCGATTGCGCGTCGCTGGCCCCCACGCTGATCGAGAGCGAACTATTCGGCGCCATGCGCGGCGCGTACACCGGCGCCGACCGCGACCGCACGGGCGTTTTCGAAGCGGCCCATGGAGGGACGGTCTTTCTCGACGAGATCGGCGAGATCGACGTCAACTTCCAGTTGAAACTGCTGCGCTTCCTGCAGGAAAAGGAAGTGCGTCCCCTGGGATCGAGCAAGCCAAAGAAAGTGGACGTACGAATCCTGGCGGCGACAAACAAGAACTTGCGCAAGATGGTCGATGAAGGCAAGTTCCGCGAGGACCTTTGGTACCGCCTCGATGTTGTTCGGATCGCAGTGCCTTCGTTGCGCGAGCGCACGGGTGACGTGCCGCTGCTGGCCGGAGCGTTTCTGAAGCGCTACAACGACCGTTATCGTCTCGACGCCCGCCTGACCGAATCGGGATTGCGCGCCCTCTGTGACCACACCTGGCCAGGAAACGTGAGGCAGTTGCAGCACATGATGGAGCGTCTGGTCATCCTCGCCCAGGGCGGCCGCATCACGGACGAGGCGGTATTCGAATCGGTCCGTTCATCGAGCCCGCGCGAACAGGTCACCGAATCGCTCGCCGACACCGAAGCCGAGCAGATTCGAAAAGTGCTGGCCGCCACGGGCGGCAACAAGAGCCGCGCGGCGCGCATTCTGGGCATCGAGCGCAAGACGCTCTACCGCAAACTCGAACGCATGGAGATGGACGCTTCAGCGCAATCGTGAACCGCCGGATCGCGTAGCCGGCCGCCGGCCATGTCTGATCAGGCGAGTTGTGAGGGGTGGTCGATCCAGTAATCCGGCTGTTCGGCGCGCATGTGCTCGATGTTGCCGTAACCGTAGGTGACCGCGCAGGTCTTCACGCCGGCGGCGCGGCCCGCAGCCATGTCGGGACCAGCATCCCCGATGAGAAGGCACTCTTCGGGCCGCACGCCGAACTTCTCGATCGACTTTAACACCACATCGGGCTTCGGCTTCGACGGGAATCCGTCGGTGCCCTGAACGTGGTCGAAGTGTTGGACCAAGCCGAACTGCGTCAGCACCGCGCGCGCCGTTTCGCTGCCTTTGGTGGTCGCGGTGGACTTCAATCCGCCGAGGCGGGCGAGCATCCCGGCAACGCCATCGTAGACGCGTGTCGAAGCATGGCCCCGATCGAGATAGATTTTCCGGTAGCTGGCCAGCAGCGCGTGATTCTGCTCCTCGCTGTAGTGCGGCAGGACTTCCTGGAACATGTCGAACAAGTGGAAGCCGATAAAGCTCTCCAGATAGATCTGGTCCAGGTTCTTGACGCCTTCAAGCGAAAGCGCTTCCCTCACTGCGCCGGTGATGTCGGCGGCTGAATCGAGCAATGTCCCGTCGACGTCGAACAGATAGAGGCGGTATGGCGGGATCACGCTGGTTGAGGCCGCTCCCCGTCGATGAGGCCGGGCGCGATGCGTGGGCCGGATTCGGGCCGGATGACGCGCTGGTCTTCCGAGACAGGCTCGGCGCCTGAATCTGTCGAAACGACCTGGCTGGCTGGCTTGCCTTCGAGGATCGCCTTCACTTCGGCGCCATCCATTGATTCGCGTTCAAGCAACGCCTGCGCGATCTTTTCGAGCGCCCGCGCATGCTCGTTGATAACGTCCTCGGCCCTCTTGTAGGCAGCCTGGATGAGCTTGCGGACGGCCTCGTCGATCTTAATGGCCGTAGCCTCGCTGTAGTCGCGGTGCTGTGAAATCTCGCGGCCAAGAAAAATCTGTTCTTCTTTGCGCCCGAAGTTGAGCGGCCCAAGGTCGCTCATGCCAAAGTCGCAGACCATCGAATGAGCGATCTCGGTCGCCTGTTCGATGTCGTTGCGCGCGCCCGTCGAGAGCTGCTTGGTGTGACGCAATTCGCCGATGCGGCCCGCCATCGTCACGACCAGGCGGGAGAACAACTGCGCCTCGGTCCGGTTCAGGACGTCGCGCTCCGGCAACTGCATCGTGACGCCCAGCGCACGGCCGCGCGGGATGATGCTGACCTTATGCAGCGGGTCCGAGTCGGGCATCATCACCGCCACTAGGGCGTGTCCGGCCTCGTGGTAGGCCGTAATCGTCTTCTCTTCCTCGGTGAGCATCATCGAGCGCCGCTCGGCGCCCATGAGGACTTTGTCCTTGGCCACTTCGAAGTCGGCCATGGTGATCACCTTCCGGTTCTGGCGCGCGGCCAGCAGGGCCGACTCGTTCACCAGGTTGGCCAGGTCGGCGCCGGCGAATCCCGGCGTGCCGCGGGCGATGACGCTCAGATCGACGTCGTCGCCAAGCGGGGTCTTTTTGGTGTGGACCCGGAGGATCATCTCGCGGCCATTCACGTCAGGCAGGCTGACCACCACGCGGCGGTCGAAGCGCCCGGGCCGCAGCAGGGCCGGATCGAGAACGTCTGGCCGGTTGGTCGCCGCAACGAGGATCACGCCCTCATTCGACTCGAACCCGTCCATCTCGACCAGTAACTGGTTGAGCGTCTGCTCGCGCTCGTCGTGGCCGCCGCCGAGGCCCGCGCCGCGCTGGCGTCCGACGGCGTCGATCTCGTCGATGAAGACGATGCAGGGCGCGTTCTTCTTGCCTTGCTCGAACAGGTCGCGGACACGGCTGGCGCCGACGCCGACAAACATCTCGACGAAGTCCGAACCCGAGATCGAGAAGAACGGGACGTTGCCCTCGCCGGCAATTGCGCGCGCGAGAAGCGTCTTGCCCGTGCCGGGAGGGCCGATCAGCAGCACGCCCTTGGGAATGCGGCCGCCGAGTTTCTGGAACTTCTGCGGTTCGCGCAGGAATTCGATGATCTCCTGAAGCTCCTCCTTGGCCTCCTCCACGCCGGCGACATCCTTGAACGTCACCTTCTTCTGCTGCGAACTGTGCATGCGGGCGCGGCTCTTGCCGAAGCTCATCGCCTTGTTGCCGCCGCTCTGCATCTGCCGCATCATGAAGATCCAGAAGCCGATCAACAGGATGAAGGGCACGATGTTGATCAGAATCGCCATCCAGTTGCCCGACTCGGTGGACTTGACGGTGACGTTGACGCCCTTGTCGCGCAGAATCTTGTATAGATCCTGATACTGCATCGGGAAAGTGGAGCGCAGTTCGGTGGTGTTGTCGTCCTTGTACTTGCCGCGCGCTTCCATGCCGGTGAGCGTGACTTCGCGCACGCGTCCCGCCTCCACCTGATCCATGAACCGGCTGAAGCTCAGTTCCTGATCCTGGCGGCCTGCGTTTGTGCGGACCACGGACCACAGGATGACGCCCAGGCACGCGAGGACCACCCAGAAAATCGCTGTTTTAACGTTTGAATTCATTCCCTCTCCCGCGCCATGGCCCGAAGGTATCCGGATGCGCCTTGTCTCACTATCTCTTCAGACGCGAAGTTGCGCCGATTCGATTCACTCGCCCGGTGTCACATTCCAAAATCACCGGCCAACCGGCCACGGCTCTCCTTCTTGCCTGCCTTTATTATATAGGCGATCCGCCCGCCAAATCGGGCGGCCCCGGCAGTTCTTCCGCGGCGACGTTGGAATTCGATCCAAGGTCCCCGGCCCAAATCACAAGTCCGCCGCATTCGAGGACGGGCCACCCGGCTCGCTCCCAGGCGGGGATGCGGGCCTGCTGGAACAGTTCCTTGATGAGCCGCGGCGAGCAGGTCCAGCCGGCGCGGTCGCCTGGCTGCCACGCGCGCAGCGTTGCCGGCGGCTGGTCAAGACGATGGACCCGCAGGCTTGTCCCGCGCCAAGGCAGCATGTAAATTCCTGCGGCATGGATCTGTTGCGGGTCCACAACGGGCTTCATCCGGGGCCCTCCAATGCGAACCTGGCCCATCGACAGCCAGACCTCGACTTCGGCCAAACGAACTCGTCCCGAGCGGCGCGAGCCATCGAGCAGGCCCATGACGGCTTCCAGTTGGGCCGTGCCGGTCATCACCGCTGTCGTGCTCGCCAGCGCGAATCTCAGCACCCGGCGGCGGAGCGCGGCGGGCAGGACGGCCAAGGCGTCCACGGTTGTGACGAGCGAATCCAGGCGTTGTTCAAAAACATCCGTGACGGCTTCCCTGACGGCGGCGGCCCAGAACTCCGCATCATCCAGGGCGATAGCCGCATGACGCGCAAGCGTCCTGCGGGCGGCGGGGAAGCGGGTCTCGACGGCGGGCAGGATCTCGCGGCGAAGCCAGTTCCGGCTGTAGCGGGTATGAAGATTCGACGAATCCTCCCGCCAGCCGATGCCCTGACGGGTGAGCCACTCGCCGGCCTGCGCGTGAGTCACGGCAAGCATCGGGCGGATCAGCCCTCCCGAGGTCACCGGCAGGATTGCACGGAGCGACTCGGGCGCGGCGCCCCGAACCAGGCGCAGCAGGACGGTTTCCGCCTGGTCGTCCAATGTATGGCCGGTGGCGACGCGGGCGAGTGAATGGAGTTGCATCTGGCCGGTGAAGAAGTCCAGGCGCGCATGACGGGCCCGGTTCTCCCAGTTGGGACCCGGTTCGATCACTCTTGTCTCGACGTTGCAGGGCAGGCCAAGGCGCGCGGCGAGCGCCGCAACAAAGGCGGCGTCGGCGTCGGAATCGGCGCCGCGTAATCCATGGTTCAGGTGGAGCGCCCTCAGTTCCCATCCGGACTGCCCGGCAAGCCCGGCGAGCGCCACCAGCAGGCAGACCGAATCGGCGCCGCCCGAGACGGCCACACCCAGTCGCGCGCCTGGCCCGATCATCGCGTGGCGCGCGATGGCGGCCGCGATTAACGCGGGCGGCGAGCCTGGTTCACGCATGTTGAGCTTAGACA
Organism: uncultured Candidatus Solibacter sp.; assembly: GCA_964558355.1. Lineage (GTDB taxonomy): Bacteria > Acidobacteriota > Terriglobia > Bryobacterales > Bryobacteraceae > PNKE01. Next base: position 37,046 of record CAZLDN010000028.1, read on the forward strand.
CGTGTCAAATCCCCAGCCGCCCGACTATCGTATGATATTAGGGAGCTTGGCATCTTGAATACGGATTGAACTGAGCGTGTTGTCCCGCTCGATCTTACCCCGCCGGATACCCCGTTTGGACGCCCCCAGAAGCATCGAGTGGCGAGATCCGGATCGGCGGTTCGTGCGCCGGCAAGTTAGCCCGGCAAGTTGTCTGATTACCCGACAGGAGCATACGAATGGAACAAAAGGCTGACATCGCCCTTATCGGCCTCGCGGTCATGGGCCAGAACCTCGTCCTCAACATGAACGACCACGGCTACACGGTTGTGGCTTTCAATCGCACCACGTCCAAGGTGGACGATTTTCTCAACGACGCCGCCAAGGGCCGTGAAACCATTATCGGCGCACATTCCATCGAGGAGATGATGGGACTGCTGAAGCGGCCGCGCAAGATCATGCTGATGGTGAAGGCCGGCAAGGCGGTGGACGACTTCATCGAAACCCTGCTGCCTTACCTGGAACCGGGCGACCTGATCATCGACGGCGGCAATTCACACTTCCCCGACACTATCCGCCGGGTCAAGTATCTGGAAGGGAAGGGTCTTCTCTACGTCGGCACGGGCGTATCGGGCGGCGAAGAGGGTGCGCGCTTCGGCCCGTCAATCATGCCCGGAGGCAGTCCCGAAGCCTGGCCGCTTGTGAAGGACATCTTCCAGGCCATCTGCGCCAAGACGCCGGCCGGCGAACCCTGCTGCGACTGGATCGGCAACGACGGCGCCGGCCATTACGTCAAGATGACCCACAACGGCATCGAGTACGGCGATATGCAGTTGATCTGCGAAGCCTACCAGTTGATGAAAGAAGGTCTGGGCATGTCGAACGACGAAATGCACCAGGTCTTCACCGAGTGGAACAAAGGCGAACTGGACAGCTACCTGATCGAGATCACCCGCGACATCCTCGGCTATCGCGACGAGAAGGGCGAAGCTGTCGTCGACTTCATCCTGGACACGGCCGGGCAGAAGGGCACGGGCAAGTGGACCACGATCAGCTCGCTCGACCTCGGCATCCCGGTGACGCTGATCGGCGAGGCCGTTTACGCCCGCTGCCTGTCGGCGATCAAGGACGACCGCGTCGAAGCGTCGAAGATCCTGGCCGGCCCGAAGGCGACGCTGGAAGGCGACAAGACGCAGTGGGTCGAGGACATCCGCCAGGCGCTGCTGGCTTCGAAACTGGTCAGCTACGCCCAGGGCTTCATGCTGATGAAGGAAGCGGCCAAAGAGTACGGCTGGAATCTGAACTACGGCAACATCGCCCTGGTTTGGAGAGGCGGTTGCATCATCCGTAGCGCCTTCCTCGGCCAGATCAAGGAAGCCTACGACCGCAAGCCGGACCTGACGAACCTGCTGCTGGACGAGTACTTCTGCGGCGTGATGGCCCGTTGCCAGGACTCCTGGCGGCGCGTCGTCTCCCAGGCCGTCGTGGCCGGCGTGCCCATGCCCGCCTTCACCACCGCCCTGGCCTTCTACGACGGCTTCCGCAGCGCGCGTCTGCCGGCGAACCTGCTCCAGGCCCAGCGCGACTACTTCGGCGCCCACACCTACGAGCGCACCGACCGTCCGCGCGGCGAATTCTCGCACACCAACTGGACAGGCAAGGGCGGAACGGTGAGCGCCAGCACGTATACTGTCTAGTCAGGAAACAATTCATGGTCGTTGATAGCCAAGAGCTTGACGCGCGCGCGAAGCGCGTCAAGCTCGTCCTCATGGACGTCGATGGCGTCCTCACCGACGGGAAGTACTTCCACGTCCCCAACCCCGCGGGCGGGCTGTTTGAAGTGAAGCTGTTCGATTCGCAGGACGGCATCGCGCTTCAATGGCTCCACCGCTACGGTTTCCAGACCGGGTTGATCTCGGGCCGCGTGGCCGAGGCGACGGCGGAACGCGCCAAGTCGAGCCACATGTCTTATGTCTACATGGGGCACACGGACAAGTTGCCGCTGTTTGAAGAGATCGTCCAGAAGTCGGGCATCGACCCGCGGGAGATCGCTTATGTCGGCGACGACCTGACCGACTGCATCCTCATGAAGCGCGTCGGTCTGGCCGTGGCGACGGCGAACGCCAAGCCGGAAGTGAAGGCGATGGCGCATTACATCACCGGGGTCCCGGGCGGCAGCGGCGCCATCCGCGACGTGACAGAGGTATTGCTGAAGGCCCAGGGGCTGTGGGAAAAGGTCCTGGCGCATTACGAAGTGGAGTACTGAGAAGCCAATGCCTGCCGAACGGATCGGTGTCGTGCTTGAGGTTCAGGACGAACCTGGGGTGCTGCACCGCCTGACTGGCGTGATTGCGTCGCATCTGGGGAACATCAGATTGGTGGAGATGCTGTCCAGCCAGGAGCCGGGCTGTTCGAGGATCTACTTCGAAGTGGAACTGGGGACGCCGGCGGATGAACTGATGGCGGATCTCTCGGCGGTGCCCGAGGTTCGGTCGGCGGTGGCCGAGAAGAGTCTGCAGAAGGTCTATGGCAAGCGGATTATCATTATAGGCGGTGGGGCGCAGGTGGGGCAGGTGGCGATCGGAGCCATCAGCGAGGCCGACAGGCATAACATCCGGGGCGAACACATTTCAGTGGACACGATCCCGCTGGTTGGCGAGCAGCCGCTGGCCGATGCGGTCCGGGCCGTGGCGCGGTTGCCGCGGGCGAAAGCGTTGGTGCTGGCCGGATCGCTGATGGGGGGCGAGATCGAGAAGGCGGTTCGCGAGGTGCGGGCGCAGGGGCTGCTGGTGGTGAGCCTGAACATGGCGGGCAGCGTGCCGGATGCGGCGGATCTGGTGGTGACCGATCCGGTCCAGGCGGGTGTGATGACGGTGATGGCAGTGGCGGACACGGCCAAGTTCAGCGTGGACCGGCTCAAGAAGCGGGTGTTTTAGCCGGGCGGGCGGGCGACGCAGGGCTTGACCAAACGAATCCATTTTACCTGTAAGCAATTGTAAATACTGGACTTAGGCGGAGGATTGGCCGGAGGCCGCGAACGCAGAGAGCGGGTTCCGGAGCTTACCCGCTCTCTGCGTTCGCGGCCTCACGACGTGAGATTTACAATTAAGATTACTTCACGGTTAGAGCGAATTCGCGGAGGAGGGTGTCGGGGGTGTGCTGGTACAAACGGACCCAATAGCTGCCGGCTTTGAGACTGCGGCCCAGATCCCAGCGAACGACGCTGCCGGAGACGGGGGCTGTGGAATTCAACAGGATGACGTTTCGCGGTCCGGCGAGTTCCACGCGCAGGATGCCCTGAGGCAGACCCGTCGCGTCAAGATTGAGCCGCAGAGGACGCCCGGATTCGGCGGGCGCGGAGAAGCGGGCGGAGAGTCCGCGTTCGGCGACAAGAGTGACGTCCATGGGCGGACCCGTGCGCATGGCGGGCACAACGACGATGGTCACCAGGGTGGCGGCGAAGACGAGAACGAGGCTGGATTCGGTGCGAGAGGGACGGCGGATCCGGTTCCAGAGGCGGCCAAGCCAACCGGGGCGAGGTCCGGCGTATGAGGCTTTGAGGTCTTCTTCCTCAATGCGACGGGCGGCGGTGCGAAAAGATGCGGTGAAGGCTTCTTCCTCCTCGACGCGGTCGAGGCAGGACTGGCAGCAGAGGATGTGCTCCTCGACGGACTCGCGAGTGGTTCCCGAGAGCCGGTTGTGGAGAAAGTCGTTGAGTTCGGATTCCGACAGGCAGGTGGAGTTGGCGCGCCGGGTCAGAAGCTCTTCCGGCCGGCGATCGTCCTCAGACGGCAATTCGAACATAGCGCCTCCTAGAACAGCATACAGTCAGGGCCGAAGACGGTCCAAGCCTCCGACTGAGGGAACAAACTAAAGATCTGGTAATCTCTCAACCATCTAGTGTCCGGCGCCCGTGGCTTTTCTCAACAAAATATTCATGAGTGGCGCCCGGGAAAGCCTTTTCCGCCCGAGTTCGCTAAAACGGGCCTTGGCGCGCGACTTGAGGAGCCTGAACTGGGTGTCGCTGAGGCGCATCTCGACGCAAATCTGCTCGGGGCTCTGCTCATAGAGGTAGAACCGGGTCAGAATCTCGCGATCGCGGGAAGAGATGCCCCGCAGGATCTCGTACATGATCTGGTTTTTCTCGCCGTCGATGGCGCGCCGTTCGGGGTTGGAGCCGGAATCGGGGACTCTGGAGCCGACCTCGATGTCGGCCTGGTCCTTTCTTGTCTGGACGGTTTCATCGATGAAAGCGGCCACCTGGCGGCGAACGATGGTCCGAACGAAGCCCATCAGGCGTTCAGGTTCGCGGAGGCTCCCGTTCCGGATGGCCTGGAGGACGATCAGGAAGGTGTCGTGGACTTTGTCGTCAAGTTCCTGAGGGCCGAGGTGGCGGCAGAGGTAGTAGCGGATGCCGCGGGCGAAGGTGGTGTACAACTCCTCGACGGAAGCTTCATCACCCGAGCGGATACGCTCGACGAGCGCGGCCCAACGGATGCCGGAATCCTCGACGGACGAGGCGTTGGGGTCGTTGTGAGGCTGGCCGCCCGCGGGGTCAGGGCCGCGGGGGTTGGGTTTCTCCATTTTTGTAGTCCTAACGCTCCTTGCCCACGAGAATCCAGCCCGCCCAGTGGCGGGGCTGGCTTCGCCAATCACGGCTTCGAAGCATGGCCGTCTGTGCGGCCTGCAACGCAAATCGAAGCTCGTTTCCCTGCACCAGGGATCCATAGAGGTACTGAAAGAAAGGTTCCGATGAATCGGGTTGCGTCCAGAGGCTACCGACGACCGAGCGGGCGCGGGCGGCGAGCCAGGCGCGGGTCATGCCCTGCAAGCCGGCTCCGGGAAGCGCGGTTCCCTGGGCGCTGCCGCAACCGCTGAGGACGATGACGGCGTTATCGGCGCGAAACCTGGAAGCGACGCTGGTGGAAGAAAGCAGTTGCTGGCGTCCGCCGGGGCCGCGGCCAAGGGCGATAAACACTTCGCCGGGGCGGACGATTTGAGAGTCCTGCAGGAGAGAGGACCGGGAGAGTGCAATAGTGCCGGTCGAGTCAGGCGCCGAGAGAACGTGGGCGGCGAAGTGGAGGATGGATGGAGGGTTGGCGAGTTCGCGGGTGATCGAGTCCAGGCTGACTCCGCCACCGGTGAGGAGGCTGCATTGAGTGCCAGCCGCCTTAAAGATCTCAGCGGCCGATTGAATCTCCCGTGCGGCGCCAGGCAAACGGGGAAGGTCCCATTCGCCTGGATCGCGGCTGGCGGCAGCGCCGAGTGCGAACCAGGGGAAGGTACGCGGGTTCGGGCGAACGGCGGCGTTGAGGCGGCTGTCGGACTGGTTGTAGACGGCGTCGCCGACTCCGACAAACCGGCCGCGAATGCGGGCCGGAATGGACCCGTCACTTGGAGCGAAGAGCGAAGGAACAGTGGTGAAGGTGTGGCTGAGGGCAAGCGGTTGGCGACCGTCGGGCGATGGGCGGGCCAATGCGGCGAAGGGGATTTCGTAGAGGGGGCCGTCGAGGGAGAGGCGCCAGTGAGGTTTGGCGGCCTCGGAAGGGGAAAGCGAAGAGAAGAGGGCGTCGTTGAGGGTGGCGGCGGGCGTGAGCCAGTCGCCATTGGAGGCAATGGCGGAACGCAGTTGGGCGGAGAGGGCGGCGATCGATGCCGCACCTGGCAAGGCGACCACCCTGGTGCGGGAACTGGTGACGATCCACAACCAACTGCGCCGCGGGCCGAGTTTGAAGCTGAACCAAGCCTCGTCGGGAGGCGGCGTGGGCATGGAGCCGGCGGAGGGGCGGCGGGAATCCGCTCTGTCAAAAGTCGGGCCGGCAACCCGCTCTCTTCGTTCGCGGTTCCGTCCTACCGGGGGCACTCCGTGGGAGGAAACGCCCATGCGGGCTTCCAGGGTGGCGACTTCGGCGCGCCATTTGCGAGCCTCGTTGAGAGTTACGGCGTCCTGGCGTAGCAGGAGGCTGGCTTCGGCCTTTCGCATCCCGGCGAGGGCGCGGGCGTAGTCAGCGCCAAGGATCTGCTGCCGCCAGGCGGCGTGGATGAGTTCGGACTGGAAGGCCTCGGAGCGGGCGGTTTCAAGGACGCGCAAGCCTGCGAGGGCGGAAGCGTCCGTCCCGCCTGGGAGGGACTCGACCGCCAACAGGTTGGCATAGTCCTCGGCAATCTGGGCCGCGGACACCTCGCTCGCCAGGATAGAGGATTGGACGGGCAGAATGGCGGACCGCCATGTCCGGGCCTGGGCCAGGGCGCTGGCGTAGGTTCGTTTGGCGAGCAGGGTTTCCCCGTTGGCGGCCTGGACGGCGGCCTTGTCGGCCTCCCAGGCCCACTGGGCGCCGCGGGTAGGGGCGGTGGCGTGAGCGGCCTGCGCGGCGTCAAGCAGATTCCGGGCGTCGGCGGGGCGGCCTTGGCGAAGGCGGAGCCTGGCCAGGGAGCGGTAGCTGGATTCAAGGAGAGGGAGTTTCTGGAGGCGGCGCAGACGGAAGGCTTCGGTGAGATAGCGCTCCGCTTCATCGAGGCGGTTCATGGCCAGAAACATGAGCCCGGCGCGGTTCCAGACCTGGGCAACAAGCGACGCGTCGCCATGCGCGTCTGCCGCGGAAACGGCTTCGCGGGCGGCGCTCATAGCGGCAGCGAGGTCCATCCGGCGGGCTTCCATGGCCGATTCCTGGGTCTTCAGCGCGGCGAAGAAGCGGCTCGACGGCCCCAGGTAGCGGCCCGCTTGCCTGAGGCTGGCGTCGGAGGCATCGGGTTCCCAAAGCGAAGAATACACGGAGGAAAGGTTGATGAGCGCGACGCCGGCGGTCTCGAGTTCGCCGGATTCGGCGGCTTGAGTGCGGACGTCTTCAAAAAGTCCGACCGCGCCCCGGTAGTCGAATTGGGCGTAGCGGCAACTGGCGAGATTGAGAGTAAGGCGAAGGTAGGTTTTGCTGTCGCCGCGCCGTTGGGCATCGGCGCGTTCAGACTGAAAGAGGGCTTCGGCCTGCGGGTAGCGTGAGGCGCGGAAGAGTTCGCCGGCTCGCCGCTCGTCGGGAGTTCCCTTTTGCTGGCAGTGCGCCGCCGGGTTGCCGAATGTAGCGAAGAGGGCAACCAAGGACCAACGCATCACCATTTTAGAGAACATCATTGCTCATCCCATCCCGATTTGGGTCAGGCTTGGTAACACAGGCCTAGGAGTACCATACCCATGGGTACTCCTAGGCATCATAACAGAGACATCCCCAAATGGGGATTAAACTTAGTTCTCATTTTCAGGTTGTATGAACTGGTGGTAGTGTCCTGTCCCGGAAGTCCGTAGAAGAAGGCTGTGCCGCGGTAACGGGACCTGCAAACCCGGTGATTGCCGGGTGCGAAGGTTCACGCGCCGGAATATGCGCAGGATGCGGCGCTGCAGCGGAGCCGGACCGAGGGGTCCGGCGCGGACGAGGGCGTCCGCCCTCCGAATCTTGCTGAGCGGACTTCGGGGACGGGACAGTAGGCGCTCAACGCGCCGGGCCGATTACATCCAGAACGGAGGGATGATCACGATGACAGGGTCTTCCATTGCATGTTCCTTTCCGGCGCGGATCCGAGTCCGGGCCTGAACAAGACGCTAGGAAGGGTTTGAGAGCATGATTGCCGGCAGGTTCGGAAGGTATTGAAATGAAAGAGAAAAAAGAGTTGCTAACGCGGTGACCCGCTAGTGTCCTGTCCCGGAAGTCCCTAGAAAAAGGCAGTGCCGCCGGAACGGGACCGGCGAACCCTGAGTTTGCTCCGCGCGAAGGCCCACACGCCGGAATATGCGCAGGATGCGGCGCTGCAGCGGAGCCGGACCGAGGGGTCCGGCGCGGACGAGGGCGTCCGCCCTCCGAATCTTGCTGAGCGGACTTCGGGGACGGGACACTGGCATAGCTCAAGTCAAAGCGGCTTGCCGAGGCGGGGCGGCTTCGAGTGGACGCAGCGGGGATGCTTGCGGGGATTTATGCTGGTGGAGATGAATTCACTGACAGTCCTGGTCATAGCCAATCCGGCGGATCGCAGTTTGGCGCATCTGGAACGGCTGCCCGATACGGCGCGGATCGTGGTCGGCCTGACGGCGGAAGCGCACTGGAAAGCCGCGCCCGAAGCGGATCTGGTGGTCTGCGGCGGGACTTCACGGCCCGTGCTCGAAGAGCTTTGGCCGCGTTTGGGCCGCGTGAGGTGGATCCATGCGCTTGCTGCCGGGCTGGATGGATTGCTGTTTCCGGCGCTGGCGGAATCCGAGATCCCGTTGACGTGCTCGCGGGGCGTGTTCGCGCCTTCACTCGGCGAATTCGCCGTGGCCGGGATGCTGTTCTTCGCGAAGGACCTGCGGCGGTTGGTGAGGCAGCAGTGCGAAGGGCGGTGGGAACAGTTCGACGTGGAAGTGTTGAATGGGAGGGTGCTGGGCATCGTTGGGTACGGCGAGATCGGACGGGCGGCGGCGGAAAGGGCGAAACCGTTTGGGATGAAGATTCATGCGCTGAGGCGGAATCCGGAACGGACGGCGGGCGATGGGCTGGTGGACAGGCAGTATGGGCCGGATCGGTTGGACGAATTGATGGGCGAGGCGGATTATCTGCTGGCGGCGGCGCCGCTGACCCCGGCGACGCGGGGACTGATCGGGCGGCGGGAGTTGGCGTTGATGAAAGAAACGGCCGTGTTGATCAATTTGGGGCGGGGTCCGGTGGTGGACGAGGCAGCTCTGGTGGAGGCGTTGAAGACGCGGCGGATTCGAGGGGCGGTGCTGGATGTGTTCGACCAGGAGCCGTTGGCGGCGGGTCACGCATTGTATGGGATGGAGAATGTCCTGCTGTCGCCGCATTCGGCCGACCATACGGCGACGTGGCTGGACGAGGCGATGTCGTTCTTCATAGATAACTTCGAGCGGTGGGCGGCGGGAGAGCCGTTGAAGGCTGTGGCGGACAAGAAAGCGGGGTATTAAGAAATGGTTGAAGTGACGATTGACGACATCAGGGCGGCGGCGGAGAGGATCAAGGGGATTGCGCGGCGGACGCCGGTGATTGAATCGGGGAGCGTGAACCGGCGGACGGGTAAGCGGGTGTTCTTCAAGTGCGAGAACATGCAGCGCGGGGGGGCGTTCAAGATCCGGGGTGCGGCGAATTTCATCTTTTCGATGACGGAAGAAGAGCGGGCGCGGGGCGTGGTGGCGTTTTCGTCGGGCAACCATGCGCAGGCGGTGGCGATCGCGGCGAAGGCGGTGGGGATGAAGGCAACGCTGGTGATGCCGGACGACGCGCCGAAGTCGAAGCTGGCGGCGACGCGGTCGCACGGGCCGGAGATCGTGCAGTATGACCGGCTGAAGGAAGACAGGGAGGCGATCGGGCGGCGGATCTCGGAGGAGACAGGGGCGGTGCTGGCTCCGCCGTTCGACCACCCGAGGATCATCGCGGGACAGGGTACGGCGGCGTTGGAGTTGATGGAAGAGGTTTCGGACCTGGACGCGCTGGTGGTGTGCCTGGGCGGGGGCGGGTTGCTGGCAGGGTGCGCGACGGCGGCCAAGGCCCTCAATCCGGGGATACGCGTCTTTGGGGTGGAGCCGGAATTGGGGAACGACTACTGGCTGTCGTTGAAGGCGGGCGAGCGGATCGAGATCAAGCCGCCGGCGACGATCGCGGACGGGTTGAGAACGACGCGGCCGGGGGTGCATAACTTTCCGATCATCCAGCGGCTGGTGGAAGATGTACTGCTGGTGAGCGAGGAGGAGATCAAGGAGGCGGTGTGGTATGTGATGAGCCGGACGAAGATGGTGGTGGAGCCGAGCGGCGTCGTGGGCGCGGCAGCGGTGTTGAACGGCAGGTTGACGGG